>JBOHKK010000427.1:0-4516 GCA_050729115.1 Geminicoccaceae bacterium | reverse complement strand
CTCCCAACCACCCACCGATGGTACCCTTGGGGTGGTTGGGAGGGGGAGCGGGCCGGGGCCCGCGGGCCCACCGAAGGGGAAAATGGTCCAGACTGCCCGCTCCGCTCCCAGGAGCGGCCGGCGGATCCTTCCGGGGCGCCGCAAACATCGAAGGGCCGCTTGCAGTGAAATTCAGCCGGTTGAGCGGGACGCCTGCTTGGCAACCCTGGCGGAAGTGTGTAGAACGCGCCTCGGTTGATGGGAGACGCCATGCGGGAGATCGTCCTCGACACCGAGACCACGGGGCTGGTGCCGGGGGACGGCCACCGGGTGGTCGAGATCGGCGCAATCGAGCTGTTCAATCACGTGCCGACCGGCCGGGTCTTTCACACCTACGTCAACCCGGAGCGCGACATGCCCGCCGATGCGCTCCAGGTGCACGGCCTGACCTCGGCCTTCCTTGCCGAGCAGCCCGCGTTCGCCGAGGTCGTCGACGAGTTCCTGGCGTTTCTCGACCACGACGGCAACGCCAATCCGGCGCCGGCGCGCCTCGTGATCCACAACGCCGAATTCGACATCGCGTTTCTCAACAGCGAGCTTACGCGCCTCGGACGCCCGCCGTTGGACGGCGGTTACGGCCTGGTCAACACGCTGCAGATCGCCCGGCAGCGTTTTCCGGGCGCATCCAACAGTCTGGACGCGTTGTGCCGCCGCTTCAACGTCGACCTCTCGGCGCGCACCAGACATGGCGCCCTGCTCGACGCCGAGCTGCTCGCGGAATGCTATCTGGGCCTGATCGGTGGCCGCCAGCCGGACCTCGGCCTGGTCGCGATCGCGACCACCCGGCGGGTGACCGTGATCCGTGCCAGAGTAGCCCGGCCGCCCCGGCCGCATGCTCCAAGCGCCGAGGAGCTCGCCGCGCACGCCGCGTTCCTCGAGCAGCTCACCGATCCGATCTGGCGCGCCTGAGCACTTACGATCTTGATCGGCTTCAGGCTGCCTTGAGCTTGTACTCGGAAGGATCCGATCCATCGATGAGGATACGAGCCACCTGCGCCGAGGGCACACAACGCTCGGCGATCTCCTCCATCGACAACTCCGGGTCGATCCCGAGCCGCTGAGCGGCGATCGCGCGAATCACCGCCTCGGCATTCTGATCCAGGGGTGTCTCGCCGCGCTCCCAGCGCCCGACCGTCTGGTGATCCTTCTTGACCACCCGGGCGAGCTCCGCCTGCGTCATCCCCATCTCCGTGCGCAGGAACCTCAGCTCCGTCGGGCTCATGCCGACCGCATGAGTGATGATTCCATGCGTAATCACCTTGTGGAGCCCAAGGATGTTCGGGATGAAGTAGACCTCCTCTCCCGCATCGTCGACGCATGGAGCCATATTCTCGATCATCACGTTGTCGAGCCCGCATTCCACGTAGTGATAGCTCATCGTCATCCGATGCGCCCTCTCCTCAGCGCTCGTCTTTCCACATGACGGTCACGATCTTCACCTCGCAACTCCTGGACGGGATGACGACGACCCGCACGGTCCTGCCGCCAGAGTTGGGTGTGACGCTCTCCATTTGATATTTGAACAGGCCGATCTGAGTGGCACGTTCGCCCTCGTCATACACGAAACCGTGCTTGAGCACGTGCAGCACATCACCCATGAGCAGATCGCGTGCAGCCATCTGTTCTCGCGCATGTCGCGTCCAGTGCACTCCGAGCGACGGCCCGACTTTCGAGCGAATGAACTCCGTTGCCTTCGCAGGAGACAGCGGCTCCGGGCCTCGCCCTTGTTCCATCATCAGATGATGTATCACGGTGATATAGCCTTTCAAGTAAAATTTGCGTTAGCAAGCTTCAGATCAGTCTTCTATGATAGGTATATGGTCCTAGAGAGTGCGCGTCAAGGTTATAGCGGACCCCATGCGTGTCCGGCGGGACCAACTCGGGAACTGACCCTTCTGACCCTGGCGCCGGGCGCGGGTGTCGGCTACAACCGGCTGCACGCGCGAGCGGGCAGCGGGGACCACATGGCGAAGATCGAGGTGAGACGGCCGATCGTCGAGATCGACGGCGACGAGATGACCCGGATCATCTGGCAGATGATCAAGGACAAGCTGATTTTTCCGTACCTCGATCTTGAGACCATCTACTTCGACCTTTCGATCCAGAGCCGGGACGCCACCGACGACCGGATCACGGTCGAGGCCGCGGAGGCGATCAAGGCCAACAATGTCGGGGTCAAGTGCGCCACGATCACCCCGGACGAGGCGCGGGTGCAGGAGTTCGGCCTCAAGCAGATGTGGCGCTCGCCCAACGGCACGATCCGCAACATCCTGGGCGGCACCGTGTTTCGCGAGCCGATCATCTGCAAGAACGTGCCGCGTCTGGTGCCCGGCTGGACCGAGCCGATCGTGATCGGCCGCCACGCCTTTGGCGACCAGTACCGCGCGACCGACATCAAGATTCCGGGTCCCGGCACGCTCACCATGACGTTCACCCCCGACGACGGCTCCGCCCCGGAGCAGCACGAGATCTTTCGCTTCCGGGGCGGCGGCGTCGCGCTCGGCATGTACAACCTCGACGACTCGATCCGCGACTTCGCCCGCGCCACCTTCAACTACGGTCTGATGCGCGGCTATTCGGTCTACCTGTCGACCAAGAACACCATCCTCAAGGTCTACGACGGCCGCTTCAAGGATCTGTTCCAGGAGGTGTTCGATGCCGAGTTCGCCGGGAAATTCGCCGAGCAGAAGCTCACCTACGAGCATCGCCTGATCGACGACATGGTGGCGGCGGCGCTCAAATGGAGCGGCGGGTTCCTCTGGGCGTGCAAGAACTACGACGGCGACGTCCAGAGCGACACCGTGGCCCAGGGCTTCGGCTCGCTCGGCCTGATGACCTCGGTGCTGATGACCCCCGACGGCAGGACGGTCGAGGCCGAGGCGGCGCACGGCACGGTGACCCGCCACTTTCGGCAGCATCAGCAGGGCAAGGCGACCTCGACCAACTCGATCGCCTCGATCTTCGCCTGGACCCGCGCGCTCACCTATCGCGCCAGGATCGACGACACGCCCGCGGTCGAGGCTTTCGCCCATGCCCTCGAGCGCGCCTGCGTCGACACCGTCGAAGGTGGCCAGATGACCAAGGACCTGGCGCTCCTGATCGGGCCCGACCAGGCGTGGCTCACCACCGAGCAGTTCCTGGACGCGGTCGGGGCCAGGCTCGCGGCGGCGCTGGCGCGCTGAGGCCCGATCGGCGCCGTGCTCGAGGCAAACCGGTCATGGACGCGCGCCTGACGATCCGGATCGACTTTGCGGGCGGCCGGCGTGTCGGCCCGGGCAAGATCCGCCTGCTCGAGCTGATCGACGAGACCGGCTCGATCTCGGCCGCCGGCCGCGCCATGGCGATGTCCTACCGGCGGGCGTGGCTGCTCGTGGAAAGCCTGAACACCAGCTTCCGCCGGCCGGTGGTCGACGCGCAATCCGGCGGCCGCCGCGGCGGCGGCGCGCGCCTGACGCCGTTCGGCCGGGAACTGATCGCGCGCTACCGGACGCTGGAGCGCGACGCCGTGCACGCGGCGCAAGCCCACGTCGGCGCCATCGAGGGCGCGCTCGCACCCGACGCTACGCCCGACGAGGCTGCGGATTCGTAGGTGCACGGCAGCATGGCGCCGGCGGCGAATTGACGAGCATGAATGACTGACCGCCATGAACATCCGGCCAGCGAACGACGAGGACCGCACGGCGATCGCAGCCGTTCATGCCGCGAGCTGGCAAGACGCCTACCGGGGCATATTGTCGGACGCCTACCTCGAAGACCGCGTCACTGCCGATCGGAGCCGGCATTGGCGCGAGATCGAGATGCGTCCGGACGATGTCGTGATCGTCGCCGACGACGGCGGGGTCATCGGGTTCATCGCGATCTGGTGCCGCCCGGACCCGTACATCGACAATCTGCACGTCCTTCCGGGCCTGCGATCCAAGGGGGTTGGCGGCAAGCTGATGGTCGCCGCCGCCGAGGAGCTGCTGCGACGAGGGAAGTCCACCGCCTACCTTTGGGTATTCGAGCAGAACCGCCGGGCGGTCCGGTTCTACGAGAGCCTCGGCGGGGTGGTCGTGGCAAGGGTGATGCAGCCCACCGTCGGCCACGACCTGCCAGACTTGAAAGTGGTGTGGTCGGATCTGTCCGTCATCGCGCGCCAGCAGGAAGCGCTGGAGCGGCCGCCGAATCGTGGATCGTAGCACGTTCTTCCTGTGGGCGGACCCAGCCCGCTCCCCCTCCCAGGGGAATCGCACAAGGGATTTGTTGAATCTTTTTGTATGGAAGATGCTTTTGATCTTGCCGTCCTGGTTGCAGAGGAGGACGGCATGGAGCGGTTTCGGGCGTGTTTCGCCGATCTCGAGGATCCGCGCAGCGGCAACGCCCAGCGCCACGAGCTCGACGAGATCGTGATGATCGCGCGGCTCGCGACCTTGTCGGGCGCCGAGAGCTGCGTCGACATGGCGCTGTTCGGGCGCAGCAAGGACGCGCTGTTGCGCCG
>JBOHKK010000426.1:0-4530 GCA_050729115.1 Geminicoccaceae bacterium | reverse complement strand
GAACGGCGATGGCGCAGATGCCAAGCCTGGCGTAACTTCCTTCATGGCGTGGGTTCCTTCTCGATCTTGCCGATCGGAACCTACGCCACCTCAGCCAATTTCCACCAACCTCGCGACACGACCAACAGGGTCAAAACCAAACTCTATCGCAGCGCTTCCAACAGTACCGGGCGAGCAAGGCGGTGCTGTTCTGGGCCTGCGCGGGCTCCGTCATTGTCGCCACCATCGTCGGCTTCTCCTGGGGCGGCTGGGTGACCGGCGGCAGTGCCCGGGACATGGCGGAGGATTCGGCCGCACAGGCGCGTCAGGAGCTGGCCGCGGTGGTGTGCGTCGACCGCTTCATGGCGGCGCCGGACGCCGGCGTCCAGCTGATCGCGCTGCAGGAGATCACGAGCGCCTACGCCCAGGGCAAGTTCGTCGAGGACGGCGGCTGGGCGATCATCGTGCCGGCCAGCAGCCCCACGGATTACAAAGCGCGTGCCGATGACCGCAAGGCGGCCGGGCTGTGCGCCGCGGAGCTCGCGAAGCGCGAGATGCCCACGACCGGCACAGCCGCGCAGATCAACGACGAGGCGACCGTGGCGCAATAGCCACCCCCCGCCGCCGTTACGGCGGCGAGGCAGCGCAAGCCCCCTCGGGGCCGATTCTCTCGCCGGGGGGCTTGTCGCGTGCGTCAGGCGAGCCCGTAGTCGGCTTGCGAGTCACAGTTGAAATCACAACGAGGGGTCAGGTGTTCAAGCACCAGAGCGATGAAGCCGCATCTTGAATGGTATCTCGAGCAGACCCGGAAGTTTGCGATCCTCGACGTGGATGAAGAGCGGCGTCTTGCCCGAGGCTGGCGCCATGCCAAGGATCCGGAAGCCGCCGGGCAGCTGCTCGGCAGCCCCACCTGGGTCTCGTGGTGAAGATCGCCCGAGGGTTTGGCGGCTACGGCATGCCGCTGGCCGACCTCGTCGCCGAGGGCAACGTCGGTTTGACGCGGGCGCTTGCCAGATTCGAGCCGGAGCGGGGATTCCGCTTTGCTACCTATGCCATGTGGTGGATTCACGCTGCCATCAAGGAGTACATCCTGCACAACCGCTCGCTGGTGAAAATGGGCACGACCGCCGAACAGAAGAGGCTGTTCTTCAATTTGCGCCGGCTGAAGAGCCAACTCGGCGACCTCGGCGAGGGCGATCTCGCACCGGACACAGTCACGAGGATTGCTCGGGAACTCAAGGTGAGTTAGGACGAGGTGATCAAGATGAACCGCCGCCTCGCCGCCGTGGACCAGTCGCTGTCCGCGCCGATGCGGGCCGACGGCGAGGCTGAATGGCAGGACATGCTGGCGGCCGACGGCCCGGACCAGGAGAGCATGGCCCTCGAGGCGAACGAGCTTGAATGGCGGCGCGATCTGCTGGCCAAGGGTCTAGACCATTGTCCCCTTAGGTAGACCCGCGGTGCGAGCTGATCGAAAAATGCGCTAGAGACGCTCAACGATCGCGAGCAGCACATTCTGAAGGGGCGCCGGCTCAGTGAGGAGGCCATGACGCTTGCGGAGCTGGGCCATATCTACGGTGTGGCGCGCGAGCGGGTGCGCCAGATCGAGGTTCGGGCATTCGAGAAGCTGCAGAAGACGATGCTGACCGCAGCTGCAAATCAGCAGGGCGGCACTCGCCCATACGCACCCTGAGCAAGCTCGGACGCGCGCCGGCCGATCGAATCTTAGTCGTCTCGAGTTTTGTCGGGCTCGCCCGGACGGACACCCTGTGGAGCCGCCCCAGGCCCACCAGAGCCTGCCTTGCTGGAGCTTTTGCGGATCACGCCGGCGGCGCTCACTCCGAGCCCCGCTCGTCATCTTTATACTTGTGAAGAAAGCGAGCGATCTGCTCCTTCAGTTGCGCCGTCTGGCGCGCCTCGCCCACGGAAACGGCGTGCTCGAAAAAGTTGCCGCTGGATGGGAGTAGGCAGATCATTCCACTGCAGGAGTACCGCCGCCCCAAGGCACTGCAAGATACGCTCCTCTCCCTGTGAGAGGGGCACGGGCTTGTCGCGGCTCGGTTCCGATGCTGACTCAGGAGCACCTCCTTCGCTCTCCCATCTGGCAAGGGCAACTGGCCAGCGAATTGCTCGCGCTCGCCTTCCGTCTCTTTGCTGTCTTGGCGATCATGCATGCACTATGGCATGCTGAAGATCCCGCCGCCACCGGGAACGGGGCGCCATGTGGCCAGCGCCAGAGCGACGCAGCCAGCGCGTAGAGGGCGCCAGGGTGCTTTAGATCTATTGTATAGCAACAGTAGTGTTGCATGATCGTTATTTTTCCATGGGAATACTTCCGTGGTAAAAATGATCAGTCACACCTTGTAAATCTGTTACAGCCACACCACTTAACAACCAGCGGCAAGTCTTTCATATCCCAGTGATCGGAAGCCGCGAGCGGGGGTCTGGCCGCATGGGCGGCGGACCCGCCGCAAACCTGAGATACCGCTTCTCAAGAAGGGTATTGAGCTATGCGTACCTACGACTTAACTCCGCTGTCCCGTTCGAGCGTCGGACCGCTGAAGCAACCTGTTTGACGCCGCGTTGCGCGCCGATGAGAGCGCCGCCGGCTATCCGCCTTACAACATCGAGAAGACGGGCGACGACACGTACCGGATCATGATGGCGGTCGCCGGGTTCGGCGAAAACGACGTCGAGATCATCGCGCAGGAGAACCTGCTCGTCGTCAGCGGCAACCTCGGCGAGCCGCGCGAAGGCGTCACGACCTACCTCTACCGCGGCATCGCGACGCGCGCTTTCGAGCGCCGCTTCAGCCTTGCCGATCACGTCAAGGTCGTCGGTGCGACGCTGGCCGACGGCGTCCTGCAGGTCGACCTCGAGCGTGAGTTGCCCGAGGCGATGAAGCCGCGCCGCATCGCCGTCGAGAGCAAGCCGACTTTGGCCACCAAGGTCGTCGAGGGCACGAAGATGATCGAGGGCAAGAAAGTGATCGAGGGCACGAAGATGATCGCGGGCAAGAAAGTGATCGAGGCCGAGAAGGCCGCCTGATCGCCCAAGTCCACGCTACCCCCCGCGCACGGCCGTGGAGGCAGGGGATCGGGGGCGTCCGCCGTGTGCGGGCGCCCCTTTCCTTGGTCAATGGGGCAGGGGCAACCTGACGAAACCGTTTGCGTCGTACCTGCGCTTTTGAGGCTGCGGGCGGCGCGCTCCTTCTGGCGCGCACCATCGCCGCGCTGCGCGGAGCGGGACACCAGGACGTCCGGCGTCCGGGCTGCAAATCTCCCGCCACACGATCAGACAGGTGGAAATTCGCCAGGCGGAGTTGACATCCGATTCGGCGACTCCAATATGCACGTTTGGCACTCACGGCGAGCGAGTGCTAACGACCAGCCTCGACCAAGAGCGCATAAGGCGCCGGCACGCTCTCCTCCTCAATGCTACAGGATGTTTCCTGCCACGCCCGCGATGACCCAAAAGGCAACCGCGCATGTCGACTTGGGTTGCAGGAGAATGGCATCAGTCGGCTCCTGGACCTCTATCCTCGTTCGCACATCGATCAGGTCGACCCCGCGCCAGAGCCTCGCTCGCCGCCTGGTGGCGGGGGCAAAGCATCGCCTGAGGGGATACCGTCCTCCGGCGGCGGCAGCGGCACGACGCCATAGTGCGCGGAGAACGGCTCGGGCAGCCGCTTCAGCCGTGGTCGCGCCACATGAGACAGATCGTCCAGACGCATTGGAATCCTTACATAAGCGGTTGCCTTACCGATCCATATTAAAGGTTATGTGCGTAAACCTTCAATATTGCTCCGCGCGGCCGTGCCTAATGCAAGGTTTGCCGGGCCGGAAGATCGAAGTACTGCATTTACGCGAGACGCCTCGGCGGCGCCAAGGGCCCGAAGGGCTGACAGATGCCGTGGCGACGTCTGTAGTCGCCGGGGGTCACCGCGCTACGCCGAGGCCCAGTTCTCCTGTCAGCTGGTCGACCCGGAAGATCCGCCGGGCCACCCCCGCGACGCCGCATGAGGGCCCCTGCATCGTCGAGGAATACGATGCCACCTGCGTCATCTCCCCTGGCGCGCAGGCCGCCCTCGATCCCCTGTCCGGTCGATCGGGAGGTGTGGCGCCTCCAATGCAGGGCCTCTCGGCAAGGCGGGGGCCTCTCGTTGCCGGTGGGGGGACGAGTCGAGACGGCTCCGACATCAACGGCGGTGCGGGGGACCAGTCGAGACGGCGCCGACCTCAACCCTTCGTCAACCCGTGCACGGCGAGGTGAGCTCATGCCGCAGGCGATGGTGGGAATCCGAGCGCCGGCCACATTTTGGGCCGCGCGCACGGATTCCCAGCATTCCCATGGCCGCGCCATGGTCGTCGAAATGGGTTAGCATGAGGTTCACCGGACAGTATTGGATTAAGTCCGGGCATGACCGGTTGGGGTCGTGTCGCGAAGTTGGTGGAAATTGGACAGCGTAGGAACCGAAGGGCATGGTTGTTGCGTTCAGGCGGCGAGGTCAAGGTCGCTGGGTGAGCGCTCGAGGGTGGGCCAGCCATCGAC
>JBOHKK010000425.1:0-4546 GCA_050729115.1 Geminicoccaceae bacterium | reverse complement strand
TCCGTGCGGCGGCCCGTCATCAGGGCTCGAGGAGCAGGCCCTCGGCCGCCACCCTCGAGCCCGGCAGCGCCTGCTCCAGCTGCTCTGCGATGCGGTCGAGATCGGCATCGGTATGGTCGGGGTCGTGGTGGAACGCCACCAGGCGCGCCGCACCCGCGGCCTCGCACAGGCGCACGCCCTCGTTCCAGGTCGAGTGGCCCCAGCCGCGATAGCTCGGGTACTCGTCGGCGGTGTAGGTGGCGTCGTAGATCACGATCTGGCTGCCCCGGATCAGCTCGACGATGGTGTGGTCGAGGTCGCCCTCGCGATGCTCGGTGTCGGTGACGTAGCAGATCGCCTTGCCCCCGAACTCGATCCGATAGCCGGTGGCGCCGTTCGGATGATTGAGGGGCGCGGTGCGCAGCACCACCCCGGCAAACGGCTCGAGCACCGCGCCCGCGGCGAAATCGTGAAAGGCGATGCACGATTGCATGATGTCGAGCGGCACCGGGAAGATCGGCGCGCGCATCATCCCCGAGAGCACTTCCTGGAGCGCGCCTTCGCGCCCGCCCATGTGGCCGGCCCACAGCTCGAAGCAGTTGCCGGCGCAGTACGCCGGGCGGAAGAACGGAAAGCCGTTGATGTGATCGATGTGGGTGTGGGTCAGGAATATGTGCGCCCGCAGGCCTTGCTGATGGTTCAGATGAGCGCCGAGGACCCTGAGCCCGGTGCCGGCGTCGAAGATCAGACGATCCTCGCCGCACATGACCTCGACGCAGGCCGTGTTGCCGCCGTAGCGCAAGGTTTCCGGGCCCGGGCACGGGACGGTCCCGCGCACCCCCCAAAACCGGACCCAGAAGCTTGGCCCCGCGCTCATGATCGGGCAGGAAACAGGATTTTGCGCCCGAGGACAAGTACTTGCCGCCGGCTCGCGGCGCCGTGCCGCGGCGACGCCTACGCTGCCTCGTGCCGGGCCTCGTACCGGTAGAGAAAGTAGCGGTCCGGGGCGATCCCGGAAGGCGGCGCCTGCGGCGCCAGCGCCGGGCCGTGCAGCGGCTGGTCGGAGACGACCCACGCCCTTTCGGCGAGCAGCGGCGGCAGGACGCCGGCCAGCCATGCCGCCAGCGCCGCATTGCGCGCCACGTCGCCGGTGCCGACGTCGATATGGGCGAGCGCGGCGGGGCCCGGCAGGCGCCGGTGCGCCTGCGGCAGGGTCGCGCGCACGTCGCCCAGGATCAGATGCGCGGCATCGGGAATGCAGTCCGGATGGGCGTTGACCTCGCGCTCGAACACGAAGATCTCGCGCTCCGGCAGCAGCGCGCGCAGATGGTCGTAGGTGCGGCCGTTGCCGAGGCCGAGCTCGAGCACCGGCCCCGGCAGACCGCGGATCTGCCCGGCCGCGAGCTCCAGGCACGCGCGCTGCGCCTCCAGGCGTCGGATGAAGCTGTCGAGACGGCTCATGCGATCCTCGCTTTCAGGAGGTGTGCCGGCGGGCCGCGGGTTCGACGGCGCGCCATTGCCGGGGTCCTGGGGCCATCGGCCTCGAACGCGGCAGTCGCCGGTCGCGGTCGCGTCGTGCCGATCCCACGGGAGGGGTGGGGAGCCTCAACTATGGATTGTTGTTGCGCGGAACATCAACCCTCCCTTAAGCCCGAGTGTGGCAGACGGCACACCGGTTGGGGAGACCATGGATGCGGTGGCGTTGCGCGTCTTGGGCGCTGATCTGCGGCTTTGGCGTTCTGTTCGGAGCCCAGGCGTCGGAGCTGCACTTCGAGGGCGAGCTGATCCAGGGCGGCCTGGTGCGCGGCCAGGTCGCGCCCGGCAGCGCCGTGCGGCTGGACGGCCGGGAGCTGCGCGTCTCGGAGGACGGGTGGTTCGTGTTCGGCTTCGATCGCGATGCCCCGGGCCACGCCGAGCTGGTGGTCCGCGATCCGGACGGGCTGGAGACGCGGCGCCGCCTCGAGGTCGCAACGCGCACCTACCAGATCCAGCGGATCGACGGCCTGGCGCCGCGCCAGGTCACGCCCAGCGAGCAGGATCTCGCCAGGATCCAGGCCGATGCCAAGCTGATCGAGGCGGCGCGACGGCGACGGCCTCGGCTTCACCGAGCCCGTGGCCTGGCCGGCAATCGGCCCGATCTCCGGGATCTACGGCAGCCAGCGCATCCTGAATGGCGAGCCGCGCTCGCCGCATCGCGGTCTCGACGTCGCGGCGCCGGCGGGCACCCCGGTCGGCGCCATGGCGAGCGGGGTGGTGTCGCTCGCCGAGCCCGACATGTACTACACCGGCGGCACGGTGATGATCGATCACGGCCACGGTCTGCAGAGCATCTACGTGCATCTCCAGGACGTGCTGGTCGAGGTCGGGCAGGAGGTGGCACAAGGCGCCACGCTCGGCACGGTCGGCGCGACCGGCCGGGCGACCGGGCCCCATCTTCATTGGGGCGTCTACTGGTTCGATCGCGTGCTCGACCCCGCGTTGCTGGTCGGGCCCATGCCCGAGCCCCTTGGTTAAGCCGTCGTTGATGATTCGCTGACTACAGTCTCGCAGCTGGCCTTAGCCGGGCGCCGCCGTCCACGCCAGCGAGCACCGTTCGAGGCGATCATGCAGGCATCGGAACACCACGACGTCGAATCCCAGCTCCTCGCCTATGTCCGGCAGCTGGAGCGCAACTACTACGACTGGCGCGTCGCCCATCTGCACCTGTCGTGCCTCAAGCCGCACAATCGGCGCGACTACCAGCTGCGCATCGCGGCGCGCGAGTTCGACGGTCTGCTCAAGAAGTTCAAGAGCGAGCTGTTCCAGGCCGGCAACGGCGACATCTTCTTTCTGTGGCACGCCGGCACCTTCGAGGATGTCGATCCGGTGGTGCTCCGCCTGCGCTATCTGTTCAGCGACGACCCGCTCGCGAACGCCGACGACAGCAACCTGGGCGACGACCTCGCGATCCTCGTCGCGTATCAGGACAGCCTGCTCCCCCAGCCGCTCAAGCTCTGCAGCTGGTTCGACCTCGAGCGGGAGTACGAGTCGTTCCGCATGCATCTCGACCGGTACCTCGAGCAATGCCGCCAGCGCCAAGGGGCCGACGCGATCGCGCCGCGGCGCAAGCCGCTCGATCCGGCCCGCCTCGCGCGGCTCGAGGGCAGCCTGGCGGGCATGGACCTGTCCGGCCTGATCCGGCGCCAGATGGTCTGCGCGCTCCTGCCGAAGATCAGCCCGCAGCCCCTGTTCGCCGAAGTCCACATGGCGCTGCGCGAGCTCGCCGACACGCTCGTGCCCGGCGTCGACCTGACCGCCGATACCTGGTTGTTCCAGCGCCTCGCCGAGTCCCTGGACCGCCGTCTGCTGAGCTGTCTGGCCAAGCAGGGGCTGGGTCCATCGCCGGGTCCGATCAGCATCAATCTCCGGCTCGCCACCCTGCTGTCGCCGGAATTTCTCAAGTTCGACCACGACTTTCGCCGCCAGACCTCGACGCCGGTGATCGTCGAGCTCCAGCTGATCGACATCTTCGCGGAGCTCGGGGCCTATCTGTTCATTCGCGAGTTTGCGCGCGATCGCGGTTACCTGATGTGCATCGACGGCCTCCATTACCTGCACCTGCCGCTGATCGACCGCAAGCGTCTGGGGGCCGATCTGGTCAAGATGATCTGGAGCCCGGATCTGCTCGACGTCCTCAACGAGGCGCGGCGCGAGGAGCTCAAGTCGGCGATCAAGCGCGTCGGGGTCGACCGGGTGATCCTGTGTCGCTGCGACAGCGCCGACGCGATCCGCTGGGGCCAGTCTCTGGGGATCCGGCTGTTTCAGGGCCACTACGTCGATTCCCGCCTGCGTGCCGTGCGCCCGCCGGCGATCGCCGCCGCGCGCCAGGCGTTGCGCACCAGCGCCGCTTCCTGACTCGCGCCGCTCGGTCCTCCGCCGTGGCGCGGCTGACGCCACCCGGCACGTGCGGGCCGCGCCCACGGACTCCCAGCATCCCATGGCCGCGCCATGGTGGTCGAAATTGGTCAGCATGAGGTCGACCGGGCGGTATTGATCCGACCCCAGGCCTCCGCCGCGCTCGCTGCGCGCTTCCCATGGCGCCTCGATTCCAGCAGAATACCGCATGGCTGTCCCTCGAAGCCGATGCTTGGGGCCGATCACCGGGCCCCGTTCCACCATCGTCCCGAGGGGCAGCCGCCGGGGCGCCGATACCGGCGCCGCCCATCCCCGTTGTCCCGAAGCCAGCCGGCAGCCGCAGGGGAGCCCCGCGCATGCAGCACGTCCTCGGCCTGGACCACGTGGTGATCCTGGTGCGCGATCTGGCCGACGCCGAAGCGCGTCTCGCGCGGCTCGGTTTCCGGCCGACCCCGCGCGGCGTGCACTCGGCGCACATGGGCACCGCGAATGCCACCGTGGTGTTCGGCGACGGCACCTATCTCGAGGCGCTCGGCGTCCTGCAGCCGACCGCCAACAACCTGGCGGTGCGGACCGTGCTGGCCGAGCGCGAAGGCCCTTACGGTCTGGCCTTCAAGACCGAGGACGCCGGCGCCGCGGCGGCCGAGCGCGCCGCGGCCGGCATCGGCCCGGG
>JBOHKK010000424.1:0-4559 GCA_050729115.1 Geminicoccaceae bacterium | reverse complement strand
GGCGCGGATCGTCGCTGCCGAGCGTGGCGCGCGCCCGGCCCAGGACCTCGGCGCTCGGCAGGACCGCGCGCTCGAAGCCGTGCGCGACGTCGAGCGCGAAGTTCTGGAGGGTCTCGGGGCGAATCGCGCCGGCGCGCACGTCGAACGCCGCGAGCACGACGCAGCCCGGCAGGCGGGGCGGGCGACAGGTCGGATTGTACGGGCCGACCCGTCGCCAGGCCAGCTTCGCCACCGCGAACCCGCGGCGCTGGAAGAAATCGACCTCGACGCGGTGCGGGCCCGGATCGAGCATGACCCTGGGCTCGTGGCGGGTGGGCGCCTGGACGATCCAGCTGTCGAGCACGGTCTCGCCGTCGATCCGGATGCGCATCCCGTCGTCGGTATGGGCGGTGAAGGTGTAGAGGCCGGGCGCGGTGATCTCGATGTCGCGCACCAGGCGGAGGATGAAATGAGTTTGGGGCAGGTCCGGAAAGCTGTCGCCGCCCTCGAGCTGAAGCGCGAGCGCCGACTCGATCCAGATCGCCGTGGGCGCGCCGGCCGGGATCTCCGGCGGCGCGTCCTGTTCCGGATAGGGATGGAAGCGGGCGTGCCAGCCGGTCTCGAGCGGCTGCCAGATCAGATCGACGATCGCGGCGCCGGTCTCGTGAAAGTATTCGACCCGGATCTCGTGCACGCCCGGCGCAAGAACCAGCGCGCTCGTGCGCGTCCTGCTGGCGCCTGATGCCCAGTCGTCGATCACCGGCTGATCGCCGACCCAGAGCCGCGCGCCGCCGTCGGATTCGAGGCGGAACTGGTAGCGGCCGGCGTTGAAGTAGCCCCGCCGCCGCCAGCGGACCAGGAGATTGTTGCCGCGCAGATCGGCCGCGGGCGGCTCCGCGTCGGTCCACCGCCGGCTCAGGGCGAGCTCCGCGCGCACCAGGTCCGGATCGGTCTCCAACGGAAACTCCGGCGGCGCCTCCCCGTCACCCGGCTCGAACAGATAGTAGCTCGCGATCCAGTCCGGATCCTCGAGCCTCGGATTGCGCCCGACGCAGTCGGCATCGCCGAGCGCGTCGAGCAGGACCAGGTGGGGACGGTCCTGGCGCCGCGCGGGCTCGGTGCGCAGCGTCCCGCCACACTGGTCCGGGTAGGCCGGGACCGGGCAGAACGTCGCTTCCGCATAGCACAGCGCCAGATAGTAGCGCTGGTCGGCGAGCGGCCCGAGGGCACAGACATCACCGCCATCGGGCGGCCAGCGGCCGGTGGCGCGTGCCTCGGCGGGGCCGGTCAGATAGCAGACCTCGCCGAGCCGGGCGCTGGTCGCCTCGCCGAGCTCGAGCTCGTGGCCGGCGCCGTCGACCGCAAAGCCGGGAGCGACCACCAGCACCTGCTCGCCATCGGGATCGATCTCGAGCTCGACCAGCAGCCCACAGACCACCCCGCAGCCATGCAGGTGGAGCGCGTGGCGGCGATGTCGGGCGAAGGCATGGCTCTCGCCCGCCTCGAGGTCGCCGTGCCGGACCAGCTGGCCCTCGAAGAACCGTGGCCGGGGCGGCAAGCCTTTGGCCGCGCTGCCATTGCCTGAGGTCATGGTCGCCTCCCCGGTCAGCCCTCGACGAACTCGGGCAGGAACTCGCGCGTGTGCAGCAGGCTGCGCCAGTCGCCGCCCTGGGCGCCGTTGCCGCTGGTCTTGCGAGCCGGCCGGTCGACTTGCCCGGGATGGCCGACCCCGGGCCAGAGGTTGTTGCCGTCGAGGGCGAAGCCGCCCTCGCCGATGATCCAGTCGGCGCGCAGCACCACCTCGAGACTACGGATCTGGATCTGACGAAGCGTCGGCGGGCTGGCATCGAACCTCGGCATCAGGCGGACCGCCTGCGCGAGTGGCTGGACGGCGAGGTCCTCGGCACTGCTGATCAGCTCGATCTCCGGAAGCGACTCGACCCGATTGCCGATCAGCCACGGCACCTCTCGCACTTGCGTCTCGATCGCCGCGTCGACCGAAATCGGGCGGACCTCGAACGGCAGCCGGCAGTTGCAGACCACCTCGCCACCCGCGATCTCGCCGAGCTGTCCGTCCAACCGGTGCATCTCGACGAACACCGAGCGATAGGTGAGGCTGTCGCTGTGCACCGGACCGGTGAAGCGGACGATCAGGCCGGTCTCCTGGAGCAGCGCGGCCAGCTCGTCCAGCTCGAATACCTGCTCGTGCGCCCAGCTGGTCTGAAACACGCGATTGAAGAGGGTGCGCGGCAGGGCCAGCTGCAAGGTCTGCCCGACGAGGGCGGCCGCCGGGTCCAACAATTCGGTATTGGGATTGTAGAGACCGACCGCCACCTCGAGGACGCCGGGCGCGCCATCGGCACCGTCAGCGCCATCGGCACCGTCGGTACCGTCCGCGCCGTCCGCTCCTGGCGGGCCTTGCGGTCCTTCCGCCCCTTGCGGTCCGCGCGGGCCCGGCACGCCCTGCGCGATCCCCGACGCAAGCAGACATTCGATCACCCGCGTCAGCCGCTCGGTGCTCGCGACCAGGCGCCGATCGCGGAGATTATCGATCGCATTGTCGTCCGCGCCCGCCTCGGCGGCGTCGACGAAGTCCGCACCCGGCGTCCAGGGGCGGACCGAGGCCAGCACGACACCGACGCTGTCGTCGCAGTCCGGGCAGCCATCGAGCGCGGCATCGAGAATGGCATCGCAGGCCGCCTCGTCGATGTAGACGATGCTGATCAGCCCGCTCGACGGCCCGTCGTCGTCGCTGGGGCCGTCGCCCGCGACGTACAGGCGCCCGCCGTAGAACACCAGCTCCTGGAAGGAGGCGACCCCTTCGGTCCGGGTCGACGTGACGACGAAGGGGGCGCTCGCGGTCTCGCCGAGCACGCCCTGCGCATCGGCCGCTTCGAGCCGGCCGGTCGCGACCACGAGCAGCTGACCGCGCGGCTGCAGATCGCCGGCGGCATTCGCCACCCTGGTCAGCACATAGGCCCAGTTGTCGCGCAGCGCGACCGCGACGTCGATCGGCTCCAGCCGATCGTCTCCCAGCTCCTCGCGCAGGAACACGCTCTTGTAGCGCTCCGGCTGCGCGCCGTCGGGCACGTACTGATCGAGGCGGTCGCTGAGCTGGATGTGATAGAGACGCCGGGCCGTGGTCGAGAGGACGGTCAGGAAGCCGCCGTCAAAGCTGTGGCCGACGCGCGCGGGCACGATGTCGATGGTATCCTGATGCGGGACGCGGAATGCGGCGACCAGGTTCTCCGCTTCCGGCGGCGCGGTGCCGTCGATCAGATCGCTGGCGTTGACGGCCACGCCCGCGGCCGAGATCTCGGCCAGCTGCGGCAGGCTGACCACCAGGAGCGCCGGCGTCGCGGTGTCGGCGAGCACCGCCCACTGCCCATCCTGGGTGAGGGAGAGGTCGCTGACGGCGCTGTCCCCGACGCTCAGCGTGCGCCTGGCATCCGCGCCCGGCAGATCGCCGCGCAGACCCCCGCTCGACCAGCGCAGCAGGCGGCCGCTGCTCATCGCGGCGAGCAGCGATTCGTCGCGCCGCGAGACCGCCATCGCCACGATCTCGCCCTCGTCGACCGCGGTCGAAAGCTCGCGCAGGGGGGCCGCAGCACCACCGCCCTCGAGCGCGGCGCGTTCGAGCACCAGCACCCGGCTGGCGCTCTCGCCGGCTTCGGGGCTGGCGTCCTGAATGGCGACGTAGAGGAGATCGCCGAGGGTCGAGAGGGCCAGCGCGGTCGGCCTGAGGTCGGCCGCGAGCGGGGCGCGACGGAGCAGCGCGTGGGTCTCGGAATCGTAGGTGCGGATGCCGCCGGCCTCCTCGACGTCGGCCACGTACAGACGCTCGAGATCGCGATCGGCGACGATTGCGGTCGCCCGACCGGTCGCGAGGGTGTGGCGCCATTCGAGCTCGGCCTCGAGGGGGTCGTCGGCGCCCGTGTCGGCCGGCGGGGTGAAGCCGACCGTGACCTCGAAGGTCTCCGCGGTGCGCCCGTACTCCCGGCCCTCGCCCGCGCACAGGCAACGGCTGCCGAGTGAGGCGACGGCCTCGGTATCGCGCTCGCGATAGTGCAGGTGCAGGAACAGGTCGCCCGGCGGCGGGTCGCCATCGCCGATCCCGGCCTCGGCCAGGGCGGTCTCGATCAGCGCGCGCAGATCGATCCGGATCCGCTCGTCGACCACGATCTCGTGACCGCAGCAATCGAGGGCGAGCCCGGGGTCGAGCACCACATAGCGGTCGCGGCAGGCGGGATTCGGGTGCTGCACCACCTTCAGCCCGCACACCGTGCCGCTGCCGTGCAGGAAGGCGTTGTGGAATCGGTCCTTGCCGCGCAGATAGTCCTGCTCGGCATTGAAATCGCGCGTGGTCAGCAGCTTGCCATCGAAATAGCGGTTGCGGAGGAAGGGCCGCAGGCCGCAGGGAGCGCACGCGGGGCGCACGGCGCCCCGGGTCTCGGTGCTCATGATCGCCATCCCTCGCTGGAAATTTCGACCCGCGCGTCGGCGGGCGCGACCCTCAGCCCGGGCGCGGGGCCGGCCGCTGCGCCGGGAAGAAGCCGGTCGAGCGGGCCACCGTCGGCGAC
>JBOHKK010000423.1:0-4575 GCA_050729115.1 Geminicoccaceae bacterium | reverse complement strand
GCTCGGTCCCGACCACGGCGCCACCCAAGGAAGACAGCAGCGGCGGCATGGAGCCGAGCCCGCAACCGGGTGCCTAGAGCAGCACCGAACCGACGAGATCGCCGACGGCGATCATCGTCCGGATAAAGCTGCTCTCATCAACTGAGATCGAGCAATTGTCTCCCGATGAGCGGAAGATGTCGTGATCCGCAGCGGGTCCACCTCATCGGGAATTGCTCTAGCAGCCTGTCGAACGGCTGGTCGCAACGGCGGCGGCGACCGCGGCAAGCGGGCTGAAAGCGAGGCGCTGCGCCAGCTCGCGGGTCGGCAATGGCGGTCCAGGTCTATCTTCGCCCCCTCGGGGTCATGGTCGGCGACGCTGCTCGGCGCGGCACCGAAGGGGGATGGGCGCTGCCGCTGGGTGGCGAGGGGGCGGCCTTCACCGGCTGTGAGATCTGGCAGCGCGGCCCGCAACGCACCCGCCGCGAGGTCCTGGCAGCCGGAGAGCTCGCGGCTTGGTTGGACCAGCAGTCTGCAGAGATCCGTGAACAGACCGCGCGGTGGTGCGATCGCTTGGCGGCGCCATCCTCGTGGCCCGCGGGTCTGCCGCGGCGTCGCCCACTGGTCATGGGCGTGGTCAACGTCACCCCGGACAGCTTTTCCGACGGCGGCCGCTTCTTCGAGCCGACCGCCGCGAGCGCAGGAGCGCTGAGGCTGCACGCCGAAGGCGCCGACGTCGTCGACGTTGGCGGCGAGTCCACCCGACCGGGTGCCGCTCCGGTGACGGAAGACGAGGAGATCCGACGCGTCGTGCCGGTGATCGAGGCGCTCGCCGCACGCGAGATCCTGGTCTCGATCGACACCCGCAAGGCGGCGGTGATGGCCGCGGCGGTCGCCGCCGGCGCCCGGATGATCAACGACATCTCCGCCTTGCGGCACGACCCGAAGAGCCTCGCTGTCGCCGGTGCCAGCGGGCTGCCGGTCGTGCTCATGCACAGCCAGGGTGAGCCGGCGACCATGCAGGTGCAACCCACCTACGACATCGCGCCGCTCGACGTCTTCGACCAGCTCGCAGATCGGGTCGACGCCTGGACCACGGCCGGCTTCGAGCGCTCGCGGCTGCTGATCGATCCGGGCATCGGCTTCGGCAAGACAGTCGACCACAATCTCGAGATCCTGAGCCGGCTCGAGCTCTATCTGGGCATGGGGCTGCCGATCGTGCTCGGGGTCTCGCGCAAGAGCTTCATCGGCCGGCTTGCGGGCGGCGCCGCTGCCGAGGAACGGCTGCCAGGGTCGCTCGCCGCCGCCGTCCATGGGCTGGCTGCGGGGGCAGCCGTCCTGCGGGTTCACGATGTGGCCGCGACGCAACAGGCTGTCGCGATATGGCAGGCGATGGCGTGTTCGCCCTAGCCCCCGCTGCATTCCGATACGACGTGATCAGTCAGATAGTTGCTTTGCGGTTGCCGCGACTGTGGTAACCTGATCATGAAGAAATGTCGGGGCGGGGAATCATGGTCCGCAGGCTGTTCGGTACTGATGGCATTCGCGGTACCGCCAACCAACCGCCGATGACCGCGGAGACGGCATTGCGGCTGGGCTTGGCCGCGGGCCGTCACTTCACGCGCGGCGACCACCGTCATCGCGTGGTCATCGGCAAGGATACCCGTCTCTCCGGCTACATGCTGGAACCGGCTCTGACGGCCGGGTTCATCGCCATGGGGATGGACGTCACCCTCCTCGGTCCCCTGCCGACGCCGGGCGTGGCGATGCTCACGCGCTCGTTGCGCGCCGACCTCGGGGTGATGATCTCCGCTTCGCACAATCCCTATCAGGACAATGGGATCAAGCTGTTCGGCCCGGACGGCTACAAGCTGTCGGACGAGATCGAGCTGACGATCGAAGAAGGCATGCTCGGGCCGAGCGAGCTGGGCCTGGCGAGCCCCGACCGGCTCGGGCGCGCGGTGCGCCTCGAGGGCGCGCGCGGGCGCTACATGGAAGCGCTGAAGTCGAGCCTGCCGCGCGGCATGTCCCTGGATGGCCTGAAGATCGTGATCGACTGCGCCAACGGCGCGGCTTACGGCGTCGCGCCCAAGGTCCTGTGGGAGCTTGGCGCCGAGGTCATCGAACTCGGCACCAACCCGAACGGCTTCAACATCAATCTCCGCTGCGGCTCGACCGTGCCGGAGACGATGTGCGCCGCGGTGCTCGAGCACGGGGCGGACCTGGGCATCGCGCTCGACGGCGACGCCGATCGCATCGTTCTCGCGGACGAGCGCGGCGATCTGATCGACGGCGATCAGATGCTGGCGCTGCTGGCGCAAAGCTGGCGGACGTGCGATCTTCTGAGAGGCGACGGGGTGGTCGCGACCACCATGTCGAATCTGGGCCTGGAGCGTCACCTCGAGGGCCAGGGGCTGCGCCTGCATCGCACCCAGGTCGGCGATCGCTATGTGGTCGAGCAGATGCGCCGGACCGGCCACAATCTCGGCGGCGAGCAATCCGGCCACATCATCATGACCGACTTCACCACCACCGGCGACGGTCTGCTCGCCGGATTGCAGGTGCTCGCGGTGATGCGCGCGCAGGACCGCCCGCTCAGCGCCTTCGGGCGGGTGTTCACGCCACTGCCGCAGCGGCTGCGCAACTGCCGCCTCAACGGCGGCGAGCCGCTGAGCGAGCCGTCGGTCCAGCACTGCATCGAGGCTGCCGGGCTGCGTCTCGGCAGCCGGGGCCGACTCCTGGTGCGCGCGTCCGGGACCGAGCCGCTCGTTCGCGTCATGGTAGAGGCGGACGACGAGGATCTGCTGGAAGAGATCCTGAGCGAGGTCGGCGGCACCATCGATCTCTACGCCTGATCTGGACCCTGCGAAGCCCCGATCTTCGAAAGTCTGCATCGCGCATGCGGTTGGCGTGCCGCCCCGCACCGACCACCGAGGTCACGCGGCAATCTCCTTATAGTTGAATTCCAGGCCGAAGCGGTCTAGACCTCGTCGCGACGGCGCAGCGACGGGGCGACGGCATGCGGCTTGGAGCGGATAGCTGGTTCGCGGTGGGGGCTCTGACCTTTGCCCTGACCGGTTGCCACGCTGCGCCGCCAAGCCGGTCCGAACCCGCGGTCGGGACGGCGGCGACCTCGGCGGTCGCCGTCGACACCCGTCCGGACGAGGCGCCGCCGGCGATCGCCTGGGCCGGCGCCGGCGATTGCCTCGCTCGTCTCCGGCTGCTGCATGCCGCCGCCGAGCAGGGCCGTCTCGACGAGAGCCATGAGCTGCCGTTTGCCGTCCTGCCGGTTGCGCCCACGACCAGCCTGGAGTGGATCGAGGCGCCCACGGTGCCGTTGGTCGCGGACCTGCCACTGAAGTCTTACGAGGACCGGAGCGCGGCGGCGGCGGCAGCACCCTGCCTGCTCCTGGTGGAGCCCGCCCGCGATCTCCGGGCGGCGCATCGCGTCGTCGATTTCGAGGATGTGGCATCCGAATACGAGAGCGGCGTCCGCTCCGAGAAGAACCCGGACTACGACGCCGCCCAGGCGCGCGTGCGCGACGCCGAGCGCGACAGCAACCAGCGCGGCCCCAGCGTGCTTCGGGTCGGCGATCCGATGCTCGATCTGGTCGGTCTTCTGGTCGGCGGCGTGATCGCCACCTTCGGCGATCTGGGCGGGGATGATCTCGACCAGGCGCTCGCGGAGCTGAAGGAGACGCCACGATCGCGGGATCGCCCCGTCTACCGCGCCTACGAGTTCGAGCGAAGCACCGTGCGCGCGGGCAAGGAAGCCACCATTCCCATCGCCTTGAGCGATCTCAGGCAGGGCCGCGTCTGGCGCACCGAGCTGCGGCAGCGCGAGATGCGCCAGTTCGCGGTGCTCGAAGGCCTGGATCCGCGGGACCCGGACTATGAGCAGCACCGCGCCGGGGCTTTCAGCTGGAGCGAGTTCGAGCACTGGCAGCGCCAACCCCCGAAGCTGTCGATGTCGGCCCTGGTCGCCGCGCTGGTCGAGACGGGCGGTGCCGCCGCGCCCCCGTCGGAGAGGGAATCGGAGTTGGTTGCCGAGGCGAGCCCGTCGCTTGCGGCAACGGGTTCGGCCGATGCCGATCCGACCGAAGCCGCGGACCTCGCCAACAACCTCGCGGCCATTGCGGCACTCGCGCCGATGGCGGGTCCGGCCGCCGACCGGACCGATCCGGCCTCGGATCGGCGCGCCGACGAGCCATCGTCGCGGTCATGGCGGGCGACCGCCACCCGGGCATCTCCGGCCGCTGGCGCAGCTCGGCAGCCGAACGAACCCGGCGCCGTTACCGGCACCCGCGATCCGCGCGTGGCGAGCGTCGTGCGTCTGCGCGCGGGAACCAGACGCGGCAACGGCCTCTACGTCGAGCCGCGTCTGGTCGTCACCGTGGCCGACGTGGTCGGCGCCGCATCGGTGGTCGACGTCACCACCGGCGAGGGCGAGGAGGTGCTGGGCCTGGTGGTGCTGACGGATCCGCTCCGCAACCTCGCCGTGGTCCACGTGCCCCGCGCCGGCCCGGCCACGGCGCTCGCGGATGAGCCGGCGCTCGGGCCGGGTCGGACGGTTCAGGTGGTCGAGCTGGCCGGCGA
>JBOHKK010000422.1:0-4579 GCA_050729115.1 Geminicoccaceae bacterium | reverse complement strand
GGGTTGGCTGGCCGGCTGCGCGCCCACGCGCGGGGTTGGCTGGTCGGCCGCGCGCCCAAAGAGAAGGATGATGCCGGGTGAACAAAGGTTCGAACTTTGTGAGCCCGGTAATAGCCCGGGATCGTGCTGGCCGGGACACGTCGGTCGTCGTCGGCTCGGCCGTCAGCACAGCCCACAGCGGGCTTTGGATTCGCAGGCTCGCGGCCGCGGGACCGCCCCCGGCCCGATCTCTACCCGCTGCACTCGACGACCTCGGCGGATTGCTGAAAGGCATGATCAAACCTCTAGTTACGACAAATAATTCATTCAGGTGCGCAAAGTGCCCTCGCACCTTAGGACTTCACAAGTATCGATTTTCTGATACGCTGGTTTAAACAAAGCCGGACGCAGGGTTCGGCTAAAAGAGCGCCGAGTGACTGTCATGTCTCATCCAACGTCCTCGCCCGGGCGGGGTTGGTCGACGACCCAGCTCGCCTGGAGCTGCATCGGCTCGTTCGCGGCCGGCGCCATCCTTCTCTATGCAACCGGCTTCCACTGGGTCGGCCAGTGGCAGACCGGCGAGGAGGTCGCGCAGAAGGTCGCGGTTGCAGGCTGCGTGCAGGAATTCCTGCTGCGACCCGACCGGGGCGTAATCCACACCGAGCTGAAGAGCAACTCGAGCTCCTACCAGCGTCGCCAGCTCATCCAGAAGAACAAGTGGGCGGCGGACCGTGAGGTCGCGGGCCTGTGCGACCAGCAGATCCAGACCTTCGACCCGCTGCGCCTGGCGCCGCCGGCCGAGCCGGTGGAAGAAGCCGCCGAAGGCAGGCAGCCCGCCTGACGCGAAGGCGCTCATGCCGATCCCGCGAACTCCCGGTTCGTGGGATCGGTAGCGCGCAGGTCGGGCGCCCCCAGCGCGGCCCCCGCTCAACAGAAACAGCTCCCGATGAGGTGGACCCGCCGCGGCCGCGACATTCTTCGCTCATCAGGAGATAATTGCCCTGCTTCAGATGATGGGAGCAGCTCTGTCCGGACGCGATCGCCGGGCGATCTCGCCCATTCGGATGCTCTCGTCAAGACCAGGGGCCGCCTCGGAGAAAACGGGGGGAGAAAACGGGGTCAGACCCCTTTTCACTCCCTTTTCACTGGCGATCGGTGCGGGGCACCAGATTCCGCGCTTTTCGGCCCGCGTCGCACGCCCGGTCCGAAAAACGGGGTCAGACCCCTTTTCACTGCGAAAAACGGGGCCAGACCCCTTTTCACTGGCCCCTTTTCCCTGGCCGGGGTCAGACCCCTTTCACTGGCGATCGGTGCGAGACACCAGATTCCGCGCTTTTCGGCCCGCGTCGCACGCCCGGTCCGGGGCTCGAACGGGCGTCTGGCTAGATTAAGTCTAAGACTAGATCAGGGGACCGCCTTGCTTGACCTCGTGGGCGGCCTCGGCCTCGAACCTGGCGAAATTCTTCCTGAACATGCTGGCGAGCCTCCGCGCCGCTTGGTCGTAGGCGCCCCTGTCCGACCAGGTGTTGCGAGGGACCAGGATCTCGGCCGGCACCTCCGGGCACGCGCGCGGGACCGCGAACCCGAACGTCGGGTCCAGCTCGGTGTCGGCAGCGCGCAGGGCGCCCGAGTGAATCGCATCGATGATCCTGCGGGTGTGAGCGAGCTCGATCCGCGCCCCCTCACCGAAGGCCCCGCCCGACCAGCCGGTGTTGACCAGCCAGATGTGCGAACCGTGGCGCCGTACCTTGTCGGCCAGGATCTCGGCGTACTTGACCGGGTGCCAGACCAGGAACGGGCCGCCGAAGCACGGTGAGAACACCGCCTCCGGCTCATCGACCCCCACTTCCGTGCCCGCCACCTTGGCGGTGTAGCCGCTGATGAAGTGATACATGGCCTGTTCGGGGGTCAGGCGGCTGACCGGCGGCAGCACGCCGAAGGCATCGCACGTCAGGAGGATCACGTTCTTGGGATGCTCGCCGACGCACGGGATCTTCGCGTTCTGCATGAACTCGATCGGGTAGGATGCGCGCGTGTTCTGGGTGAACGAGCCGTCGGTGTAGTCGACCTCGTGGCTGTCCGGATCGTAGGCGACGTTCTCCAGCACCGCGCCGAACCGGATCGCGCGATAGATGTCGGGCTCGCTCTCGGGCGACAGATCGATCGCCTTGGCGTAGCAGCCGCCTTCGATGTTGAAGATGCCGCCCTCGCTCCAGCCGTGCTCGTCGTCGCCGATCAGGCGGCGCCCGGGGTCGGCCGAAAGCGTGGTCTTACCGGTGCCCGAGAGACCGAACAGGATCGAGGTGTCGCCGCCCTCGCCTGCCGTCGCCGAGCAATGCATCGTCAGGATGTCGTTGTCCGGCCCGAGATAGTTGGCGATCGTGAACACGCCCTTCTTCATCTCGCCGGCGTATTCCGTGCCGAGGATGACCAGCTCCCCGCGCTGGATGCTGAGCTGCACGCTGGTCCGCGAGGTCACGCCCTCAATCGCCCGGTTCGCCGGGAAGCCGCCGGCATTGAAGATCACGAACCGTGGCTCCCCGAACGACGCCAGCTCCTCCCGGCTGGGACGGATCAGCATGTTGTGCATGAACAGGGCGTGGTAGGGGCGCGCGCAAACCACCCGGACGCCGATGCGATATTGCGGGTCCCAGCACACGAAGGCGTCGATGCAGTACAGCGCGTCCCGGGTGTCGAGATAATCGATCGCGGTCTGACGCGTGATCGCGTAGGCCTCGTCGTCGACCTTGACGTTGATGTCGCCCCACCAGATGTTCGGCGCCGAGTCGGCCTCCTCGACCAGTCGCTTGTCGGCCGGGCTGCGCCCGGTCTTGGCGCCCGAATAGGCGATCAGCGCCCCCGATGAAGCGATCGCCGAGCCATGTCCTTCGCGCAGCGCCGCCTCGTACAGCGCCGCCGGCGCCGGATTGCGCACCACGTCGGGCCGCGTGATGCCGTATTGCTCGAGAGAGAACCGATTGGTCATGCCGCCCTTACCTCCTCGATCTGCTGCTCCGGCGAGCCCCGCCTCCAATGCCGCCGCCGCGGCCGGGAGCAGCGGCCCGCACCACGCGGTTAACGAGGATGCCTTGCGAATCGCTCCGCCGCCTCGGCGCCGGCCATCAAGCCGTGCCCGGGTTCAGGCGCTCTCTGCGGCCATGGGCTTGGGCACGACCACGATGCCGGGCCGCGCTTTCTGCAGGCCCTCGACGATCACCCGCTCGCCTTCTTTCAGGCCGCTCTCGATCACCCATTGTCCCTGATAGGCCGCACCCGCCTCGACGTTGCGGCTGGCCACCTTGTCGTCCCGGTCGACCACCAGCACCTGGTCGCCGGCCTGGGTCTGCATGAGCGCCGCCTGGGGGATCAGCAGGGCATCCGGCCGCTCGCCCAGGATCACCCGCACCGGGACGTATTGCCCCGGCACCAGCGCGCCGTCGCGGCCGTGGGTGAAATCGTTGGGCACGATTGCGCGCACGGTCAGGCTGTCGGTGGTCGGATCGATCTGGGCGCTGACGAAATCGATCTTGCCTGGCTGCGGGTACGCGCTGCCGTTCGGCAACTGGACCTCGACCTTGGCGTCCTCCTCGAAGCGCGGCGCCTTGCCCGCGAGCTGCATGGTCTGGATCTCGTACAGCTGCCGGCGGGTCACGTTGAAGATCACGTGGACCGGATCCATCTGCACCAGCGTGGTCAACACGTCCTGGTACGCGTCGACCAGAGCGCCCGGGTGCTCCCGGGTCTGCTGGATGCGGCCGTCGAAGGGCGCCGTGATGTCGGTGAAGCTGAGATCCAGCTTGGCGTCGCCCAGCTGGGCCTCGGTCTTGGCGACGGCGGCCTGCGCCTGCTCCCACTTGGACGTGGCCTCGCTGTACTGCTCCTGGGACACCGCGCCGCTCTGGACCGCCTGGGCGTAGCGCCCGGCTTCGCTTTTCCAGAACGCCTGATTGGCCTGGTCGAGCTGCAGCTGGGCCGTATAGGTGTCCACCATGGCCTGGAACGGTCGCGGGTCGATCTGGTAGAGCGGCGCCCCGGCCTTGACGTCCGCGCCTTCCTCGAAATAGCGCTTCTCCAGGTAGCCGGACACGCGCGGGATGATGTCGACGGTCTGGACCGCCTCGACCGTGCCGCTGAACGCCATCACCACCGGGACCGCCGCCTGCCTCACCTCGGCCACGACCACCTCGGGGGACGGCGGCGTGGCGGCAGCCTTGGTCGAGCTGCCGTCGTCGCACCCGGCCAGGAGCGCCAGCAGCGCGCTGCCGAGGGCAGCTGCGATCGGGCTCGCCGTGGCGTTCGGTCGCTTCGCTGACATCGTGCGATCCTCCGTCGGCATGAGCTGCGGCTGAGGTGTTCCCTGTCGTCGCTCCGGCATCAGTCGTCGGCGGCGGCAGGGACGGCGGCGTGGTCGGCCTGGCGGAACCCGCCCTCGCGCAGCCGCTCGATCACATAATAGAAGATCGGCACGAAGATGATCAAAACGGTCGCCAGGGCGAGCCCGCCGACCACGATGGTGCCGAGCGATCGGCGCGCGTTGGCGCCGGTGTCGAACACCAGCGGCAGCAAGCCGATCACGAACGCGAGCGCGGTCATCAGGATC
>JBOHKK010000421.1:0-4585 GCA_050729115.1 Geminicoccaceae bacterium | reverse complement strand
GAGCTTGGGGTTGGCTGGGTGGCCCGCGCCCAAAGAGCGCGGGGTTGGCTGGTCGGCCGCGCGCCCAAAGGGAAGGAGCATGCCGGGCGAACCAAGGTTCGAGCCTGGCGAGCCCGGTAGGCGCCGCGCAATCACCGATGGTGCGGCCCGCGGACCTTGGCTAGAGAGGAGGGTGGAACGAGCGGTGGCGACTTGGGGAGGCGGGGCGACCGTGCTGCAGACCCTGGCAGACCTGATCGACGGCCTCGAGCGCGAGGCCGAGGCGCCGGCGATCATCGCCGCGGAGTCGAAGACCTGGTCGCGCGGCCAGCTGCGACGCCACGTCCGGGACCTCGCGGCCGGGCTCGCTGCCAGCGGGGTGCGCCCGGGCGACGTCGTCGGCCTGCTCGCGCCGAGCCAGCCGGAATGGATCGTCGCGCTGCTCGCGATCGTGCGCAGCGGCGCGCTGGCCATGCCGCTCAGCGAGCAGATGGGCGATGCCGAGCTCGAGCGCGTGGTCGAGCACAGCGGCGCGCGCAGGCTGTTCACGACGGCGCCGTTCGCGGCCCGAACGCCCGCCCTCGGAGGCGTCGGCGATCTGATTCTGCTCGACGACGAGGTGCCATCCGGGCTCGAGCGCGACGACGTCCGCTCGTGGCGCGCCCTGGTGCGCGACGATGGCAAGCGGTTGCCCGAAGTGAGCGCCGACCAGCTCGCGCTGCTGCTCTATACCTCGGGCACGACGGGCACCCCCAAAGGCGTGCCGCTCAGCCACGGCAACATCTGCGCCAATCTGCGGGCGCTCGAGGCGGCGCGCCTGGCCAGGCCCGACGATCGCGTCCTGCTGCCGCTGCCGCTGCATCATGCCTATCCGCTCACGGTCGGGCTGCTGGCACCGCTCGCGATCGGCGCCGCGGTGGTCCTGCCGGCCGGGATCACCGGCCCCCAGATCATGCGGGCGCTGCGGGAACACGGTTGCACCATCATGATCGCGGTGCCGCGGCTGTACGAGGCGATGCTCGCGGGCATCGAGCGTCAGATCGCCGGCGCGCCGCGTCCGCTCGGCGGCGCCGTCCGCGGTCTGCTCCGCTTCGCCGTCTGGGTGCGTCGCCGGCTGGGTCGGCGGATCGGCAAGGCCCTGTTCTTCCCGCTGCACCGGCGCATCGGTCCGGCGCTGCGCCTGCTCGCCTCGGGCGGCGCCCGCCTCGACCCGGAGGTGGCGTGGCCGCTCGAGGGTCTCGGCTGGCAGGTGCTGACCGGCTACGGCCTCACCGAGACCGCGCCGATCCTGACCTTCAATCCGCCCGGCCGGGCGCGGATCGAGAGCGCCGGCCTGCCGGTGGAGGGCGTCGAGCTGCGCCTCGGGCCCGCCGAGGACACGGCGCCGGGCCACGGCGAGATCCTGGCCAAGGGCCCGAACGTGTTCGCCGGCTATTGGGACAATCCCGAAGCCACGGCGGCGGCCTTCACCGAGGATGGCTTCTTTCGCACCGGCGACCTCGGCTATCGCGACGACGCGGGCTATCTGCACATCGCCGGGCGCAGCAAGGAGCTGATCATCCTGTCCGGCGGCGAGAACGTCTTTCCCGAGGAGGTTGAGGGGGTGTACGGCGCGGGCGAGCAGGTCCGCGAGGTCGCCGTGCTGGAGCACAAGGATCGGCTGGTGGCGCTGTTCGTGCCCGAGCCCGACGCCCTGCGCGGCCGCTCCCGCGAGGACCTGCGCCGGCATTTCCGCAGCGAGGTCGAGCGGCTGTCGCCGAAGCTGCCGTCCTACGCCCGCATCGGCGACTTCGCGATTACGGCGCAACCGCTGCCGCGCACTCAGATCGGCAAGCTGCGCCGCCACGAGCTGCCCGAGATCTTCGCCCAGGAGAAGTCGGGCGAGGGCCGGCCGGAGCCGGAACCGGCGGCGACCGGGGCCGAGCGCGCCCTGCTCGAGACGCCGCCCGCCGATCGCATCTGGCCGTGGCTCGAGGAGCGCTTCGAGGGCCACACGCTCACGCTCGGCACCAGCCCGCAGCTGGATCTCGGCCTCGACTCCTTCGACTGGATGAGCCTCACCATGGAGCTCGAGGAGCAGTTCGGCATCCGCCTGAGCGAGGATGCCATCGCGCGGGTGAGCTCGCTGCGCGACCTGCTCGAAGAAGCGCTGCAGGCGTCCAGATCGACCCCGGCGGGCGAGCTCGGCCAGCCGACGCCCGAGGAAGAGCGCTTGCTGGAGCCGCGCGGCCCGACCCAGCGAATCTTCGCGCGCGGCCTGCTCACCCTCAACCGCTGGCTCTTCCGGGCGGCGTTTCGGGTGCGGGTCGAAGGCCTCGAGCATCTGCCGAGGGAGGGGCCGTATCTGATGACCCCGAACCACGAGAGCTATCTGGATCCGTTCGCGATCGGTGCGGTGATCCCATGGCCGCAACTTCAAGACCTGCATTGGGCCGGCTGGGTCGGCCTGTTGTTCCGCGGCCCGCTGACCCGCCTCTTCAGCCGGATCTTTCAGGTCTTGCCGGTCGATCCGGAGCACGGCCTGACGTCGACCCTGACCCTCGGCCGTGCAGTGCTGGAGCGCGGCGCCCCCCTGGTCTGGTTTCCCGAGGGCCAGCGCTCGATCGATGGCCGTCTGCACGGTTTTCTGCCCGGAATCGGGCTGCTGTTGGAGCGTACCGGCGTACCGGCGGTGCCGGTGTGGATCGAGGGCACCTTCGAGGCCTGGCCGCCCGGGCGGCGCCTGCCGCAGCCACACCCGGTGAGCATCCGCATCGGACGGCCAATCACTTTTGCCGATCTCGATCCGGACGGCGACGAGGAAGACCGGTACCGTCGGGTGGCCGAGCGGCTGCGCGGCGTGGTCGCCGGACTGGAGTCGCAGGCCCCGCCGCCGTCCTCGTTAGGCGCATGATTTGGCGCGCCGCCCCGGCGCCACCCATGTTATACCGACCCTGCGAAGTCCTGGGCTTCGCGGGCGGTAGCGCGCCCGAGCGCGCGGGGTTGGCTGGTCGGTGACGCGCCCCGAGGGAAGGATGCTGCCGGGCGAACATGGGTTCGACCCTTGTGAGCTCGGTTCTCGAGTGTGATGGCCCGCCGGAGGCGCGGGGGAGCGTTTCGATGGTGGATTTCCCGAAGCCGAAGCCGAGCGACTGGCAGGCGCTCGCCGACCAGGAGACCAAGGGTCGGACGCGCGCGCTCGCGTGGACGACGCCCGAAGGCATCACGCTCAAGCCGCTGTACACCGCGGCCGACCTCGAGGCGCTCGAGACGCTCTCCGGCCTGCCCGGCATCCCGCCGTATCTGCGCGGGCCGCGGGCGACCATGTACGCGGAGCGGCCCTGGACCCTGCGCCAGTACGCCGGGTTCTCGACCGCCGAACAGTCCAACGCCTTCTATCGGCGCAATCTCGCCGCCGGCCAGACCGGCCTGTCGGTGGCGTTCGATCTGGCGACCCATCGGGGCTACGACAGCGATCATCCGCGGGTCGCGGGCGACGTCGGCAAGGCCGGGGTGGCGATCGATACCGTGGCGGACATGAAGCGCCTGTTCGACGGCATCCCCCTCGATCAGGTGAGCGTGTCGATGACCATGAACGGCGCCGTGCTGCCGGTGATGGCGTTCTACGTCGTCGCCGCCGAGGAGCAAGGCGTGGCCCCCGCGCAGCTCGTCGGCACCATCCAGAACGACATCCTCAAGGAGTTCATGGTCCGCAACACCTACATCTATCCGCCCGCGGCGAGCATGCGGATCGTCGCCGACGTGATCGGCTACTGCGCCGAGCACATGCCCCGGTTCAACCCGATCTCGATCTCCGGCTACCACATGCAGGAGGCGGGCGCGACCTGCGTCCAGGAGCTCGCCTTCACGCTGGCCGACGGGCTGGAGTACGCGCGCGCCGCCACCGCCCGCGGCCTGCCGGTCGACAAGTTCGCGCCGCGCCTGTCGTTCTTCTTCTGCATCGGCATGAACTTCTTCATGGAGATCGCCAAGCTGCGCGCGGCACGCTTCCTGTGGGCCAAGCTGATGCAGCGCGAGTTCGCGCCGAAGGACCCGCGCTCCCTCATGCTGCGCATGCACTGCCAGACCAGCGGCGTGTCGCTGCAGGCGGCCGATCCCTACAACAACGTCATCCGGACCACGATCGAGGCGCTCGCCGCGGTGCTGGGCGGCACCCAGTCCCTGCACACCAACGCCTTCGACGAGGCGCTGGCTCTGCCTTCCGACTTCTCCGCCCGGATCGCCCGCAACACCCAGCTGATCCTGGCCGAGGAGACCGGCATCCGCCATGTGGTGGACCCGCTCGGCGGCAGCTATTGCCTCGAGCACCTGACCGCGAGCCTGGTCAGCGCGGCCGAGGCGCTGATCGCCGAGGTCGAGGCGCTCGGCGGCATGACATCTGCGATCGAGGCGGGCATGCCCAAGGCGCGGATCGAGGCCGCGGCCGCGCGGCGCCAGGCGCGCTGGGACCGGGGCGAGGATACCGTGGTCGGCGTCAACAAGTACCGCCCCGACCAGGACGAGCCGGTCGAGCTGTTGAGCATCGACACCAGCGCGGTGCGCGAGGCGCAGATCGCCCGCCTCGCCGAGGTCCGCGCCGGGCGCGACGCAGCGCGCTGCCGGGCGG
>JBOHKK010000420.1:0-4613 GCA_050729115.1 Geminicoccaceae bacterium | reverse complement strand
GTTCACCGCGACCGACTATCCGCTGCACGGCCGGATCTCGCAGATCCCTGCGCGTCTCGTCGGCTACGGCGAGCGCTGGGACGGCGACGACTGCACGCTCTGGGCCGAGGGCGAGGTGGCGCAGACGGCGGTGTTCGGCGAGAACCTCGTGCTGAGGCGGCGGATCGAGGCGGCGCTCGGTGGCGCCGCGATCACCGTTTCCGATCGGGTCGAGAACCGCGGCTTCCGGCCGACCCCGCACATGCTGCTCTACCACTACAACTTCGGCTACCCGCTGCTCGATGCGGGCGCCCTGCTGCTGGTGCCCAGCCGCGCGTTCGTGCACACGGTGCACCAGGACCTCCACGCTCAGGGCGTCGGCTATCGGATCCAGGGCCCGCCCAAGGCCGACTTCAGCGAGCAGGTCTATGAGCACGACGTGGTCGCCGCCGCCGACGGCATGGCGTCTGCCGCCCTGATCAACCCGGCGCTCGGCGCGGGCGGCTTCGGCATCCGGCTCGAGTGGGATCGCACGGCCCTGCCGTGCCTCATTCAGTGGCAATGCCTGCAATCGGGCCTCTACGTGCTCGGCATCGAGCCGTCGACCAACCACGTGCTCGGGCGAAAGTTCGCCGAGCATCGCGACGAGCTCGCGCAGCTCGAGCACGGCGAGACGCGCGACTACCGCACGCGTCTCTCGGTCCGGGATGGCGCCGAAGCCGTCGATGCCGCCCGGCGCGACGTCGAGGCGCTGCACCCGCCGCCTGCCGATTTCGCCCCGCCGACCGGGGAGTTTCCCAGGCTTGGAGGCCGCTCATGAGCGAGATCCGTTGCGTTGCGAGCCCGCGCGCCAAGGTCGGCGAGGGGCCGGTCTGGGACGATCGGCGCCAGGTGCTGTGGTGGATCGACGTCAAGAGCCCGCGCCTGTTCCGCTACGATCCGGGCACCGGCGAGAACCGCGCGTGGCCGCTGCCCGAGCGGATCGGCTCTGTGGCGCTGCGGGAGAACGGCGGTCTGATCGGCGCCTTCATGACCGGCTTCAAGTGGATCGACCCGGACACCGGCGCAGTGACCCCGATCTTGGATCCGGAGCCCGACAAGCCCGGCAACCGGTTCAACGACGGCAAGTGCGACCGGCGCGGCCGCCTGTTCGCCGGGACCATGGACAACGAGGAGATCGCGTGCACCGGTACGCTGTACCGCCTCGATCCCGACCTGTCGGTGCACGTGATGGCGACCGACGTGCACCTGTCCAACGGCCTCGGCTGGAGCCCCGACGACCGCGTCATGTACCACACCGACACCCTGCGCCACGTGATCTGGGTCTACGACTTCGATCTGGAGACCGGCGAGATCGAGCATCGACGCGCCTTCGCCGAGGTGCCCGAGGACGCCGGCGGCCCGGACGGCCTGTGCGTCGATGCCGAGGGCGGCGTCTGGAGCGCCCATTGGGGCGGCTGGCGGCTCACCCGCTACGACCCGGACGGACGGATCGACCGGGTGGTCGAGATGCCGGCGGCGCAGATCACCTGCCCGGCGTTCGGGGGGCCGGAGCTGGATGTGCTCTACGTCGGCTCGGCCGCCATCGCCATGAGCGAGGCGGATTTCGCCAAGGCGCCTGACGGCGGCGGCCTGTTCGCGCTCGGTCCCGGCGTGCGCGGCCTGGCGGCCCACCGCTTCGCCGCCTGAGCCCGGGTGACCTGGTGCTCCGATGCAGACGGAAGCTTCCCCAACCCGTCTTACCGGGTCCTCGGATCAAGTCTAGGGCTGTCCGGTTGAGCGTCGTCGTGATCGGGCGAATGCCAGCGCTGCGGCGATGTCCGGCAGGAATCCGGCGCGTCGAGACATTAACCGAAGGTTAACCTTGAAGCGCCAACTCTTTCTCCGGATGGTCCATGCGACCCTGGGAATCCGCGCCGCCGTTTGGCGCAGCGGCGCACGGACTCCCAGGATCGCATGGGCCAATCGAGCAGGGACACGGTAGACGCCCACAGTGAACAAAAGCTTAACCGGACAGCCGTGGATCAGCTCCGGGCATGACACTGTCAGTGCCGCCCACTACCTGTTCCTCAACCGGTTCGTAAGTGCTGCCGGCCACCTGTTCCTCAACCGGTCCGGCCAAACCGGACAGCCGTGGGTCAAGCCCGAGGATGGATCCGGGCATCCACACCCGACGCCAGTTGCGGTCCCGGTGTGGCTTGCCGGGTCGAGCCCAATGCTGTCCGGTTGCTGGAGACGTGCGTCGCCTGCAATGCATGGCGGGGCCTCCCGTTGGCGGGGACGGGGACGAGTCGGACGGCGCCGACATCAACCCTTCGTTAACCCGTGCACGGCAAGGTGAGCTCATGCCGCAGGCTATGGTGGGAATCCGAGCGCCGGCCGGATTTCAGGCGGCGCGCACGGATTCCCAGCATCCCATGTCCGCGCCATGGTGGTCGAAATTGGTTAGCATGAGGTTAACCGGACAGGATTGGGTCAAGCCCGGGAATGGCCACGGAATCGTGCGAATGCGTCTGTCTGCTGGCGGCGCTCGTCGGCTCGGCGCCGTGATCGTGAGGGGCGATTGACATGGCCGGGCTCGCGAGCGGCTTGCGCATCCGGCCGGTTGGCACCGCTGACCTCGACGCCGTGGCCGCGCTGCAGGAACGCTCGATCATGGCGTTCGGCGCCCCGGTCTACGGCGAGGCCAAGGCCAAAGCCTGGGCGCGCCTCGGCTTCGAGTTCCGTCACGACCTCCTGGGTGCCGGCGGCTTCTGGGTGGCGGAACGGGAAGCCCGGATCGTCGGGGTCGGCGGCTGGTCGCCGGACGGTCTGGAGCCGGACCTCGCCTGGCTCCGCTACCTGTTCGTGCATCCCCAGGCGGTCCGGCTGGGAATCGGCCGGCGCCTGGTCGAGCAGGCGGAGCGCGCCGCGCGCGCCGCCCGTCGCCGGCGGCTCTACGTCTGGTCCAGCCTGAACGCGGTCGGCTTCTACCGTGCGGTCGGCTACCGCGTGCGCCGCCGCGCCCACTGGCCGATCCAGGCGGGTATCGAGCTCGACTACGTGCTGATGGCCAAGCGCCTCGGGCAGTCTCATATCGACCCTGCGAAGTCCTGATCTTCGCGGTCGGTAGCGCGCGCGGGAGTGGCGTGTCGCTCCGCATCGACCACCGAGGTCGGTGGTGGGAGCCAGGCACGCGCCCGCCCGCCCCAGCGCGCGGGTTGGTCGGGAGTGGCGTGCCGCTCCGCACCGACCACCGAGGTCGGTGGTGGGAGCCAGGCACGCGGCCGCGCGCCCCAGCGCACGGGTCGGGTGGCCGCCCGCCCGAGGGAAGGACAACGATGCCGCGCGAACGAGCTTTGTGAGCCCGGTTACGGCGCACCGCGGGCGCTCGCAGGTAGCTGATCGCCGGGTCGTTGCCCGGCCGCCGCCCTCGGCCACACCGGCGGCTCGGTGCAGGCCCCGCTCGAGCCGCCCCTGCCCGCTCAGGCGGATGCCAGGGCATTTTCGGCTGCGTTGAGATCGGCGCCAGCCCGCCTCCTCCCGGCGACCCGATGTCACGATACCCTATGGGTGGCCGGAGGGGGCGTGGGCCGGGTCCGCCCAAAGGCCGAATCGAGCAATTTTCTCCCGATGAGCGGAAGATCTCGCGATCCGCAGCGGGTCCGCCGCATATGGTCGCCATCACCCGCTTGACCAACACGGATACTCAACGCATTTTTCGATCGGCTCGCACCAGCCCGCTCTCCCTCCCAACCACCCCAAGGGTACCATCGGTGGGTGGTTGGGAGGGGGAGCGGGCCGTGGCCGCGGGTCCACCCAAGGGGAAAATGGTCTAGCGGGGCGAGAGATGGCCGAGGCCGCCCCCGTAGGCCTTGGGGATCGGCCACGCGAGATCGCCCTTCTTGCTCGTGCCGAGGCCGGTTCCGACCAGCGCCTCGACGAACTTCACCGCCACCGCCACGCCATCGATCACCGGCGCGCCGAGCTCGTGCGACAGCGCCCGGGTCAGGTCCGCCATGCCGGCGCAGCCGAGCACGATCGCGCCCGAGCCGTCCTTTGCGAGCGCACGTCGGCACGCCGCGGTGATGATGCGGCGCGCATCGGAGGTCTCGGCCTCGAGATCGAGCACGGCGAGCTCCGTCGCATGCACCTTGCGGCAGAACCGCGTCATCCCGTAGGCCTCGACCAGGTGCTCGGCGATGATCCGCGTGCGCTCGAGCGTGGTCACGACCGAGAAGCCGGTCGCGACCATGCTTGCCGCGTGCATCGCGGCTTCGGCGATGCCGAGCACCGGGCCCCGCGCGATCTCGCGCGCCGCCAGCAGCCCCGGGTCCCCGAAGCAGGCGATCACGTAGCCGTCGACGCCCGCGGCCTCGCCCGCATGCACCTCCTCGAGGATGCCGATCACGCTCACCGCCTCGTCGTAGTGCCCCTCGATCGAGACCGGCCCCTTGTCCGGATTGACCGCGATGATCTCGGTGCCGGGGGCCGCGGCCGCGCGCGCCGCGGCATGGATCTTGGCCGTCATGGTCGCGGTGACGTTCGGGTTGATGACCTTGATGCGCATGCGACTGCGTGTCCGAAGATTGCGCCGGCCCGCCTGCGCGGCGCTATGGGCCCGGCGAGGGCGCATCGGGCGCCCGCGTCCGGCG
>JBOHKK010000419.1:0-4622 GCA_050729115.1 Geminicoccaceae bacterium | reverse complement strand
CCCAACCACCCACCGATGGTACCCTTGGGGTGGTTGGGAGGGGGAGCGGGCCGGGGCGAGCTGATCGAAAAATGCGCTAGGCTGCGCCATGAGCTTGGCCCAACTGCACGCTGAGCGCCATGAGACGCTGACCGGTAGCGCTGGACCGCCGGCACTGCACGCCGGCGAGGCGGTGAGGCCCGTCAGCGATCGCGATCGCGCCTGCTGGTGCTGGCTTGCAGGTTTGCACAAGTCTGCTACATTGCTGCATAATCGCAGGAGATCGTGATGAGTGCGCAGCTTGATGCGCCAGCTCGCCGTCTGAAGGCCGCAGAAGATGCGGACCGCCAGTGCCACGCGATGGCAGGCTTCTTTCGCATCATGCAGCTGTGGGGTGCTGGCAACGCGCAGATGCGCCGGATCCTGGGCGGGCCGGCGGAACGGACCTTCTACGAATGGAAATCGGGCCACGTGAGGCGTCTGCCGGAGGATACCCTGCGGCGTATCGGCTACGTCGCGGGGGCCTACAAGGCGCTGCAGATCCTGTACTCCGATCCGGCGCAGGCCGATGCATGGGTGCAAAGGCCGAACCGCCACTTCGGCGGCCAGACGCCGCTCGAGCGCATGGCCGCCGGCGACGTGACGGATCTCGCCGCGGTGCGCGCCTATCTCGATGCCGCCCAGGCACCCTGGTCCTGAGCCTCGGCTCCGCCGGGTCAGCTGGTCGCACGCGACCCGGATCGTGGCATCCCGGCATCCGCCGATCGATCTGTTCGAGCGGGTTTCGGCCGATCCCGCCGTCTGGGCTGCCCTGATCGCGGCGGAGGCACTCGTCAACCCAGGGGTGCGCGACGAGGTCGGCGAGATCCGCCTGGTGCCACCCGAGGAACGGATCAGCGGCCCGGGGGCCAACCATGTCATGGCCGCGTTCACGCATCCGAACCCCAAGGGCTCGCGCTTCAGCGACGGCTCCTACGGCGTCTACTACGCGGGGCGGCAATTCCGGACGGCGCTGCGGGAGACCGCCCATCACTTCGCGCGCTTCGCGGCCGACAGTCAGGACGGGCCGCGCTACGAAGACATGCGTGTCCTGGTCGGGCGGATCGACGGCCGGCTGCATGACGTGGCGAGCTTGCCGCCTCCCGAGCGAGCGCGACTCCTCGATCCCGATTCCTACACGGCCAGCCGGTCCTTCGCCGCTCCGCTCAGGGACGCCGGCAGCCTCGGCCTGGTCTATACCAGCGTGCGCGACCCGGGCGGGCAATGCGCAGCAGCCTTCCGTCCGAAGGTGGTCGGCATCCCGGTGCCGACCAAGCACCTCAAATATCACTGGGACGGCAGTCGCGTCGCACGGTACTTCGACTACGACACCGAGACCTGGTATCCGGTCCGGCCCTGAACGATTCGCCCGGGGCGGGAAGTTCCAGGCATCCGACCAGCGCGCCGCGACATGTGAAGCTCAGCCCTGGACCGAGTAGCCGCCGTCGACCGTGATCGCGGCGCCGGTGATGAAGTCCGAGGCCGGGCTCGCGAGGAACACCGCGATGCCGGCGAAGTCGTCGGGCGTGCCCCAGCGCCCGGCCGGCGTGCGTGCCACCACCCGCTCCTCGAGGCCCGCAATGTCCCGGCGCGCGCGGCGGGTCAGCGCGGTATCGATCCAGCCGGGCAGCACCGAGTTGACCTGGATGTTGTCCTTGGCCCAGGCGCAGCCCAGCGCCTTGGCGAGCTGGACGATGCCGCCCTTGCTCGCGGCGTAGGGTGCGGTGAACGACGCGCCGAAGATCGACATCATCGAGCCGATCATGATGATCTTGCCGCCACCCGCCTGCTGCATCGCCGGGTAGGCCGCCTGGCTGCACGTGAACGCGCTGGTCAGATTGGTCTCGAGGATCACGCGCCACTCCTCGAGGCTGTACGCCTCGGGCTGCTTCCTGACGTTGGTGCCGGCGTTGTTGAGGAGGATGTCGAGGCGGCCGAGCCGCGCCACCGCGGTCTGCACCATCGCCCGGCAGGACGCCTCGTCGGTGACGTCGAGGGCGACCGCGACCGCCTTGGCGCCCTGCCCCTCCAGCTCGCCGACCGCCGCCGCGCTCTTCTCCCGATCGCGCGCCGCGACCACCACGGCGGCGCCGGCCGCCGCCAGTCCCTTCGCCATGCCGAGGCCGATCCCGCCGTTGCCGCCGGTCACGATCGCGACCCGGCCGCTCAAGTCGAACAGTCGCACTGCATCCTCCCTGCCACGGGGCGCGCGCCCCGACACGTCTCGATGATGGCATGAAGCTAGCGGCAAACCGCGGCCGGCGCGACCCCGGCGGCGAGCCCGGCCTGCCGGCCGGGATCGGTTGCCGCCGATTTCCGCGAGCCGGATCTCTGGTCACAGCGAGGCTCGGTTTTCCGCAGCCTCCGGTGCACCCCGGGGAACAACATCCAAGAGCAGCAGTGTCGACGATGACGATCCGGGCGCCTTCGATCCTCGCCTTCGGGGGCGCCGCGGACACCCGGCAGCGGTCACGCCGCCCAGGCCGTCCCTCAGGCGAAGGTGGCGCGCACCTGGCCGAGCTCGCCGAAATCGGCCACGGCCTCGTCGCCTGCCGCGAGCGGCAGAAGCCCGGTGCAGGTGCCGGTCATCACGATCTCGCCGCGCTTCAGGCCGCGCCCGGCAAGCAGCGGCTGGCTCGCGAACCAGGCGAGCGCCCCGATCGGATCGCCGAAGATCAGGGCGCTGCTCGAGCCCGCTGCCGCTTCCGTGCCATTCAGGCTCAGGCGCAGGGCGTGGCGGCCGAGGTCGAAGCGCCGCCAGTCGCGCACCGGCTCGCCCTGCACGATCGCGGCGTTGCCGCCGCCATCCGCGATCACGAGCAGGCCGTTGCCCGCGAGGCCGCCCGCGAACCGGCAGCCGATGACCTCGAACGCAGGCGCGACGAATTCGACCGCCGCCGCCACCTCGTCGGCAGCATAAGCCTGCGCGCGCGCCGGCAGGTCGGCGCCGAGACCGATCAGAAACTCGGTCTCGAGGCCCGGACTGTGACCCGGGAGCAGCGCGATCTCGGTGCCGCTGCCGTGGCAGTGGGGCGCGAACAGCGGCCCGATGAAGGCCTCATCCAGCGCCAGCAGCTCGAGCGCGGCCCTGGTCGTGGCGCCGAGCTTCCAACCGACCTGCGCCACCCCGGCCAGCTCGACCATGGCGGCCTGAACCTGGTAGGCAGCCGCGGCGCAAGCCGGCGCCTGCGAGGCCTCGACCCTGATCACCTCACCGGTGGTTCGCGCCTTCCACAGAGCTTCGGCAAGCCCGGCCATGGTTCACTCCTTGACGTCGACGACCCGCCGGGCAGGCTAGGGCATTTTCGGTTCAGTTGAGATCAGCGCCAGCCCACGCCCCCTCCCGGCCACCCGCAGCATACCATGAGATTGGGTGGCCGGGAGGGGGAGCGGGCTGGGTCCGCCAAAAAGGAAGAACGCGCTAGCCGGCCGGATGCGCTCTGCAAACCCCACTTTCGGAACGATGCGGACCTGGGGCAGAATCAGCCGATGCGCTCCGGCACAGCGCCCGCGGCAGCCCCCGCGACCGTGGGTGCGCCGCGGCGGCCATCGCGCCGTGGCGCCGCTGCGATGACCCTGATGAACCAATCGGCAGGTGAGACCGTGCAAGTCGGAACAGAGCCCGAGATGGCGAGCGCGACGCGCCTCGAGGCGCACGTGCAGGCACTCGCCGGCGCGATCGGCGAGCGCAACGTGTTCCGACCGCAGGCGCTGCAGGCGGCCGCCGACTACATCGAGCAGGCCTGGCGCGCCCAGGGCTACCCGGTGGCGATCCAGACCTACGACGCCTACGGCGAGCGCTGCGCCAACCTCGAAGCGAGCCGCCCGGGTTTGAGCAGGCCGGGCGAGATCCTGCTGATCGGCGCCCACTACGACACGGTCCGCGGCTGCCCCGGCGCCAACGACAACGCCAGCGGCGTCGCCGCGATGCTCGAGATCTCGCGTTACTTCGCCGAGCTCGCGCCCAGCGTCACGGTGCGCTTCGTCGCCTTCGTCAACGAGGAGCCGCCGTCGTTCCATACCGGGCAGCAGGGCAGCATGGTCTACGCCAAGGCCGCAAGGCAGCGCGGCGACGACATCCGGCTCATGGTCTCGCTCGAGACCATCGGCTGCTACCTCGACGCCCCCGGCAGCCAGCGCTATCCGCCCCTGTTCCGGCACTTCTTTCCCGATCGCGGCAATTTCCTGGGGCTGGTGTCGGACTTCCGCTCGGGCCCCGCGCTGCGGCGCATGGCGAGGACGTTCCGGCGCCACGCCGACTTCCCGCTCGAGCACGTCGCCACCTTCCGCTGGGTGCCGGGCATCGCCTGGAGCGATCACCTGTCGTTCTGGCGCCACGGCTACCGCGCGCTCATGGCGACCGACACCGCGTTCTACCGCTACCGGTACTACCACACGCCCGAGGACACGCCGGACAAGCTGAACTACCCGGCCTTCGGGCGCGCGACCGCGGCCTTGTGCCGCTGCTTTGCCGCCATGGCCGAAGACGGCCTGTGATCGCGGGCTCACAGAGCTCACACCTTGGTTCGCCCGGCATTCTCCTTCTCTGGGGCGCGCGGCCGACCAACCAACCCCGCGCGCTGGCGCGCGGCCGACCAACCAAC
>JBOHKK010000418.1:0-4659 GCA_050729115.1 Geminicoccaceae bacterium | reverse complement strand
TGGCTATACTGCACGCGCGCCGCTTGGTCATTCGAGACCGCCACTGAGGCACACGATCACAAATGATTGGCGCCTCTGCATACGCATCTCGGCGTGAAGGCACGCGCTTTCGTCTGTTTCCCCAGGCGCCCTACCGCACGCCGTCGCCGGGCGCGCCCGAGACGGTGTGGCTGTCGCCGCGACCCGGCACCATCGGCCCGGGCCCCCAGGACGATCGGATGTACGTGATCGATCCGGTGGGCAAGCCCGCGCCCTACGGCATCGCCTTCACCGCTCACGGCACGCCCTATTTCTATGTACCGTCCTGGGACGGGCCGATCCAGCCGTCGGCCATGCCGGACGCCGAGGGCCATTTCGACCACCTCGGGATCGGCACGCCCGAATTCGAGATGGCGCACGCTTATGGCTGCGTGCGTTTCGTGCTCGACGTCTGGGAGCGCTATTTCGGCCGCCCGATCGAGTGGCACTTCAGCCCGCAGTACGAGCGCCTGGAAATTCTCCTCCTGCCGGCGTGGGACAACGCCCACGTCGGCTGGGGCTTCATGGAAGTCGGCGGCCACACGACCGCAGCAGGCGAGCTTCGCTCGTTCAGCCTCAATTTCGATACCATCGCCCACGAGCTCGGGCACCTGATCATCTACAGCGAGGTCGGCATTCCGCCGGTCGCGGGCGCCGCAAGCGAATATTTCGGCTTCCACGAGGCGGCGGCCGATCTCACGGCGCTGATTGCCGTGCTGCACTTCGATTCGGTCGTCTCACGGCTGCTCGAGACGACGCGCGGCAATCTCTACACGCTCAACGAGCTGAACCGTTTCGCGGAGCTTGGCGAGACCGAGGAGATCCGGATCGCCGGTAACGACATCAGGCTCTCCACATTCGCTCCGGGCTGGACCGACGAACACGACCTCTCGCAGCCGTTGACGGGTGCGCTGTTCGACATCTTCATCGACGTCTTCCACGAGAGCCTGCTCGAGCGCCGTCTCATCAGCCCCGAGGTCGAGGACCTGGCCGATCAGGTGCAGTACGTGCCGCAGTACGAGCCCCTGATCCAGGCGCTCTTCGATGAGGCCTATGCGGCCGATCCCGGCGGGTTCGAAGAGGCGCTGCTCGATGCGCGCGATTACCTCGGCCGCGCGCTCGCGCTGACCTGGCGGCGCCTGCCACCCTACAGCCTTACCTACGAGGACATCGCTGCCGTCCTGCTCGACGTGGACCTCGACCTCACGGGCGGCCAATATCAACGCCTGATTCGCAGCAATTTCCTCTGGCGCGAGATCGGCCTCGTCGCCGTCGGCCCGCGCCTTTCGCCGCCCGGCCCCGAGAGCCACGCCCTTTCGGCGCGAACCGTCACGCCGGCGAGCGAGCCCACGCCTCGCCGCCTCAGCTACCGCGAGCGGTGGCAGATGGCGCGGCGCGGCTGAAGCGCAAGAGCGAAATGCAGGCACACAGCGGCGAGGGAGGCAAGAAACGGCTTGTCGCGCTTCCTAAAGTGCGCGTAAACTTTGCCTCGAAGTCCAGCGACCTCGCTCGCGCCCTTTGGTTGTGAGAACGATTGGCCAAGGAGAATTGCGATGCCCGAGACCTTACTCAGTCCGTCCAATATACTTCTTTACGGCAGGGTTCTCGCCGACGTGCTGCTGCAGCACCCGGAAGTGGAGACGACGGCAGGCGGTGCGACGACGGCCCAGGCGCCGGCCCCGGCACGGGCCCGAAGCACCCGGGGGCAGGCACGTGCCCAGGCAGCAAGCGCTCAGGTCCAGAGCAGCTCATCGGGCAATCCAGGCGGAGTGCAGGAGGATACGGTCCCGCTTGCTCCGGATCCACCGCCCAAGCTGGGCGCCAACACCTTCCTGCAAAATCAGTTGACCGCCGACGCCGGCATTGCGGAGAGCAGTCCGCGGCTGGCGCGGATCTATGGTTTCAGTTATGAGGGCCATTACTATGACCTGGCACGGCCCGCGATATTCTTAGTGCACGGTCCGGGCAACGATCCGGAGGCCACCCGTCCGGGCACGACGCTTCCGGAGAGCCGCGTGGATCGAGCTCCCGCGGACGCCGACCGGACGGGGGTAGCCAACACTGCCCGCTCGTTCTCGCACGACATGCGGGTCTGGTCCTACGACAAGGGCGACTTTTCGATCCGGCTCGATCCCGAAAGCGGACCGTTGGAGCAGATCCTGCTCCAGGCTGAACTACGTCCGGACAAACAGCAGACATACTATAGCGGACAGAACGCATTCGTCAGTGGCCAGAATGTTTTCATGAGCGGCCAGAATGTCTTCTTGCGAGGCGGCCGCGGACGAACCACCGGCGATTAGGCATTGATCCCGAGACGCCTGCGCTGTCGCCAGTGGCTTCCACTCGGCACTCAGCGCAGGCCGGCCTTGCGCAGACCTTCGATGAAAACCGCGAGGTCGTCGGGGTTTTTGTTTGGCGGCACATTCTGCCAGTGCGCGATGGAAAAGTTCGGGTGCGCTTTCAGCACCAGTTTCGCGTGTTGGCGCGCCTCCTCCATATGGCCCAAAAGTGCATGACTCGCAGCGAGCAGTCGATGCGCCTCGGACTGATCCCGCATTTTCCGCACCGTCTCAATGGTTTGTTCATAATCGCCAAGATGGAAGTACGCGTCCCCGAGATTCCAGAGATACCAATCCGGGAAGTATGGATTGAGGCGCATCGCGCGCCTCAGCAGCTCGACCGCGCGCGGTGCCTGGCCTGAGTACACGAGCGAATCGCCCATTTCGGCAAGAATGTCAGCATCGTTGGGGTTGAGCTCGACGGCCCGCTCGTAAGCAGCGAGTGAGGAATCGTGCTGCTTCTTGTACAGACAGGCGAAGCCGAGCTCGCCGAAGCCGCGCGCGTCCAGACTGTCGTACCCGATCGCCGCGTTTGCCAGATCCACCGCCTTGTCGAGGGCCAGCTCCGGCTTCGGCGTCCAATGGTAGCGCCAGGCGAGATTGAACGTACGGGACATGCCGGCATAGCAGCGGCCGTAGTCGGGATCGATCTCCGCCGCGTGCTCGAACAGGCGCCTGGCGTGGAGATTGCTCTCCTGGCGGAAACGCAGGCTCAGGTCCTGGCCACGGAGGATCAGGCCATAGGCGCGCAGTTCCGGCGGCTGCTCGGCGAGCAGGCGGCGCTGCTCCGCGGCGCTGATCTGGACTGCGAGCCGGGCCGCGATCATCGCGGTGACGTCGTCCTGAAACGCGAACAGATCGCCGAGATCGCCATTGTAGCGGTCCGACCAGATCACCCGATCGGTGTCGGCCTCGGTGAGCTGAACCCGGAGCCTGAGCTTGCTGCCCGATCGCTGTAGACCGCCGCTCATAACGTAACGGACCCCGAGCTGGCCGGCGATGTGATCAGACGGGACATCTCGATTCTTGAACAGAAATGCCGAATGCCGCGCGATCACCAGGAGATCGCGGAAGCGGGACAGGTTGGTAATGACGTCGCCCGTGAAGCCGTCGCACAGATGGCTGTTGCGGGGATCGTCGGACAGGTTCGCGAGCGGCAGCACGACGACGGAGGCGTCCGTAAAGGGTTGCGTGAGCTCGCTCGGCACGGGCGGCAGCTCGGCCGAGACCGGCACCGGGGGCCCGTTGACCTCGATCGCGAACACCTCGATCGGCTCGGTGATGTTCTTCAGGGTCTGCGGTCCGAGCTGGCGCATCGCGATGCCGAGGGTGTCGCTCACCGCACGCTGCACCGCTTTGGTGATGCAGATCCCGCCTGGCCGGGCGAGCGCCTGAATCCGCGCCGCGACATTGACGCTGTGCCCCTGCACATTGGCCTCGGCGCCGACCAGCACCTCGCCGACGTTGATGCCGATGCGAAACGCGATCGGCTCGGCGTCCGCTTGCCACACCGCTTCGTTGCGGAACTCGCGCTGGATCGCGACCGCGAACTGCAACGCCCGGGCGGCGCTGTCGAACAGCGCGAGAATGCCGTCGCCGGCGATGTGCTGAACCTGGCCGCCGTAGTCGCCGATCAACGATCTGATCAGCCGAATGGCCTGGGTCACCCGCTGATACGTACGCTCCTCGTTCCTGGCCATGAGCCGGCTGTAGCCGTGCACGTCGGCGAACAGGATCGCCGAGAGCTGGCGGCGCGGGGCGGCGATCGACGCTTCGGGCATGTTGCGGCTTCTCTCGAGCGCACCGTCGGGCCAGAGAACTATCCCTCCTCACCGGCCGCCGACTATGAGCGACTTCACACCGAGGTTCAATCGGCAAGGCCGACCGCTCCTGGGGACCGCACCTGCGCCACGTGTCGGCGGGGCGGAGGCGATCACCTCATACCGACGCCATGAAGTCGCGACCGATGGGTCGGGGCGTCTTCTCTGTCATGCCCCGGCTTGACCGGGGCATCCGGACTGGACCCCCGGGTCGAGCCCGGGGGTGACAAGAAGAGCGGTCGATGGCTCAAGACTTCGTGTTCCTGGTATCAGGCCGGCTTTGCCCGGCACCGCGGTTAGCGGGATCGCCGCCAGCTCGTGGCGGGGGCGACGGCGGGCTCGCCGGGTGCCGGGGCGGACGCTCGATTCCCGGGTCCGCGCTGGAGGGGTCCCGTCCTGCTCGCGCTGGCGCGCAAGCCGGCTGACGGCCCACGCCCGCGATGCCATGATGCGCCGGAGCCGCCGACGCACGTGCCCCGCGC
>JBOHKK010000417.1:0-4698 GCA_050729115.1 Geminicoccaceae bacterium | reverse complement strand
GCTCGCACCAGCCCGCTCCCCCTCCCAACCACCCCAAGGGTACCATCGGTGGGTGGTTGGGAGGGGGAGCGGGCCGGGGCCGCGGGTCCACCCAAGGGGAAAATGGTCTAGTTCTCGGGCCGGGCGATCTCGTACCAGATGTCGGCGAGGTAGCCGCGCGCATCGGGTCGGGTGATCTGGCGCTCGATCGCCGGGGCATCGTGCTCACAGCGCCAGGCGTACACGGTGGCCCGGCCGGTCACCACCATGGGGATGAAATCGGACCCGGGATTCTCCCGGCAGAACGTGGTCATGGCCGGCGTGGGGCTGCGGCTGGTGTCCGCCTGCTCCTGGCAGGGCAGGTTGGCGCCGACCGTGCAGGCGTAAACCTTGCCCGCCATGCAGCGCCAGGTCGAGTGGGCGCGGAGCGGCGCGTCCTCCGGCATACCCAGCGCCGTCCTCAGCCCCTGCGCGATCGCGTCCGGCATGCCCGGCCCGGCGTAGCGCGCATCCGGCGCGTCGATCGTGCCGACCGCGGCGCAATAGGCGAACGGGTCGTCGAAGCGCTGCTCTGCCGCCGTGCCCGGCGCCGCGATCGTCCCGGCCAGAGCGGCGATCACGACAGCGGCCGCGGTCGTGGGCCGCGCGCCGTGCCGGCGGCTTCGGGCCCTTCCGATCGACGGTCGCGGGACCTTCAGCCAATGACCGGAGCGCATCGCGCGTACCTCATGGGGCGCCGCCCGGTCAGAGGGGTGGCGAGATGTCGCGCCATCCCGCGGGCGCCTGGCCAGGGCGTCTTCCGGACCGTCACAGGTGGGCGGCGATGTAGTTCTCGAGGCCGATCTTGTCGATCAGCTCGAGCTGGGTGATCAGGTGGTCCTCGTGGTGCTCCTCGTCGGTCAGGATCTTGACCATGAGCTCGCGGCTCACCGAATCGCCGGTGCGCTCGGCGGTGGCGATGCCTTCGCGCAGATCGGCGATGCCGCCGACCTCGAGATCCAGATCGCGCTTGAGCAGATCGCGGACGTCGGCGCTCGCCTGCGCCGGCTCGCCGCCCTCCATCTTGGGCGTGCCCTGGAGGTACAGGATCCGCTCGATCAGCAATTCGGCGTGGCCGACCTCTTCCATCGCCTCTTCGCGCTCGGTCTTGGCCAGCTTCTCGATCCCCCAGTTCTTGAGGAGCTGACTGTGCAGCAGATACTGATGGAACGCCGACTGCTCGTTGGCGAGCAGCTTGTTGAGGTGCTGGACGACCTCGGAATTGCCTTTCATCGGGTGCTCCGCTGACGACTTTAGAACCCTTCCAAAGTGGGCCGCCGCCGCCGGGCCGTCAAGGGCCCGCCGTGCCGCCGGGTTCGTTTGGACGCGCCCCAGGGCTGGGTAACGGGATGGTCGGCCCCTGCGGGGGCCTGGTAGAGCCCTCGGGTGGACGAAGCAACGATGCACGCCATGGTCTGAGGGCATGCAATGGCCGGGTTCGTTTGGACGCGCACGCGGCCGGTTCGTCTGGTCGCGCGCCAGGCCTGGTTCGTCCGGATCCGCCACGGTGTGAGGCATCCGATGGCTCGGTTCGTTTGCGCGGGGCACGCGGCCGGGTTCGTTCGGACGCGCGCCAGGGCCTGGCTCATTCGGATCGCCACGGTGTGAGGGCGTCCAATGGCTCGGTTCGTTTGGACGGGCACGCGGCCGGGTTCGTTTGGATGTCGGTGCACGGGACCGGGGTCCCTCGATCGATGCGAAGGGCCTTCGCGCCGCCATTTGAGGCGGGCGCACGATCGCCCGCGCGCTCCATGCACGTTCGCTGATCATGGCCTGAGCTTGCCGCTGTGGTCCTTTGATGGCGCAAAGCAATGGCGCGCCCTTCGGCTCGCACCGCATTCTCAGATTGTGACTACCCCCAGTCTGTCATTGCGAAGGCCGACGCGGCAATCCAAGAAACCCGCGGACCTTCACCGTTTTCTGGATCGCCACGGCTGCTTCGCCGCCTCGCGATGACGAAAGTGGAGTTTGTCAACAGCCTGTTCTAACCGATCCTAGGAACAAATACCAGAGCGGCCGGACGGTGCGGGTGGCAATCGTCGTAGCGGATGGTCTGCATGGCATTGCCGCGCCGAGACCCAGACGCCCTGATCGCGGCGGCGGCGCGCGCCTCGTGGTTTCCGAGATCGTGTCCGCCTCGCTGGCGGGCTCGATCCTGACACAGGGGCGGGCCCCGGGATCGAGGGTGGTCTCCCACAGCTGCTCGGGGTTCATCTCACCGAGGTCTTTGCAGCATCACGCCGGGCCCGGCGGCGATTTAGGCGCCGCCGAGCCGGGCGATCTGGAGGTCGACGTCGCGGATCGATTGCTGATGGAGCAAGCCGTTGATCCGGCGCTGTTCGGTTGTGGCTCGCGCCCCGGCAAAGACCGCGGCGACCGTGACCGCGGAAACGGAGGGGCGGGCGCCTGCCTGATGGACGAGCTGGACCGCCTCTTGCCGATCACGGAGGTCATCGATCATGACGCAGGTATCGAGCAGATAGGCATTCATCGGCGGTAGATGCGCTCCAGACGCCTCTCCCACTCGGCGCGCAGGTCCCGGACGAAGTCGTCGAGGTTGTCGCGGTCCACTGCCGCGCACCGCCTCGAACCGCCTCTCTCCAGCCCTTCGGCGCCTCCTTGGCGAGGTCGTGGTCGATCGCCTCGCGGATGATCGCGCACCGCTTCCGGCCGCTGGCTGCCGCGAGGTGCTCCAGCTGCCGCTTCTGCGCGTCGGTGGTAGATCCGGGTGCGCGCCCTGGAAGCATCCCATGCGACGTACGAGCGCAATGTCCATCGCCGACCGCGAGCGCACAAGGTCGCGGAGGACGCCGCGCCCGCCGCAAAGGAGCCGTGATCGCGACCCGCGCTGTCCGTCAACTTCGATGCCTGGAAAAAATTCCCAGAGTCGGTTAGAATGGGCCTTGCGAGCTGGCTCCAGGCGCGCGGTGCCTTCCACCATCAGCGACCACAGCGAGACGTTCGCAAGTGACCAACGAACGCGCATTCAGGTGCACCGGGCGTCGGCGCGCCGGCCCGGCGGAGGAACCACTCGGGCTCGGAGCAACCGAGGGATCGCGGACGCGTGCGACACATGCAAACGAACCCGGCGGCGCGAATCCAAACGAACCCCGCCGCCCCATCGCGCGGGGGCGCTGGCCGACCCGAGAAGCGCTTGCCAGTGGGCTGGCGGTCGCTTATGGGCGTCGAACCGGGCGCTCCACGACCGGGCGCTCCACGACCGGGCGCTCCACGACCGGGCGCTGGATCGCAGAGTTACGCAGGGCCGCCTCACGAGCCGCCAACGCGATGGTGAACGGGGCGGCCTCGATTCCGGGCGGCGCCGTCCCCAGCTAAGGGGTACGGGCGCGCTCGGGCGCGCAGCCCGGCCAGATGCAGGGAGCTCCACATGCTGGCACGACGCACCTTCGGTATCGCAGCGGCGGCGACGGCCGCCTTGTCGGGAGCAGGTCTCATGCGGTGGTTCGGCCAGAACGCCCAAGCCGATGATGTCGGACAGTTCGAGATCACCTACTCGGACCAGGAGTGGCGCGAGCGCCTGAGCCCCGAGCAGTACTACGTGCTGCGCGCGCATGGCACCGAGCGGCCGGGCTCGAGCCCGCTCGACCATGAGAAGCGCGCCGGCACCTTCGTCTGCGCGGGCTGCGAGCTGCCCCTGTTCTCCTCAGAGACCAAGTTCGACAGCGGCACCGGCTGGCCGAGCTTCTTTGCCCCGCTCGAGGACGCGATCGGGACCTCGCAGGATCGCAGCCTGTTCATGACCCGGACCGAGGTGCACTGTCGGCGCTGCGGCGGCCATCTCGGCCACGTGTTCGAGGACGGTCCGCCGCCCACGGGGCTGCGCTACTGCATGAACGGGGTCGCGATGACGTTCGTCCCCGTCGGCGAGCAGGCGCCGGGGAACGCCTGATGCGGCCGCGCCTCATTCCGATGCTCGCCGCGGTTGCGGTGGCGCTGTCGGCCGCTGCGGGCAGCTTGGCGCAGCAGGAGTCCAGGGCGATGACCGAAGACGGCCATGCGCTCGCGACGTTTGCCGGCGGCTGCTTCTGGTGCATGGAGCCGCCCTACGACAAGCTGGATGGCGTGCTCGCCACGATCTCGGGCTACGCGGGCGGGACCACGGTCGATCCGACCTACCCCGAGGTCTCCTCCGGGGGCACGGGGCACGCCGAGGTCGTCCAGATCACCTACGACCCGTCCAAGGTGAGCTACGAGCGGCTCCTCGAGGTGTTCTGGCAGAACGTCGACCCGCTCGATGCCGGCGGCCAGTTCTGCGATCGCGGCAGCCAGTATCGCACCGGTATCTTCGTCCACGACGAGGAGCAGCGGCGCCTTGCCGAGGCATCGAAGCAGGCGCTCGAGAGCAGCGCGCGCTTCGATGAGCCGATCGTGACCGAGATCGAGGAGGCCGGCCCGTTCTACCCGGCCGAGGACTACCATCAGGACTACTACGAGAAGAACCCGATCCGGTACAAGTTCTACCGCTGGAACTGCGGCCGCGACCAGCGTCTCGCGCAGCTCTGGGGCGAGCAGCCGACCCACTGAGCGGCTCCTCCACCCCGTGGCTCGCGCGGCGGGCTCAGGTCTTATGCCGGCCGCACGAAGTCGTGACCCATAGGTCTCTGCGGTTTTTCTGTCATGCCCGGGCTTGACCCGGGCATCCAGTCTGGACCCCCGGGT
>JBOHKK010000416.1:0-4702 GCA_050729115.1 Geminicoccaceae bacterium | reverse complement strand
CGGCACGACCACGCTGCCGTCCTCGGCGACGACCACCACCGGCGGCTCGCTGCCCTTCTCCTGGATCAGCGGCGCCAGGATCCGGATCACGATCCCGCTGGCGCAGAGCGCGATGATCGGCCGCCCGGCGGCGAACAGATCCCGCAGCGTCGGGCCGAGCGCGTCGTAGGGGACGATTTCGGATTCGGCGCCGAGCAGCCCGGAGGGACCGAACAGCTCCGCGCCGGGCACGGCCTGTGCGATCCGCCGCGCCGCCTCGAGCCCGCCGGGACCGAGCAGAACGATCGCCGGGAGCTTGCTCACGAAGGCCGACCGCCCGGCAGCAGCAGCAACGAGAAATACGGCGCCTCGTCGGCAGCCAGATCGACCAGGCGAACGACCCGTTCGCGCGCCCCGCTGGCATGCTCGACGTAGAGCGCCCGCTCCAGCAGCCCGAGCTCGACGAGCACCTCGCGAACCTTGGCAAGGTGCCGCCCGAGCTTCAAGATCGCTGCGGCATCGGCGCGGCCGAGCTGGCTCACGAGGGCATCCCTCGGCAGGGTCGCGGGCAGGACCACCATGGCCTGGTCGCGGCTGACCAGAGGTCGGCGGGCCGCGGCGGCCGCCGCCGTGAACGACACCACGCCTGGCACGACCTCGGTCGGGTAGCGCTCGCCCAGGCGGTCGAACAGCTGGGCGAACGAGCCGTACATGAAGGGATCGCCCTCGCACAGGACCGCGACGTCGCGGCCTTGCTCCAGCTCGGTGCCGATCCGCGACGCGCCTTCGTCGTAAGCCGCCTGGGCGAGCTCCGGAACCGGCTGCATCGGCAAGGCGAGGTTGAGCTCCGCCCGCCCCGGCGCCAGGTGCGGCGCGGCGATCTGCCGCGCGATGCTCGGTCGGCCACCCGCCGACACATAGGCGACCACGGGACTTTCCTGCAGCACGCGCACGGCCTTCAGGGTCAGCAGCTCGGGATCGCCGGGCCCGACGCCGACACCGAAGAGCCTGCCTACAATCATGGCTTGCGGCACGCGAGCTGGGTCACCGCGATCGCCCGGCGCCAGACATGATAGCGGCCGAGCGGATCGAGCCTGGCGACGTCGATCCGGCTGAGCTCGCCGCCCTGTCTGGCCTGCCACTCCAGCAGCCGTTGCTCGCCTTCGACGGTGACCACGTTGGCGACCAACCGCCCGCCCGGGCGCAGCATTCGCCAGCAGGTCTCGATCATCTGGGGCTCGCCGCTGCCGCCGCCGATGAACACGGCGTCGGGCGCCGGCAGATCGGCCAGGCATTGCGGCGCCTGGCCGTGGACGACCGCGAGCTCCGGGGTGCCCAGGCGATCGGCGTTGCGCGCGACCGTCGCGCACCGCTGCGCATCCTGCTCCACGGCGATCGCCTGGCCGCGGGCGGCGCTGCGAAGCCATTCGATCGCGATCGCGCCGCTGCCGGCGCCGACGTCCCACAGACGCTGGCCGGGCAGCGGCATCAGGCGGGCGAGCGTGGCGGCGCGCACCTCGCGCTTGGTGAGCGTGCCCTGGTCGACCTCGAAGGCCTCATCGGGCAGCCCCGGCGCCGTGGCGTAGACGGCGGCGTTCGGACCGGCGATGCAGTCGATCGCGACGGTGTTCAGCGCCGCGAAGCTGCGGTCCGGCCAAGTCGCCGCCGTGCCCTGGGTGAGGCGCTCGGCCGTGCCCTCCAGGTGCTCGAACGCCCAAAGCCGGCTCGCACCGAAGCCGAGACCATCCAGCAAGCGCGCGATCGCCTGCGGCGTGGCGCCGTCCCGGCTGAGGACGATCAGCCGCGCGCCCGGCGCCAGATGGCGGCGCAGCGCCGACAGCGGGCTGCTGTGGGCGCTGAGGCAGGCCACCTCGGGGAGCGACCAGCCGAGCCGCGCGCCGACCAGGCTGAACGTGGATGGCGCCGGCAGCACGCGCAGCTCGTTCAGGTCGAAGTGTCGCGCCAGCAACTCGCCGACGCCGAAGCACAAAGGGTCGCCGCTCGCCAGGACCACGACGCGGCGGCCGCGCAGGGCCTCCAGGTCGGGCAGGGTCGCCTCGAGCGGCCGTCGCCAGAGCAGGCGCTCGCCGGTGTGCTCGGGGACCATGGCGAGGTGACGCTCGCCGCCGACCAGCACCTCGCCGGCCTCGATCGTGGCGCGCGCAGCCGGGCTCAACGATGCCAGTCCGGCATCGCCGATACCGACCACGTTGAGCCAGGGTTCGAGAGCCGCGCTCACGACGCCGCCATGACCAGCGCGTTGACCGCCGCCGCCGCGAGCGCGCTGCCGCCGCGCCGTCCACGCAGCGCGATGTGCGGGATCTGAGGTCGATGGAGAATCAACGCCTCCTTGGCCTCGGCCGCGCCCACGAAGCCGACCGCGAAGGCGAGCACCAGGGCGGGCGCGGGCGCGCCTTCCTCCAGCACCTCGAGCAGACGGAACAGCGCCGTCGGGGCATTGCCGATCGCGACGATCGCCCCGCCGAGATCGCCCTGCCAGAGGTCGACCGCGGCCGCCGCGCGGGTGGTCGATCGTGCGGTGGCGAGCGTTGCCGTCGCGGGCTCGTGCACCCGGCACAGGATCGCATTGCCGGCAGGCAGGCTGCCCTGGCGGATGCCGGCTGCGACCATGGTCGAGTCCACGAGCACCGGCCGGCCCGCCGCCAGCGCTTCACGGCCCGCGTCGACGGCATCCTCGGTCCAGGCCAGGTCCGCCAGAATCTCCGGCATGGCGCAGGCGTGGATCAGACGCAACGCGACCGGCTGCATGGCCGGCGGCAGCCGATCGATCGCCGCCTCGCGGCGGATCGCGGCGAACGAGGCCTGGTAGATCGCCGCGGGATCGCGCAGATAGTCGCCCTGATGCACGCGGCTGCCTCCTAGCGCGCGGCCGGCGGCGCCGTGGACCGGGCGGCGCCGTCGCCGTGGTCCTGGCGCCTGTGCTCCGGATGATGATGATGATGGTGGTGATGATCGGCCTCGGTGCCAATGCCCTCGACGTGATGGTGGTGGCTCTCCTGCGGCGCGCCGACCGCCGCCTCGTGGCCGACGATCTGGTCGCGATACTTGCACAGCAGACAGTTCATGTTGACGTCGCCGGAAGCGATTCCCTGGATCCGCTCGACGAAGGTCTCGAGCACCAGCGGATGGTCGTTGAGGTAGCCGGCCTTGACGAACTCGATCTCGGGGTGCCGGGCGGCCACCTGGTCGGTCTGGGCGTAGATGCGCCGGACCAGGACGCCGGTGAACAGGAAATAGGGGAACACCACGATCCGGCGAAAGCCGAGGCGCGCGGCGCGCTCGAGCAGGACGTCGACGCGCGGATGGGCGACGCCGCTGTAGCCGACCTCGGCCCAGCCGTAGCCCACACCCTCCCAGAGCATGCGCGCGAGCTTGGCGACGTTGCCGTTGGCGTCGGGATCGGACGTGCCGCGCCCGATCACCGCGAGCAGGGTGTCCTCGCGCGGCGCCCCGCCGGCCGCGCTCGCGAGCGCTGTCTCGAGGCGACCCTGGGCGGCGCGCAGCAGCTTGGGATCGATGCCGAGATCGCGCCCGAAGTCGACCCTGATGCCGTGCTCGGCGGCATAGGTGTTGAGCACCGAGGGCACGTCGTTCTTGACGTGGCCGGCAGCAAACAGCATGCCGGGAACGGCGAGCACATGGTCGACGCCGCGCTGGCGGAGCCGGTCGAGGCCCTCGCGGATGACCGGTCGGGCGAACTCGAGGAAGCCGCCCTCCAGCGGATGCTCGGGCAGCCGCTCGGCGAGCTTACGGACCAGGCAATGGAATTCCTCGACCGCCGCGACATCGCGCGAGCCGTGGCCGCACACCATGACCCCGATTCTGGCCATCGGCACCCTCGCATGTGATTGGTTCGCTTCTGGATAGCAATCTGCGGGGCTCGGCGCCAGAGGCGAGGGCTCGCGCGCACTGGAGCGCCGCGTGCTTCTGATTGACGCAAGGCTGCTTTTCTCCTGCCTGCTCCTGGCGCTCGCCCTCGATGCGCTCCTGGGGGATCCGAGATGGCTCTGGCGGCGTCTGCCGCACCCGGTGGTGATGATCGGTCGCGCGCTCGCCAGGCTCGAGGAGCGCTGGCTGGACGCCGCGGCGCCGGCCCCGGTCCAGGCGCGGCGGGGACGGACCGCGAGCCTTCTGGTGATCGGCTTGAGCACGCTCGTGGCCCTGGGCGTGCAGACGCTCTGCCAGGTGGCGCCGCTCGGCTGGCTGCTGCTGGCTCTCGCCATGAGCACCTTGCTCGCAGCCCGCGGCCTGTATGAGCAGGTCGCCGCGGTCGCGGCCGGTCTGGAGCAGGGGCTCGAGGAGGGGCGCCACGCGGTCGCGCACATCGTCGGGCGCGATCCGGCGAGCCTGGACGGGCACGGCGTCGCCCGGGCCGCGATCGAATCGACCGCCGAGAATTTCGCCGACGGCGTCATCGCGCCGTTGTTCTGGGGTGCCCTGTTCGGGCTGCCCGGGATGGCCGCGTACAAGGCGATCAATACGCTCGACAGCATGATCGGCCACCGCTCGGTCCGCTACCGCCACTTCGGCCGGTTCGCGGCGCGCCTGGACGATCATGCCAACTGGCTGCCCGCCCGCCTGGCCGCCCTTCTGATCCTGGCGGCGTCGCTGTGCCTGCCCGGCGCCAGACCCGCGGACGGCTGGCGGGCGCTCTGGCGCGACGCGCCGCGGCATCGCTCGCCGAACGCCGGCTGGCCGGAGG
>JBOHKK010000415.1:0-4707 GCA_050729115.1 Geminicoccaceae bacterium | reverse complement strand
CCCGGGTCGAGCCCGGGGGTGACAAGAAGAGCGGTCGATGGGTCAAGACTTCGTGTTCCTGGTATCATACGGCCCGGCCTTGCCCTCTTCGGCGGCCGCGCCCTTGATCTGGCCGACCGCCTGCTTGGCCGCAGCCGCCAGGATGCCCCCGTCGGACAGCAGCGTGACCGGAAAAAGGGTCTGACCCCGATTCTCTGACCGGCCGGAAAAGGGGTCTGGCCCCGATTCTCACCTGGACCTCGACCGGAAAAGGGGTCTGACCCCGAATCCGGAAAAGGGGTCTGACCCCGAATCGACCCCGAATCGACCCTCCCCCGATTCGACCCCCGATTCTCACCTGACCCCGATTCACCTGCCGCTTCAGTACGGCCCGGCGGACTTGTCGCCTTCGGCGGCCGCGCCCTTGATCCGGTCGACCGCGTGCTTGGCCGCGGCCGCCAGTATCCGGCTGTCGGAAAGCAGCGTCACGAACTGGAATCCCTTGGCGATCACCCCGCGCGCGTACTCGACGCTGCCGACGTGGATGCCCGTGATCAGCCCCCGCCGGCTGCAGCCCTCGTGGATCTGGTCGAGCAGCGCCACCAGGTCGGGATGCTTGGGATCGACCCGTTCCTGGTAGCCGAAGCTCTGGCTGAGATCGGCAGGGCCGATGTACACGCCATCGAGGCCGGGAGTATCCAGGATCGCGTCGAGATTCTCGACCGCCTGCGCGGTCTCGATCATGGCCAGCGCGATCACCGTGTCGTTGGCATGCTGCGCATAATCCGTGCCGGCGTAGAAGCTGACGCGCGTCGGGCCGAAGCTCCTGTACCCCTTGGGCGGATAGCGACAGGCGCCGACGAAACGCTGCGCCTCCTCGGCGCTGTTGACCATCGGGCAAATGATGCCGTAGCAGCCGGCGTCCAGCATCTTCATGACGATGCCCGGCTCGTTCCACGGCACCCGCGCGAGCGGGGTGACGTCGCTCGCGGACAGCGCCTGCAGCATGGTCAGCGCGACGTCGTAGCCGACCGGCCCGTGCTGCATGTCGATGGTCAGGCTGTCCCAGCCCTGCGCGGCCATGACCTCGGCGGCGAACCCGTGCGGCAGCTGCAGCCAGCCGTTCACCGCAGCGCCACCTTCCCGCCAGATCTGCCTCAGCCGATTGGGCCGCATGACGTCCTCCCCGGATCTCGTCTGATGACGGCGCCCAAACTTGCCCAGGATCGCGGCACTGGCAAGCGGTTTGGTCGAGGCCTTCCTGACGGACCGCCTGCGAGCCGATGAGGGGCCTGATCCCGTCGCCACGATTCCCGGAGCCGGCAAGCCGGTATCGGCTCGTAGCACGAGGTAGGGGCATCGAGCGCCAGGAGGTCCTTGCCGAGGCCCATCAGCACTGTGGCCTGAAGGCCACAGTGAGTGGGTAGGAGCCGCCCGCGCGAACTTGCCAGGCCCGCTGATCTCTCGCTGTGGTTGTATAGACCCGCCCGACATTGCAATCACGACAATTCATTACACTTGCGCGCGCCCGATTCGTGCTATGGTTGTGTGTTGCCAGGACAACAACGAGCGCCGATTGACGTCACGGCCCGGCGCAGCCCTCAGGAGGACGTCATGGCCGCAACCAGCCTGACGGCATGGGAACGGTTCTACGAGCGGGTTGTCGCGCGAGGCGGTAATTGGCCGCGTGCGCTCTGGTTTGCTGCGGTTGAAGACGGCCTGGCGGGGGCGCTGACCGAGAACTCCCGACTGCTCTCAGAATATCGCCGGCACGTCGCGGAATGGAACCTTCTCGAGAGCGAGGCCGCGGGCAGCCATCGCAATGCGCAACGCGTGGCCCAGCTGGAGGCGGACATCATGCGGCTGATCGGCTACGCCAACCAGACCATCCGGGACCGGGCCGACGACGCCGATCGGCAGACCGAGCTCGCCAGACTGCCACCGCCGCCCGTGCCGGAACGCGGCGGCGTCTGGCTCGCCACCACGACCGTTGGCGTGATGCTGTCGTGTGGGGTGCTGCTCGGCGCCACGTACTACCAGAACCACCGGATGACGCTGCGGTTGGAGCGCGAGCTGGTCACCTTCCAGCAGCAGCTGAGCGAGCAGGCCGCCGCTGAGCGCGCGGCCCTCGAGCTGCGGATCGGGGCGGTCGAGCGCCTGAGGCAGGATCTCGATGCCGTACAGGCCGAGCTCCGGGCCAACGTCGCGCAATTCAACGAGGTCATGAGCGCCTCGGTCCGGTCGATCACGGCGCTCGGTGACAGCACCCTGGGCGATCTCGCGCGCCGATTGGCGGACCAGGACGGCGAGGTCCAGGCAGCGTTGGACAGCCTGCACGCGCGTGCCGCGGCGCTCGAGCGCGGGCTCGACGAGGCCGCCCAAAGCCTCACCTCGGTGACCCTGCGCCTGCCCGACCTTAGCGACCACATGGACCGCATGGCGACGCAGCTCGAGACCACCGAGGCGGACTTCGAGCGCGCGGCAGGCCAGGTCCAGACGATCAAGGCCCAGGCCCCGGAGATCGCTCTCTGGCTGGAAGGGCAACGCCAGGGGCTGGTCCAGACGCTCCAAGCGCAGCGGCAGACCATGGACGAGGTCGACTTCGAGATCGCCACCCTGAAGGGCACCCTGAACGAGTCCCGGGGGGAGCTGCGGACCTTTCAGGAGACGATCGCGACGGACCTGGCGGGGGCCAAGCAGCAAGGCGCCGAGCTCGAACAGGCGCTCGACAGTGTGCGCGCCACCGAGCTTCGGGCCACGGATCTGGTGGCCGAGATCAGCGCCAAAGTCGAATCGACGCAAAGCGACTTGCGGGGGCGGATCGACGCGCTCGTCTCCGACCTCGCCAAGACGGCCGATCGCGCGATCCTGCGCAGCGAGGATGTGATGAAGGGCGCCCAGGCGGCGGGCAGCCGGCGGCTCGAGGCGGCGGCCGAGCAGGCGATCGCGGGCTTGACCAAAGCACGCGAGCAGCGCCTCGCTCAGCTGACCCAGTGGGCGGCCGCGACCCAGAGCGAGCTGGCTGAGACCGAGGCCAGCCTGGTCGCCGGCTGGCGCGGCATGGAAAAGACGGTAGCCGAGCGACACTCGGACGTGCTCGGCGACCTCGATCAGTACGCCGCGACCCTCGAAGGCCGCGTCCAGGAACTGCTCGACGCGCTCGACGTGATCCTCGTCCGCTCCAACGGCTGAGCCGGCCCGTGGCGTGCCGGCCGGTGCCGAGGCAACAGGCTCGCAGCGCCGGCTCGCCTTGACCGCGCCGCCCGCGGGCGCACATTGTTGGGACCATGAACGAGTTTTTGCTGCGCCCCGACCCCGACGATCCGCGCCTCACCCAGACGGTGCCCGGGATCGATCAGGAGGGCCGACGGATCGAGACCGCGGTCGTGTACGAGCGCCCGCTGACCTTGTTCCTGAACGCCCAGGAGATCGTCACGATGATGACGATCGGCGACTATCCCGACTACCTGGCGGTCGGCTATCTGCTCAATCAGAACATGCTGCGGCCGGACGACGTGATCGCCGGCATCGACTACGACGAGGAGCTCGAGGTGGTGGTGGTGCGGACCGAGCGCGCCACCGACTACGAAGCGAAGCTCAAGAAGAAGGTCAGGACCTCGGGCTGCGCCCAGGGCACCGTGTTCGGCGACGTCATGGAGCAGTTCGAGCAGGTGCGACTGCCGGCGGATGCGATCCTCAGGACCTCCTGGCTGTACGCGCTCACCAGGAAGATCAACACCAGCCCGAGCCTCTATCTCAAGGCGGGCGCGATCCACGGCTGCGTCCTGTGCGAGGAGGATCGGCCGCTGCTCTACATGGAGGACGTCGGCCGCCACAACGCGGTCGACAAGATCGCCGGCTACATGCTCCTGAACCACATCTCGCCGGCCGGCAAGATCTTCTACACCACGGGGCGTCTCACCAGCGAGATGGTGATCAAGACGGTGCAGATGCAGATCCCGATCCTGATCTCGCGCTCGGGCTTCACCGCGTGGGGGGTCGACCTCGCGCGCCAGGCCAACCTCACCCTGATCGGCCGCGCCAAGGGCAAGCGCTTCATCGCGCTGGCCGGCGAGGAGCGGATCGTGTTCGACGCCGATCTCCACCACGTCGCCGACGAGCCGCGGCGGATCCAGCGCAAGGCGTCGCTCGAAGACGACGCCGCGTGAGGACGGCGACGCCCGCGCGAAACGCGTGAGAAAGACGGCGCCGCGTGAAAAAAGTGTGAACCCGTTCACCGGGCGCTCATGCTGAATGCGGATAATACCCTTCTCAGCGTCCGGCGGCGCTAGCTCGATCATCCCGCCGGGCGGGAGGTGGGTGATGACTGAGGTCGATGACCGCGCCGGGGCGAGCCTGCTCAAGACCGGCGACGTCGTGCTGTTTGCCGGCCGCGGGCTGGCCCGCGGACTGATCCGATGGTTCAGCCGCAGCCCCTGGATCCATGTGGGCCTGCTGCTGCGCGCGGGCGACGATGCCGAGCCTCTGCTATGGGAGGCCGTCTGCGCCGGCCCGCATCGAGGCACGGCGGTGGTCCGCCTCGCGGCGCGCATCGCCGGGTTCCGCGGCCGGATCAGCGTGCGCTGCCTGAACCGTGCGCTGGCCCCCGCGCAATGCGAGCGCCTCGAGGCGCTGCGGCGCGAGCTGGCCGAGCGCGGCGCCCGGCGCGGCCTGCTCGACCTGATCGGCGCCGCCGACGACGGCTGGCTCTCCGCCGGACCCGACATG
>JBOHKK010000414.1:0-4764 GCA_050729115.1 Geminicoccaceae bacterium | reverse complement strand
GCGACGGGCCCGGCCGCAGCTGACCGACCGGGGCCTCCGCCGCCCCGCCCTCGCGCCAGACGATCCGCCCCTGATCGTCGAGCCGCAACGCGTCGTCCGCTGCGGCGAGCAGCGCTCTGGCGCGGCGGGTCAGCTCGGGGCCGGCGGCGCGTTTGGCGGCGGTGGTCAGGACCCGGCGCTCGATCTCGACGCCGCTCGGCTGGATGGTGTAGCGCAGGCCCTCGACCCGGCCGACCGCCTGACCGTCGACCACGATGGCGCCGTCGCCCTCGATCGCCGCGAGCTGACCGTCGCCGTGCAGGCCCTTGAGCAGCGCCTGGGTGCGGCGGTCGATGAAGCGCTGGGTGAGCCGGTCGTGCAAGGCGTCGCTCAGCGCATCCTCGACCGCGCGGGTGCGCTCCTGCCAGTGGATCGCGTCGTCGAGCCAGTCCGCCCGATAGGCGACGTAGGTCCAGGTGCGGATGTGCGCGAGGCGGGTGATCAGGGTGTCGATGTCGCCGTCCGCCCGCTCGAGGCGGACCACCTGATCGGCCACCCAGTCGATCGGCAGCCGGCCGCGACCGGCGAGATGCACGAAGATGGTCTCGAGCAGATCCAGATGGGCGTCGTTCAGGGTCTTGCGAAAGTCGGGGATCTGGCAGACCGCCCACAGCAGCCGCACGCCACCCGGACTTGCGGCGCGACCCTGCACCGGCGGCCGGCGGGCCAGGACCTTGAGGCTGACGTGATCGAGGGCGTTGCGGGTCCTCTGGAGGCACGCCGCGGGCGGCTCGGCATCGAGCGTCTCCAGAAGATCCTCGAGCGAGCCCAGGTCGAGGGCGTCGTTGCGCCAGCGCAGCTGCCGGAGCGCCGGAAAGTCGTGGCCCTCCACCGCCTCGACGGTCCTGGGGTCGAGGCCGCCGACGTCCGGCGTGGTGTTGAAGGTGCCATCGCGCATGTGGCGCCCCGCACGGCCGGCGATCTGGCCGATCTCGTGGGCATGGAGCCGGCGTCGCTCGCGGCCGTCGAACTTCACGAGGCTGGCGAGCGTGACGTGGGCGAGATCCATGTTCAGGCCCATGCCGATGGCGTCGGTCGCGATCAGGTGGTCGACCTCGCCGGCCTGGTACAGCGCCACCTGGGCGTTGCGGGTGCGCGGGCTGAGCGCGCCCAGGACCACCGCCGCACCACCGTGGCGGCGGCGCACCAGCTCGGCGAGCGCGTAGACCTCCTGCGCGGTGAAGGCCACCACGGCGCTGCGCCGCGGCAGGCGGGTGACCTTGGCCGGCTCGACATAGGTGAGCGTGGAGAACCGCGGCCGGCTGATCAGCTCGGCCTCGGGCACCAGCTGCCGGATCAGCGGGCGGATGGTGTCGGCGCCGAGGAAGATGGTCTCGTCGCGCCCGCGCGCGCGCAGCAGACGGTCGGTGAACACGTGGCCGCGCTCGGGATCGGCGCACAGCTGGATCTCGTCGACCGCGAGGAAGCTCGTCTCGAGGTCCTCCGGCATGGCCTCGACGGTGGCGACGAAGTAGCGCGCGCTCGGCGGCTCGATCCGTTCCTCGCCGGTGATCAGAGCGACCGCGGCAGGGCCCTTTTGCGCCAGGATCCGGTCGTAGATCTCGCGCGCCAGGAGGCGCAGCGGAAAACCGATCAGCCCGCTCGGGTGCGCCAGCATCCGCTCGACCGCAAAGTGGGTCTTGCCGGTGTTGGTCGGCCCGAGGACCGCGAGCACGCGCGGCCGATCGTTCGGCATCACGGCCATGGCAGGACTATTGGGCGAGCGCGAGGCCAATGCAAGAGATGGCTTCGGCGATCTTCATCATCTGGCGTCCCCCAAGGATTCACAGCACCACAATTGGTATTCGTGGCCCTACGATCCCCAGCGGGATGCCGAAGCGCGCCCGGAGCAGCACTTGCGCGGCGAACGATCCTTGGGCGGCGCACGGTCTATGGCCTGGTCCGCTTGAACGCCTCCGGGCACCTGCCTACATCCGAGCCGCGATCATGAACGACACCGCGACGGGCGGGCAGGGGGAACGACCATGAGTGTCGAAGTGCAGCCGTTCGAGGCCGAGGTCGGGCGCGTCCTCGACCTGGTGATCAACTCGCTCTACCAGCACCGCGAAATCTTCCTGCGCGAGCTGATCTCCAACGCTTCGGACGCCTGCGATCGGCTGCGCTACGCGAGCCTGACCGAGCCGGGCCTTCTGGGCGACGATCCCGAGCTCAAGATCGTACTCGCGCCCGATCAGGCCGCGGGCACGCTCACGGTGATCGACAACGGCATCGGCATGAGCCGGGACGATCTGGCCGACAATCTCGGGACGATCGCGCGCTCGGGCACCCAGCGCTTCGTCCGGGAGATGAGCGGCGAGAAGGCCTCGGACCTCAACCTGATCGGCCAGTTCGGGGTCGGCTTCTATTCCGCGTTCATGGTGGCGAGCCGGGTCGAGGTGGTCGCGCGCAAGGCGGGCGAGGCGCACGCCTCGCGCTGGCAGTCCGACGGGCGCAGCGGCTTCACGATCGAGGAGGTGGGCGCGCCGCCGCCGCGCGGCACCAGGGTGATCCTGCATCTGCGCGACGACGCCAAGGATTTCCTGGACGAATGGCGGCTGCGCCAGATCGTGCGCAACTATTCGGACCACATCGCGGTGGCGATCCTGCTCGAGGGCGAAGCCAAGGCGGACGGGGAGGACAAGGAAGGCGACGGCGCAGCGAAGGGGCCGGAGCAGATCAACCAGGCAAGCGCGCTTTGGACCCGATCGAAAGCGGACATCACCGACGAGCAGTACAAGGAATTCTATCACCACGTCGCGCACGCGTTCGACGACCCCTGGGTGCGCCTGCACGTCCAGGCCGAAGGGGTGGTGTCGTATCAGGCGCTCCTGTTCGTGCCGAGCTCCAAGCCGTTCGATCTCTACGACCCGCAGCGGCGGCACGGGGTCAAGCTGTACGTCCGGCGCGTGTTCATCACCGCGGATCTCGACGGCCTGATGCCGCGCTACCTGCGCTTCGTGCGTGGCGTGGTCGATTCCGAGGATCTGCAGCTCAACGTCTCACGTGAGACGCTCCAGCACAGCCCGGTGCTCGCCAAGATCAGGAAGGATCTGGTCAAGCGCGTGCTCGACGAGCTGGAGCGGCGGGCCAAGGCAAAGGACGGCGGTTACGCGACCTTCTGGGAGAGCTTCGGCGCGGTGCTCAAGGAAGGCGTCTACGAGGATCACGAGCAGCGCGAGCGCCTGCTCGAGCTCGCGCGCTTCCGCAGCACCGCGAGCGACGGCTGGGTCAGCCTCGCCGACTACGTCGCCCGCATGAGGCCGGGCCAGGACGCGATCTACACGATCAGCGGCGAGAACCTTGCGGCGCTGAGATCGAGCCCGCAGCTCGAGGCCTGCCAGGCGAAGGGCGTCGAGGTGCTGCTGCTGGCCGATCCGATCGACGATTTCTGGATGCCGAGCACGCCGTCGTACCAGGACAAGCCGTTCCGATCGCTCACCCGCGGCGGCATCGACCTGTCCAAGATCGCGGGCGAGGCGACGGACGGCGGCGCGGCCGAAGCCGCGCCGGAGGCCGTGCACGGCGCCCATCTCGACCGCCTGATCGCCCTGTTCAAGAGCCAGCTCGGCGAGCGCGTGCAGGACGTGCGGGCATCCGTGCGCCTGACCGACAGCGCGGTCTGTCTGGTGGCCGACGAGCAGGGCCTGGACATGCGCCTCGAGCGCTTCCTCAAGCAGCATCAGCAGCTGGACGAGCTGTCCAAGCGCGTGCTCGAGATCAATCCGAAGCACGGCCTGATCCGGCAGATGGCGGTGCTCGCGGCGGACGACGGCCAGCGCGCCGGCTTGGGCGATCTGGTGGAGCTGCTGCTCGACCAGGCGCGCATCGTCGAGGGCGAGCCACTGCCCGATCCCGGGGTGTTCTCGCGCCGGATGAGCGCGTTCCTCGCCAAGGGCCTCGAGGCCTCGCGGTTCTGCCGGAGCGCTTGCGCTGGCGGCGCCTCGGCGCTAGCCTCGCGCTAGCGTCGAGCTGGAGAATGAGTGTGGCTCAGATTCTGGTACGCAAGTTGCCCGATGCGGTGGTGGATCGGCTCAAGACGAGAGCGAAACGCAACAACCGATCGCTCGAGGCGGAGGTTCGCGCCATTCTCGAGGCCTCGGTCGCCCAGGATAAGGCCCGTTTCTTGGAGCGGGCGGCGGCGATGCGGGCCCAGCTCTCGGGACGACACCATACCGACACGCTGAAGCTGCTTCGTGAGGACCGCGATCGGTGAGATTGGTGGTTGACGCAAGTGTTGTCATCCCTTGCTTTGTTCCCGAGCGCTTTAGCGATGTTGCGCCATTTTGGATTGAGGCTGCAGAGCTGATTGTCGCGCCTGATTTGCTGGCGTTGGAGTGCGCCAACATCCTTTGGAAGAAGGCACGCATGCGCGCGATTTCTGAGCTTCAGGCGGGTGACACCCTGGCTGACATCGTCAGTGGCGCCATCCAACTGAGACCATCGGCGCCGCTTGCTTCTGCCGCGCTCAGGTTGGGAGCCGAGCTCGACCATCCAGTGTACGATTGCGTGTATCTGGCGTTGGCGGAGACAGAGAACGCGGAGCTTGTGACCGCCGACCGGGAATTCTGGCAGCGCGTAACCAACCGGCGCCCGAATGTCCGGGCGCATTGGGTCGCGGACAAGCTTCCGAGTGTTCACTAGCGCATTTTTCGATCAGCTCGCACCAGCCCGCTCCCCCTCCCAACCACCCCAAGGGTACCATCGCTGGGTGGTTGGGAGGGGGAG
>JBOHKK010000413.1:0-4784 GCA_050729115.1 Geminicoccaceae bacterium | reverse complement strand
CTGCGGCCGCGCTTCGCGGGTCGGCCGGCGCGTTCGCGGCATCGGTCTGTGCGGCCTGCGCCGCCACCGCGGTCGCCAGGCCGCCCGCAAGCAGCGCGCCCAGCACGAGGCGCTTGCTCTTCGTCATCCCGTTCTCCCGATCAGGGTCGGTCGCTTTCCGGCTCGTCCCGGTCACGCGCCCCATCGTCCGGATCGCGGCGCCCGGTCCCAGTGAGCATGCCGAGCACGGTGAGCACGAAGCAACCGGCCACGGTGAACGCGACGGCGAAGGCATAGAAGCCGAAGCCGCACGCCATGCCGATCGCGCCCACCACCCAGATGCTGGCACCCGTGGTCGCGCCGAACAGCTCGAAGCGGCCCTGGATGATCGCGGCGGCGCCGAGAAAGCCGATCGCTCCGACGATCGCTTCCATCACGCGGCCCGGGTCGATCTGGATCTCGGTCGGGCCGGACCCGAGCACGTGGACCAGGTGCATCGCCATCAGACTGAAGCTCGCCGCCCCGAGCGCCACCAGCATGTTGGTCCGCAACCCGAGCGGCTTGTGCTTGAGCTCCCGGTCGATGCCCACGAGCCCGCTCAGCACGATCGCCAGCAGAAGGCGCAGCCCCGCCTCCTGAATGCTCACCCGCTCGGCCCCGGCCGCCCACTCGAACGCCAACAGCTCGCCCAACCCTGCACCTCCCTACCGCCGCAATATCGCCACCCCCCGCCGCCGACATCCATCCGGGCGCGGACCCACCATACCTCCGATTCCGCCCGGCAGGCAGCCGTAGCGCCGGCGGCGCGGGTCGACCCGCCGGCTCGGGGCGTGCCGAGGGAACCGCCGTCGCCCGCGAGCGTTCCCTGAAGCAAGATGATCCGCGCGAGCTTGGTTGCCAGGGAGCAGGCGGCATGTTGCACAGCTTCGATCGCATCCGCGGCTACCCGATCCACGCCAGCGACGGCGAGATCGGCTCGCTGCACGACCTCTACTTCGACGACCAGAGCACGGCCATTCGCTACCTGGTGGTGGACACCGGACGTTGGCTCCCCGGCAGACGGGTGCTGCTGGCGCCGGCGGCGATCGGCGGCGTGGACACCACGCGCCAGGAGATCGTCACGGGCCTCACGCGCCAGCAGGTCGAGGACAGCCCCGACGTCGCCAGCGACAAGCCGGTCTCCCGCCAGCAGGAGATGTCGCTCCATACGCACTATGGCTGGGACCCGTACTGGTCCGCGCCGCCGCTCACCGGCACGCTGGCGCCGTACTGGGGCGCGGCCGTCCCTCCTACCATGACCCCCGGCGAGGATCGCCTCGCCGAAGAGATCGCGGCGCGCGAGCGGGCGCAGGCGGATCCGCATCTGCACAGCGCGCGCGAGGTCGAGGGTTACCACGTCGCGGCCACCGACGGCGCGATCGGCCACGTCGAGGACTTCCTGATCGACGACAGGACCTGGGCCATCAATCTTCTGGGCATCGACACCCGCAACTGGCTGCCGGGGCGCAAGGTGGTGATCTCGCCCGGCTGGCTGCGCGGCGTCGACTGGCCGAACCGGCAGGTCGAGGTCGATCTGAGCCGCGACCAGATCAAGGCCAGCCCAGAGTACGATCCCGCCATGACCGTCGACGAGGGCTATCTCGAGCAGTTGCACGCCCACTACGGCATGACGCGGCCATAGGGTCGCGCCGCGGCTACCCAGACGCGGATCGCGGCGATATGCCGGACCCACAAGTCTCCACGTTCGCGGAGCGCGCCGGCTACCCCACCCAGCCCCGGCGCCCAGATCCAGGGCAAGAGCCAAACCTTTCTGCGCTCGGTATCAGTTGCCACCGACGGGGCCGACCCCGGCGCATGAAACCGGGGCGGCGGACCGCCACGCGCCTTCAGCATCATCGCGAGGGCGCGCCAGCGCCCGTGGCGATCCGGGAGCGGCCTCGGGATGGCTTCGTCGCTGCGCTCCTTGCAATGACGGCGCCAAGCGTGGCGTCCGAGTTTCTTTCTAGTTTTCCACCGGCTCTGCCGACCCGCAGCGGATGAAACTGGTGGTAAGCGGGAGCCACGTCGTCGGCATCGAGGTCGGTCGTCGTCTTGGTGCGCGCGAGCCCGAGCTCTAGCGCATTTTTCGACCAGTTCGCACCAGCCCGCTCCCCCTCCCAACCGCCCCAAGGGTACCATCGCTGGGTGGTTGGGAGGGGGAGCGGGCCGGGGCCGCGGGTCCACCCAAAAGGAAAATGGTCTAGGGCGCCCGCCGCTCGAACTCAGACACCGCCTGCAGGAGGCCTCCGGCGAGCGGCCGGTGCGCGATCCGATCCGGGCGCTCTGGGGCTACCCGACCAACCCGCGCTACGCGGCAGAGCAGCCTTGATCGTCGCCGCCCTGGCCAAGAGCGCCCTGCCGCATCCTTCTCCCGATCGTCACGCCGCCCGCTGAGACAGGAGCAGATCGAGCATGATCAGGCATGACAGCGCCCCGACGACCTCGGCGCCGCCGTACTACGGCTACGGCGCAGCCCAGGAAGAGCCGGTGGATGCGCACGCGCTCACGAGGATCGTGCAGCGCCACAGAGTCATCATTGTCCTCACGGTCCTGGTGATCACCGGCCTGTCGGCGCTGCTCGCGTTCAATCTGGAGCCGCGCTACACGGGCGTCGCCAGCGTGACCGTCGACCCTAAGGCCACGCGCGTGGTCAACACCGAGGCGGTTCTCGAGGAGCAGACCCGGGACGTTCGGACCTTGGAGACGCAGATTCGGCTGTTGCAGTCGCGCTCCTTCGCCCGGCGCCTGATCAAGCGAGCCGATCTGCTCGCCGATGCGGAGTTCAACCCGGCGCTGCGGCTACCCGAAGAGCCGGGCATGATCGCGCAGAACGTGCAACGCCTCACCGAGTGGCTGTCGGGCTCGGTGCTGGCGGAGACCGGCACCGCCATGCCTTCGGCGCCGCGCGTGCCCCCCCGCAACGCCGCAGAGTCGACGCTCGAAGCGGCGATCGACAGCGTTCTCGGGCAGCTAGAGGTGAGCCGGGCGGGCGAATCCTACGCCATTTTGATCCAGTTCACGTCGACCGATCCGCTCAAGGCGGCGGGGATCGCCAATCAGATCGCCGAGCAGTACGTCGAGGAACAGCTGGGGACCAAGCAGGGAGCGGCGGCCCGCGCCGCACGATGGTTGCGCGGCCGCATTGCCGAGATGCGCGAGCGACTTCTCGTATCCGAGACCGCGATCGCCAACTTCAAGGTCGACAACGAGCTGATCGACAGCCAGGGGATCACGCTGAACTCGGCCCAACTCACCGCCCTGCACAGCCAGCTGATCGAGACGCGGGCGCAACGCGCCGAGAAGGAGTCCAAGCTCGGTCTGCTGCACCGGCTGCGCAGCGAAGGCGAGGGCTTCGAAGCGGTCAACGAGATCATCCTGTCGCCCGTGATCGCCAATCTGCGGACGTTGCAGACCGAGCTGATCCGGCAAGAAGCCCAGCTCAAGGAGGAATACGGACCGCGCCATCCCAAGTTCATTCAGCTCACCGCCGAAAGGCAGAAGCTGGCCGACCGGATCCGTGGCGAGGTCCAGAACATCATCAGCGCGTTCGAGAGCGAGCTCTCGTCCCTCCGCAACCGCGAACGCGCTCTGGAGGCGAGCCTGGAGCAGGCCAAGCGGAGCGTGGCGGTCGGCCAGCGCGCCGCGGTCCAGTTGAACGAGCTGGAACGGGAGGCCGAGGCGACCAGTGAGTTGTACAAGGCGCTGCTCGAACGCTACAAGAAGCTGTCCGAACAGCAGGAGACGATCGAGGCGGGCGCCGAGGTCATTTCCACCGCGCCGGTGCCGAACGGACCGAGCTTTCCCCAACCCAAGCTCATCATCGCGGTCGGCTTCACCAGCTCTTTGGTGGTTGCCGGCCTGCTCGCGATGATCGTCGAGAGTTTCCGGAGCGGCCTGCGCAGCACCCGCCAGATCGAGAGCGCGCTCGGCGTGTCATGCCTCAGCCACGTGCCGCAGGTGAAGGTCAAGGATGGCTGCCAGCCGTACCACTTTCCGACGCGCAAGCCCCGCTCGGCCTACGCCGAAGCGATTCGAGCGGTCCACGTCGGCCTGCAGTTCGCGCAGCTGGATCGGGCACCCCGAGTCGTGCTCGTCACCTCGTCGCTGCCGGGCGAAGGCAAGTCCACGCTGGCCCTGAGCCTGGCCGCGGCCGCAGCCGCTTCCGGTCACAAGACCTTGATCATGGACCTGGATCTGCGCCACCCGAGCATCCGGCCCGCCTTGAGCCAGCCGGTGATGGCGCCCGGCATCGTCGAGCTGGTGACCGGCGAGGTCAGCCTGGAGGATGCCTTGTACACCGATCCGGGTCAGCCGAATCTCGACATGCTCACGGTCAGGCGCAGCCCGGCGAATCCGACCGACGTTCTGGCGTCCAAGCAGATGACCCAGCTCGTGGCCAAGCTGCGGCCGAGATACCAGCTGATCGTGCTCGACACCCCGCCGATCCTGGGGCTCACCGACGCCAAGGTCGCCATGCGTCTGAGCGATGCGGCGCTGTTCGTGGTCCGCTGGGCCAAGACCAAGACGGAGGTGGCCAGCAACGGCTTCCAGGCCCTGCGCGCGTGTCGCGCGCCGATCGCCGGGGTGGTCCTGACCCAGGTCGACCTGGCGGCGCACGCCAAGGGTGCGTACGGCGATGCCGCCGCCTACTACGGCAGCTACAAGCAGTACTACCTGGAGTGAGTGATGACCGGGCTCACCAGGCTCGAACCTTGGTGCGCCCGCCATCAGACTTCTTGTTGGGCGCGCGGCCGCCCAGCCAACCC
>JBOHKK010000412.1:0-4793 GCA_050729115.1 Geminicoccaceae bacterium | reverse complement strand
CCCCAGCGCGCGGGGCTGGTTGGGCGGCCGCGCGCCCGAGCGCGCGGGGTTGGTTGGTCGGCCGCGCGCCCCAAAAAGGGAAGTATGATGCCGGGCGATCGAACCTTGTGAGCCCGGCATCAGGCGCGCAGCAATTCGCGCAGCTTCGACCAGCGGCGCGGCTCGGGCCGTCCGGCGATCGCGAGCTCGAGCGCGTTGCCTTCGACCACCAGCACGACCAGGCGCTTGGCCCGCGTGATCGCGGTATACACGAGATTGCGCCGCAGCATGCGGCCGTGGTGGCGCGCGAGCGGCAGCACCACGACCGGGTACTCCGAGCCCTGGGCCTTGTGCACCGTGGTCGCGTACGCCGGCACCAGGGCGTCGAGCTCGGCCGTGGCGTAGCTGAGCGGCCGGCCGTCGATCTCGACCGCGATCAGGTTCTGCTCGCGGTCGATCCGCATCACCCGGCCGAGGTCGCCGTTGTAGATCTCGCGGTCGTAGTCGTTCTCCAGCTGCATCACCTTGTCGCCGAGCGCAAAGCGCACGCCGTGGTGCTCGATGCCATCGGCGAGGTTGGGATTGAGGGCTGCCTGGAGCATCTGGTTGAGGTGGCGGGCGCCGAGCTCGCCGCGGTTGGTCGGGCACAACACCTGGATGTCGGCGACCGGATCGACGCCGAAGCGCTCGGGAATGCGCGCGGTCACCAGCTCGAGGACCAGCCGGGCGCCGTCCTCCGGCCCGCGGGCCTTGATCGCGTAGAAATCGGTGAGCTGCGCGTCCGGGCGATCGAGCTCCGGCATCAGACCGCGGTTGATGCGATGGGCGTTCTGCACGATCCGGCTGGCCGCGGCCTGGCGGAAGATCTCGGTAAGCCGGGCCACCGGCAGGCGGTCCGAGGCGATCAGGTCGGCCAGCACCTGACCCGGGCCGATCGGCGGCAGCTGGTCGACGTCGCCGACCAGGAGCAGCGCCGCCTTGCGCGGCAGGGCGGCGACCATGGCCTGCATCAGGGGCAGATCCACCATCGACATCTCGTCGACGACCAGCAGGTCGCAGGTCAGCGGGCGCTCGGCGGCGCGCCGGAAGCCGCGGAACGGCTCCGCCTCCAGCAGGCGGTGCAGGGTCTTGGCATCGCGCCCGGTGCTCTCGCCGAGGCGGCGCGCCGCCCGGCCGGTCGGGGCCGCCAGCTGGACGTCGACCCCGGCCTCGGCAAGCCCGATCAGGATCGCCTCGACCAGGGTCGTCTTGCCGGTGCCGGGCCCGCCGGTGATGACCAGGAGCTTGCTGGCAAGCGCGGCAGCGAGCGCGGCGCGCTGCCCCGGCGCGAGGCTCAGCGCCAGCTGGCGCTCGACCCGGGCAAGCCGGCCGTCGAGATCGTCGAGCGGCCAGGGCGGCCGGCCGGTCGCCAGAGCGCGCAGCCGCTCGGCGACCTCGCGCTCCGCCTGATGGATCGCGGGGAGAAACACGCAAGGCGTGCCGTCGATGGCATCCTCGACCAGGCCGCGCGCCGCCACTTCCGTGATCAACGCCGTCTCGACCTCGTCCGCCTCGACCCCGAGCAGGGTCGCGGCCTCGGCCACGAGGTCGCCCCGCGGCAGGGCGCAGTGACCCTGGCCCAAAGCTTCCTCGAGCGCGTGGCGCAGGCCGGCGCTCAGGCGAAATGGCGAATCCGGGGCAATGCCGAGGCGTTCCGCCAACTGGTCGGCGGATTGGAAGCCGATGCCCCGGATGTCGCGCGCGAGGCGATACGGATTGGTGCTGACCACCTGGATCGCGCGCTCGCCGTAGGCCTCGAAGATGCGCGCGGCGCGCAATGGGCTGAGCCCGTGGGAGTGCAGGAACAGCATGATGTCGCGCACCGCGCGCTGCTCGCGCCAGGCGGCGGCGATCCGCTCGGCGAGGCCGCGCCCGATGCCCGGAACCTCGCGCAGACGCTGCGGGCGGCGCTCGATCACCTCGAATACCCGGTCGCCGAACGCCGCGACCAGCTTCTTGGCCATGGCGCGGCCGATGCCCTTGATCATGCCCGAGCCCAGGTACGCCTCGATGCCCTCGAGCGTGCTCGGCGGCACCGCGACCAGCACACTCGCGCGGAACTGCAGGCCGTAGCTCGGGCTGGTCTGCCATTCGCCCTCGGCGCGCACGACCTCGCCGGGCGCGACCCGGGCGGATTCGCCGACCACGGTGACCGGCTCGCGCTGCTCGGGGAGCTTGACCCGGAGCACGCAAAAGCCGGTCTCGGGGTTGTGGAAGGCCACGCGCTCGATCAGGCCGGACAGGGTCTGCGGCTCAGGCTCGGGCGAGGTGAGCGCGAAGGAACCGGCGTCGGCCGCCGGTCGGTCCTGACGGCGGGGTTGCATGGCGCGCCGAACCTGACGCGGCCGGCGCGGTTTGACAAGCGTCAGGTTCAGCTGGGCCAGGGCCGCGCGCCGCCGCGCGGGAGTCGGCGACGGCGCCCGGAGCCGATGGCGGCACCGGTCGCCGGCACGAGGAGGGCCGGAGCCGGGCTGCAGACCGGGCCATTTCGTGACCGAGGGCGCACGAGCCCGCGCGGAACGATTCGATCGAGATGCTGTTACCGAGAACACCCGACCGGATCGGAGCAAGGAGCAGGAGATGAGCCGCCAATACCTATGCGTGTCCGCGCTTGCCGTAGCGCTCGCGATCGGCAGCGCCGGTATCGCCGTCGCTCAGCAGGAGACGGGGCCGACGGTCGATGCGCCCGCCGCGGCCGATGAGGGCTTCGACTGGGGTTGGCTCGGTCTGCTTGGTCTGATCGGCCTCGCCGGTCTCGCGGGTTCGCGCCGCAGGCGTGAGCCGGTGCGCACGACGACCACTGGCACGGTTCGCTAGAAATCATTCGTTTCGGAGGGGGCCGGTCCCGGCCCTCTCCGCTCCATCCCTGACCGGGTTCCACCGGCTCCCACCGGCGGCTCAGGCTCGGGTGCGGTGAACGCGAAGGATCCGTTCGGCGCCCGCGGTCCTGATCGCGGGGCTGCACGGCGCGCCGAACCTGTGGCGGCCGGCGCGGTCTGACGAGCGTCAGCTCGAGCTCGACGGTTGCGATTCCGGTGCGGCGCGGCGATGTCGGCGCACGATCTCGGAGACCCCGAGCACCAGGCTCCCGATCACGAAGGGGATCAGAAAGTAGACCGCGCGAAAGGCGATCAGGGCGCCGATGACATTCGCACCGGGCACGAGTGACAGGATGACCGCCTCGATCACGCCGAGCCCGCCTGGTACGTGGCTGATGATCCCGGCAGCATTCGCCGCCACGTAGGTCGCCGCGACGGGCAAGAACCCGATGTCGGCCGAGGCCGAGAGCATCTGATGGAGGACCGCCGAGACCAGCAGGAGGTCAGTCGTGCCGACGACGACCTGGCCGAGCGCCAGGCGCAGCCGCGGCACCGGCAGCTCGAAGCTGCGGATGCGGATCGGCCGGTGCACGAATGCGGCGAGCCCCAGATAGACGACCACCAGAAGCAGCAGCAGGATGCCCACAGCGACCACGACTGCCGGGGTGACCTTGAACATTTCCGCGACGAAAGCGGGTCGAATCAGGCTCGCGAGACCGCCCGCCGTGGCCATCCCGACCGCCACGGTCACGCCGCAGAACACGATGATGCGGCCGACGTCGCCGGGCGACAGGCCCCAGCCGGTATAGAACCGATAGCGCACGGCGCCGCTGCTGAGCGCGGCCATACCCACCGTGTGGCCGATCGCCAGGCTGGTGAACGAGGCCAGCGCGATCTTGGGATACGCCAGGTCGCTCTTGGTGTAGCGTACCGCCAAGGTCTCGGAGCCGGTGAGGCAGAGAAAGCTGCCTGCCGTGAACGCGGCGCCGAGCGCCAGATGGCCAAGCGAGATCTGGCTCAGCGATTCCAGGATCTCGCTCAAGGTGTATTGTTGCAGGGCGCGGTAGACGAGGAATGCCGCCAGCGCGAAGGCAGCTGCACCGAACCATGGGTGAAGGCGCTTGAGCTTGGATGAAGCCTTACTCATTCGGCCGGTCCCGATGACCTCTCGGATCGCCTGCGGCGCCCGCCCCGCTGATGCCGGCCGCCGCAGTGGAAGACGTCTGATTGTCCATTGCGTTCTACGCAAAAATCGAGCGGCCGGCCAAGCGCCGGCTCCAGGCGGCGGCGCCATGGGGTGAGCCGAGCCCCCGGATCATCCAAACCAACGCGGCGCATTCTGCAGGAGGGCGTATCCTGCTGGCGGCTGGCCCCGGCCGGGCGGGTCGCGGTTCTGATCGATGGCGCGGCCTACTACGCGGCCCTGCTGGACGCGTTGCCCCAGGCGCGCTCGCGCATCATGATCCTCGGCTGGGATTTCGATCCGCGGGTGCGGCTGGATCCCACCGATCCCGCCACCGAGCTGCGCCGGCTCCTGCCGGCACTGGTCGAGAGCTCCTTGGATCTCCACGTGCACCTGCTGATCTGGGACGTTTCGCTGGTTTTCGGGCCGAGCCGCGCGCTCGATCATCTGATCGACTCGGGCTGGCAGCAGCATCCCCGGGTTCACCTCCGCTTCGACGGCCAGCACCCGTTCGCCGCCGCCCACCACGAGAAGATCGTCTGCATCGACGACGCGCTCGCCTTCGTCGGCGGCATCGACCTGACCGTGCAGCGCTGGGACACCTCCGAGCACCACCTGGAGCAGGCGGTGCGGCGCGATCCCGACGGCGAACCTTACCACCCGGTGCACGACCTGCAGATGGCGGTGGACGGCGCGGCGGCGGGCGCGGTGGCCGAACTGGCGCGCGGGCGCTGGGCCGACGCGACCGGCGACACTTGGGCGCCGTGCGGCGG
>JBOHKK010000411.1:0-4797 GCA_050729115.1 Geminicoccaceae bacterium | reverse complement strand
CGCCTCGACCGCGAGGCCGGCCGCGCGCGCGATCTCGAGCACCCGGTGGCCGATCGCGCCCTCGGCGAGCGCCGGGTCGGTGATCAGGAGCGGCCGGGCGATCCCGAGCGCGCCACAGGCGTCCGGCAGCGCGACGATCCGCCCCGGCCCGAACCGCACCCGGGTCGGATAGCTCCAGTCGGCGAACAGCGATTGCGGATCGATCGCGGCCATGGCTCGGGCTCCCGGCGAGGTTCGAGAACGGGCGCGCGGCTGCCCGCCCGGCGCAACTTCTGCTATGCACGCGCCCGCTCGTGTCGCATATCACTGGCATCGGAAGGAAGCACGCGCCGATGCAGGCACTCCGCCATCACCTCGCCCAGATCAACGTCGCGCGGATGCGGTATCCCCTGGATCACCCGGGGATGGCCGGGTTCGTCGCCCGGCTGGATCGGATCAACGCGCTCGCCGATCGCGCGCCGGGCTTCGTCTGGCGGCTCCAGGACGACAGCGGCAACGCCACCGGCCTGCGCCCGTTCGAGGATCCGATGATCATCGTCAACATGTCGGTGTGGCGCGCACCCGAGGCGCTGTTCGACTTCGTGTATCGCAGCGCCCATGCTGAGGTGATGCGCCAGCGCAAATCCTGGTTCGAGCAGCCGAAGCAACCCCACATGGCGCTCTGGTGGATCCCGGCAGGCGCGCTGCCCACCGTCGACGACGGCAAGGCCCAGCTCGAGCATCTGCAAGAGCATGGTCCGAGCCGATGCGCGTTCACCCTCAAGCAACGCTTTCCGCCGCCCGCCGTGGCAGCCTGATCACCATGACCGAGCGCGCTTCGGCACGCGGCGTACGCCATTGATTCGCGGGAAGACCGCGACATGCCGACGGTCCTAAGGTGCCGAGGCTGGACTTCCTGTTCTACAGCGCCGATCGGCGGGAACCTCCTCATGTGCACGCCCGAAAGGGTCGGCAGGAAGTAAAGTTCTGGCTGACGGATTGCAGCGTTGTCGCCGTGCGCCGCGTGCCGCACCATGAACTGGGCGCGCTCCAGCAGAGGGTGCGACAACACCAGGCGGTCTTTTTGGAGAAGTGGCATGCGCATTTCGGACGAGGAGCTTGAGGCGATGGAACCTGTGCAGGCGATGTGTACGGACTCGGAGCTGATCGTAACTCTGGCCAACGGGCAGAAGGTCGTCACGCCGCTCTGGTGGTACCCGCGCCTGCTGAACGCAACGCCAAGGCAGCGGGCGAATGTCGAGCTGTCCCCGTTCGGAGTACACTGGCCCGATGTCGACGAGGATCTGAGCATCCAAGGTATGCTCGTGGGCAGCAAGGCTCCGGGCGCGAGGCAGCCGGAGCCGGCGTGACGGCTCAGGCAAGGTGCCGCAAGCCATGACCGAGCGCATCCTGATCCTCGACTTCGGCTCGCAGTACACCCAGCTGATCGCGCGGCGGGTACGCGAGGCCGGGGTGTATTCCGAGATCCTGCCGTGCACCGCGGGTGACGCGGCGATCCGCGCGTTCGCGCCCAAGGCGATCATCCTCTCCGGCGGCCCCGCCTCGACCACCGCGGCCCAGGCCCCCAGTGCCCCGCAGGCGGTGTTCGCGCTCGGCGTGCCGATCCTCGGGATCTGCTACGGCGAGCAGACCATCTGCGCCCAGCTCGGCGGCAAGGTGGAGATGGGCCATCACCGCGAGTTCGGCCGCGCCTTCATCGACGTGATCGAGCGCTGCGCGCTGTTCGAGGGCGTCTTCGAGCCCGGCGCGCGCGAGCAGGTCTGGATGAGCCACGGCGACAAGATCGTCGAGCTGCCAGAGGGCTTTCGCGTGGTCGCGACCTCGGATGCCTCGCCGTTCGCCGCGATCGCCGACGACGACCGGCGCATCTATGGCGTACAGTTCCATCCCGAGGTGGTGCACACCCCGCGCGGCCAGGCGCTGCTCGAGAGCTTCGTCCGGCGCGTCGCCGGCTGCCCGGGCGCCTGGTCGATGGCGGCGTTCCGCCAGGCGGCGACCCGGCGCATCCGCGAGCAGGTCGGCCGCGGCGGGGTGATCTGCGGCCTTTCGGGCGGGGTCGATTCCGCGGTCACCGCGCTGCTGTTGCACGAGGCAATCGCCGATCAGCTCACCTGCGTTTTCGTCGACACCGGTCTGCTCCGGGCCGGCGAGGCCGAGCAGGTGGTGGCGCTGTTCCGCGGCCACTTCAACATCCCGCTCGTCGCGGTCGACGCCGCGGACACGTTTCTCGAGCGCCTCGCCGGCATCGATGATCCCGAGGCCAAGCGCAAGATCATCGGCGCCACCTTCATCGACGTCTTCGAGCGCGAAGCCAAGGCTTTGGGCGGCGCCGATTTTCTCGCCCAGGGCACGCTCTATCCCGACGTCATCGAGTCGGTCTCGTTCAAGGGCCCGAGCGTCACCATCAAGTCCCACCACAACGTCGGCGGCATCCCTGAGCGCATGCAGCTCGCGCTGGTCGAGCCATTGCGCGAGCTGTTCAAGGACGAAGTCCGGGAACTCGGCCGCGAGCTCGGCCTGCCGGAGGCCTTCGTGGGCCGCCATCCGTTCCCCGGCCCCGGCCTCGCCGTACGCATCCTCGGCGCGGTCACCAGGGAACGTCTCGAGGTGCTCCGCCAGGCCGACGTCATTTTCCTCGAGGAGATCCGGCTCGCCGGCCTGTACGACGCCATCTGGCAGGCGTTCGCGGTGCTGCTGCCGGTCCGGACGGTCGGCGTGATGGGCGACGCCCGCACCTACGAGCAGGTGTGCGCGCTGCGCGCGGTCACCTCGGTCGACGGCATGACCGCCGACTTCTTCCACTTCGACATGGAGCTCCTCGGCCGGGTCGCGAACCGCATCGTCAACGAGGTCCGCGGCATCAACCGCGTCGTCTACGACGTCACCTCCAAGCCCCCCGGCACGATCGAGTGGGAGTGAGGCGCTTAGACATCAACCGCGTGGTCGACGACGTCACCTCCAAGCCCCCGGCACCATCGGATGGGAGCGAGGGCGGCCGCGTTGGTGAGCGCCCATCAGGGTCTTCTGGTCGGCCCAGCAGCATGAGCGCCGACAAATGCGTGCAAAGATTGCCTTTTCTCGGATTGTATGCGATGCAGACGATGGATACAGGAGGTGCGGATGTCCCAGAGCGTCTCACTCTCGTTTCGGGTTGCGCAGGAGAAGGCCGAACAACTGGAGCGCCTCGCGGCTGCCGTGGATCGGCCGCGATCCTGGCTGTTGGAGCGGGCGCTGGACGAGTATCTGGAGTTGCAGTCCTGGCAAGTTGCGGAAATCCGCAAGGGGATGGAGGAAATTCGTCAGGGCAAGGGCATTCCGCACGAGGACGTCGTGGCGTGGCTGGAGACCTGGGGGACCGACGAGGAGACTGAACCTCCGCGATGAGGATCATCTGGTCGCCCCGTGCCTTGCAGCATATGGACGAGATTCGACGCTTCGTCGCCCGCGACCAGCCCGCAGCCGCGATCGCCATCGCCGCACGGATCCGCAGATCGGTCGATAGCCTCAGCAATCTGCCCGGCCGTGGGCGCCCTGGTCGGGTTCCAGAGACGCGTGAGCTGGTCGTGCCTCGGACCCCATACATCGTTCCCTATGCGGTGCGTGACGATACGATCGAGATCCTGGCTGTGCTGCACAGCGCCCGCCGGTGGCCGAGGAGCTTCGACTGATCGGCGGCGCGACCTCTTGCGCAGGGCAATCTGTCGAGCGCCGAAGGCCCTGCTCCGGCACCTTCGAATACCGCGCCATCGGCCTCAACCGTTCCGATCGCACCGTCTGGACCACAGCTTGAGATTGCGATCGACGCCGCGGCTGCCCAAATCATCTGACGGGCTGGACGAGCGGTCCGGCGTGGTGCGGGCCAGTCGCGCGTCGCCTGCTCGAGCGCGCTCGCGTGCTGCGCCCGGTCGCTGCCGAGGTCGGACCGATCACGCGAGAACGGAGGATAGCCATGCGCCAGATGGGACTCGCATTCGCCGGTTGCCTGCTGCTGGGCGGTCCCGCGCTGGGTGCGCCGGGCGACGTCCTGATGGTGACCGGCAACAACGTCAACGTGCGTACCGGGCCGGGCCTCGAGCACGACGTCAGTCGGCAGGTGGATCGCGATCAGCGGGTGATCGAGATCGAGCGCGAGGGCGACTGGGTCCGCGCCGAGATCGCGGGCGCGGCGGGCTGGATTCACGGCTCGCTGGTAACGCTCCAAGCCCCGGCGGTGGCGCCGGCGGCGCCGTCGCTCGCAGAGGAACCGACCGAGGCGCCGCCGCCGGCCGATACGCTAGGAGAGGCGGCCGGGGCGGCCGCGACTTCCCCCGCGCCGCTGGCCGAGGCGGCGACCGAGCCGGCGCCCGATCTCCCGTCGGCCCCGGAAGCGATCGCGCCGGCGGCCGCTCCGGAGGTCGATGCGGTCGACCTGCAGCGGTTTCGCGACAGCGTGGAATACCTGAACAGCCGCGCGCTGGCGGTCGCCGGGGTCGATCTGTTCACCGAGGTCGAGCCGCTCGGCGGCGGCGCGGTCCAGGTTGGCGCGACCGACGCCTGGGCGACCATCCCGCCGGGCGGGCAGCGGAGCTATGCCAGTACCCTGCTCGACCGCTGGGCGGCGGCGACCGGCGGCGCCGGCCAGGTCAAGGTGCAGATCGTCGACGCGGCCGGCCAGGTGCTCATGGAGGAGAGCAAGCCCTAGGCGCTCCTGCCGGGACCGGCGCGGCTCATACCGATCCTGCCAAGTCCTGACTTGCGGGATTGGTATCGCGCGCGGGGTTGGCTGGGCGGCCGCGCGGCCAGCGCGCGGGGTTGGCT
>JBOHKK010000410.1:0-4833 GCA_050729115.1 Geminicoccaceae bacterium | reverse complement strand
CCCCAAGGGTACCATCGGTGGGTGGTTGGGAGGGGGAGCGGGCCGGTGCGAGCTGATCGAAAAATGCGCTAGCCGCGCCGCCGGTCGATCGCCAAGGCCGCGCCTGCGGGTGGTCGCGCGGCGCTGCCGGCATTCCGATCGCGCTCGGCGCCGCGCGATATCCGCGCCTCGTCCTCGGGCCTGAGCGGGTGTACGCTCGCTCGCCCGTACCCGAGGAGCGACGATGACGAACCTCGCCGATCTGCCTCCGGATTTGCCGCCCCCGGTCGATGACCGCGCCTGCGACCATCTTTCCGGGCTTGCCATGCCGCCGGTCCGGTTGCCGTCGACCGCCGGTCGCCTCGTCGACCTCGCGGCGCTGCGTGCGCCGCGGACGGTGATCTATTGCTATCCCAGAACCGGCCGGCCGGGACAGCCGCTCCCCGACGGCTGGGACATGATCCCCGGCGCCCGGGGCTGCACGCCGCAGGCCTGCGCCTTCCGCGACCATCACCTTGAGCTCGCCGATCTCGGCGCCGAGGTATATGGCCTCAGCACCCAGACGACCGAGTACCAGCGCGAGATGGCGGAGCGCCTGCACCTGCCGTTCGAGGTGCTGAGCGATGAGCGCTTCGCCCTGGTCGAGGCGCTCCGGCTGCCGACCTTCGAGGCCGATGGCATGCGCCTGGTGAAGCGCCTCAGCTTGATCGTCCGAGACCAGCGGATCGAGCACGTGTTCTATCCCATCTTCCCGCCGCACCAGAGCGCCGCTCGGGTGGTAGACTGGCTCGAGCGTCGCCCGATCTGAACCGGCGCATCGCTCGCCATCCGGGCGTTTTGGGACCAGCGGAATCGCGCGCCGGAGCAGACGATCGCGCGCCGGAGGACGAGTCCGATGTCCGATCGCCGATCGCGATCCCGACGTTCCCTATATGTCCACGCACCAAGATTCAACGCGACGTTGGGCGGCCCCGGCCGTTTGACGCTTGATCGATCGCAGTCGATGGGACGGGCAGGTGGACCACTCGCTGATCTGGATCGGCTTTCTCGCCAGCCTGGCCGCGGGTGCCGCGACCGGCGTGGGCGCCCTGCCGGTGTTCCTGCCGGTCAGGATCTCGGCCAGGGCGCAGGACGTCATGCTCGGCTTCGCGGCGGGCGTGATGCTCGCCGCTTCGGCATTCTCGCTGATCGTACCCGGGCTCGAGGCCGCGGCCGCAGACTACGGCGGCGAGCTGCCGGCTGCGCTCACGGTCGGCGCTGGCATCCTGCTCGGCGCCGTCGCGCTGTGGCTGATCAACGAGCGCGTGCCGCACGAGCATTTCATCCTCGGGCGCGAGGGCGTGATGAGCACCAGCCTGCGCCGCATCTGGCTGTTCGTGATCGCGATCACCCTGCACAACTTCCCGGAGGGTCTCGCGGTCGGGGTCGTCTACGGCTCGGGTGATCTCGGCAATGCGAGCGCGCTCGCGATCGGCATCGGCCTGCAGAACCTGCCCGAGGGTCTCGCGGTGGCGCTCGCGCTCTCCGGTGAGGACTACTCGCGCGGGCAGGCGTTCACGGTCGCGCTGGCGACCGGGATGGTCGAGCCGGTCGGGGGGCTGATCGGGGTGAGCGCGGTGACCCTGGCGGCGCCGCTCCTGCCCTGGGGACTGGCGTCCGCTGCGGGCGCCATGATCTTCGTGATCAGCAGCGAGATCATCCCCGAGACCCACCGCCAGGGCTTCAAGCTCGAGGGCACCTTCGGCCTGATGGTCGGCTTCGTGGTGATGATGGTCCTGGACACCACGCTCGGGTGACGCGGCTGGGTGCCGCCGACCCCACCAGCGATCGACGATCGGGACGTCGGGAGAAGCCAGCGCGCGCCGATCGCGGCTCGCGGCGCGCCGACGGGATCTCGGGCGCTGCCGCCGCGGATCAGCCCTTGATCGCGGTGATGAAGTCGAAGCGGTCGGTGAACTCCAGAACCTCGCGATCGGCGTAGCGCTCGGCCATCGCGGCGAGGCCGGCTTGCAGCTCGTCGTCCGGGAACGACGACAAGAGCGACATGTAGCGGCCCTCGACCATCCGGAAATAGCGCTGCTTCGGGATGACGTGCCGGTAGTCCAGGCGGTCGCGCTCGACCGCGAAGCCCGCTTCCCGCAGCCGCTCGGCGAGGCGCGTCGGGTCCGCATGCCAGGTTCGCGAACGCGCCAGCGCGGCCTCGAACAGGGGGTAGTCGAGCTCCGGCGGGACATGGACCAAGAGGAACCTGCCGCCGGAGCCGAGCCGGGCGTGGAGGTTGGCGAACAGGGTCGGCTGATCGCTCACGTGATGCACCGCCTCCTTCATCAGGATCTTGTCGTAGCGGCGCGCCTCGGTCGAGAACGCGAGCGCGTCCCTGGCCACGCGCTCGACCGGCAGATCGGTGGGCACGTTCGCCAGCATCTTTGCGATCGGCTCGACCAGGATCACCGGGTGGCGCAGCCGGATCTGGGCGAGGATGTCGGCCGTGTAGATCCCGGTGCCGCCCCCGAGATCGACCAGGAGGTCGTCCTCCTGCAGGTCGAGGCTGCTCATCATCTTCGATGTGAGGCATCGGACGAAATCGTGCGAATAGTGGAGATAATTGTCGTAGCTCGCCCCGAGCCGCTGGTAGTGATCCTCGACGATCTGCGCGCTCGACGGCGCCAGGTTCCGCGACATCTCGCATCTCCAAGGCTTGCTTCCGATGAGGCTGGGCCGACCAGCCTGCACCTTGCCGCGACGGCGCGCAACCCGGAGGCGGATCTGCAAACGCGGCTCCGTCTCCGGCCGGGCCCGCAGACGCTGCCTCGACAGCGGCCACATCGAGCGCTACCTGAAGGAGCCAACTTCACGCGCCCGATGCACCCCAGCGCGACCAATCTCCGCGAATGCCCGGCCCGATTCTCGGCCATTCCTGCGGCTTGCCGAGGCCGTTGCCGCGCGCGGCGGAGTGCACGGATCGCGGTGGTTCACAAAAGCCCCCGCGCGGGCTTACCTTGAGCCAAGGAGCTGGTCATCTCGGGGGAGGCAAGAGCAATGACACTCGGCACGGTCAAGGCGCCGACGCGGGCGCAGCTCGCGGCGTCGGCGCAGGAGCTCGGGTTCCACATGAGCGAGGCGCAGCTCGCGGACTATCTCGAGGGCCTGATGCCGAGCATCGAGGCCTACAACGCCATCGACCGGATGGCCCAGGAGCTGCCGCCGGTGAAGTATCCGAGAACGCCCGGCTACCGGCCGACCGGCGCGGACAACCCGCACGGCGCCTGGTACGTCAAGACCACGATCGAGGGCGCGCCGGGCGGCAAGCTCGCGGGCAAGCGGGTCGCGATCAAGGACAACGTGTGCATCGCCGGCGTGCCGATGATGAACGGCGCCTCGACGCTCGAGGGCTATGTGCCGGACGTCGACGCCACCATCGTGACCCGTATCCTGGACGAGGGCGGCACGATCCTCGGCAAGGCGGTGTGCGAGTACTTCTGCTTCTCGGGCGGCAGCCACACCAGCGCGTCCGGCCCGGTGCACAATCCGCACCGGCGGGGCCATTCCGCCGGCGGCTCGTCCTCGGGCAGCGCGGCCCTGGTCGCGGCCGGCGAGGTGGATTTGGCGATCGGCGGCGATCAGGGCGGCTCGATCCGCATCCCGGCGTCGTTCTGCGGCATCTACGGCATGAAGCCGACCCACGGCCTGGTGCCCTATACCGGGGTCATGCCGATCGAGCTGACCCTCGATCACACCGGCCCGATGACCGCGACGGTCGCCGACAACGCGCTGCTGCTCGAGGTGCTGGCGGGGCCGGACGGCCTCGACCCGCGCCAGCAGGGCGTGCCCGCCGACGACTACACCGCGGCGCTCGGCCAAGGCGCCGGCGGCCTCAGGATCGCGGTGGTGTCCGAGGGCTTCGGGCACGGCAACTCGGAAGAGGCGGTCGACGCCAAGGTCCGCCACGCGGCCGACGCGTTCCGGGGCCTGGGCGCAAGCGTCGACGAGGTGTCGATCCCGCTGCACCAGATGGGCCAGGCGATCTGGCTGCCGGTCGCGGCCGAGGGCGCGACCATGCAGATGATGCTCGGCAACGGCTACGGTTTCAACTGGAAGGGGTTGTACGTCACCAGCCTGCTCGACTTTCACGCCGGCTGGCGCGCGCGCGCCGACGAGCTGTCGGAAACCCTCAAGCTGACCATGCTGCTCGGTCACCACATGATCAGGCACTACCGGGGACGCTACTACGCCAAGGCGCAGAACCTCGCCCGCCAGCTCGGCGCCGCCTACGACCGGGTGCTCGCCGACTACGATCTCCTGCTGATGCCGACCCTGCCGATCAAGGCGACCGAGCTCCCCGGCGACAACGCGCCGGTCGGCGAGATCATCGCTCGGGCGCTCGAGATGATCGCCAACACCGCGCCGTTCGACGTCACCGGCCATCCGGCGATGAGCCTGCCGTGCGGCAAGGTCGACGGTTTGCCGGTGGGCGTGATGCTGGTCGGCCGGCGCTATGCCGAGAAGACCATCTATCAGGCGGCGCACGCCTACGAGCAGGCGCTCGACTGGCGGACGCTGTAGGCCGCAGCCCGCGCGCCGGAAGGCGGCGGCAATGGGCCATTAACCCGTGGGCAACCCTGCAGCGCTAGCATTGCGGTCTTCCAACGCGATGGCAGGACATGGGTCACGGTCGCTTTCCCCCGACATTCGGCCACTCGTTCGGCCGCAAGCACCTCGATCACGACGACGAATCGAGCGCCCTGCGTCCGGCGCCCGGCCGCCGCCGGGACGGGTGGCCGCAGGCGCCCGGGCGGGAGGACCGTCCGGACAACCGGTCCGCGCCGCAAGCGCGCCCGCGGGCCGACCCGTGGC
>JBOHKK010000409.1:0-4835 GCA_050729115.1 Geminicoccaceae bacterium | reverse complement strand
CCCCAGCGCGGGGTTGGCTGGTCGCGCGCCCCAGCGCGGGGTTGGCTGGTCGCGCGCTCCAGCGCGGGGTTGGCTGGTCGCGCGCTCCAGCGCGCGGGGTTGGCTGATCGTGCGCCCCAGCGCGCGTCTGGTCGGCCGCGCGCCCAAGGAGAAGGATGATGCCGGGCGAACCAACTTGGTGAGCCGGTGTAAGCCTCTGTGGCCACCAGTTTTTCATCATTCGTCCCTATTCAGGTCCGACTTGCGCCGGCGGGCCGGCTGCGTTAGGGGAAGGTCCGCTTTTCAGAGCGCAACGCGCGCCGCCGCAACGCGGCGCCGTACCAGTGCGCTGCTGGCGATGGAGGGCGTATGGCGGATCCGACTTCGCAAAACTACCGTCCCACCGAGGACGAGCCCTACATGAACGAGCAGCAGCGCGACTACTTTCGTCGTAAGTTGTTGAACTGGCGCGAAGAGATCCTGCGCGGCTCGAACGAGACCCTGCGCCAGCTCAAGGAGGAGGAGAGCCGGGTCGCCGACATGAGCGACTGGGCGTCGTTCGAGACCGAGCGCAATTTCCAGCTCCGGGCGCGCGACCGCGAGCGCAAGCTCTTGTCCAAGATCAACGAAGCGCTGCGGCGGATCGAGGAGGGCACCTACGGCTTTTGCGAGGAGACCCAGGAGCCGATCGGATTGCGGCGCCTGGAGGCCCGCCCCATTGCCACCTTGAGCATCGAGGCCCAGGAGCGGCACGAGCGCCGCGAGAAGACCTACCGCGACGACTGACCCGCCGGCTGCGCGGGCGTGAAGGCCCCGCGCCACCCGATCGCGGGAGCGTCCCCTTAGAGCGTTTCCCGGTTGGATGGAGCAGTGCCGGCGTCGGCGAGGTACGGGCGCATTCGGCGATGGCCGGCGCTGCGCCTCGCGCCGAAGGTCGGCCCGAGCGAAGCGTGGCCCGACATTTTGGGCGGCGTCGGCGCGGGCCTGTGGCTGTCGCTGATCGAGCGCTTCGAATCCGGCTTTGAGCGCTGCGCCACTCGAGGGGCGCCGTCGGGCCTCCCCTCGGGCTCGCAATCGCGGCACGCAATTCGGGACGGTAGCTTGAGAGTCGCCCCGACCTGCACCTGGAATCACAACGAGCCCCACATTGCGAGTAGCGATCACTTCCGCCAAACCGGGACCGCGTCAGCGGGCGCTGGCGTCTTCCGAGGCGCGCTGCGCGTCTGGCGCATCGACATCCGTGAGCTTCGAGGCTGCCGGCGGTGGCCGCCCCCGATTCGGCGCGGGGCCCCGTGAACGGGCCCCCACCCCTCCCGAGCTGCGGTGTCGACCAGCTGAAGATGGCGCGATACCGGCGGGTCGCTCGGGATTCGCCAGAAATGACGGTCACGCCGTCGGCCTGTTCAGCCAATGCGCACTTCATCACAACAATAGGGAAATCATTTACAAGCTAATCCGCATCAGAAGGCAATCAAGACTGCCGCCAATTCCTGATAGATAGTTTCAAAGTTCGCTGGAGGCGCATCGACTTTTTACTAAATTCTTTAGAGGTTTTTTAAATGGCGAGTCTGATACTCATGTGCAAATCCCTCGTGGAGGGAGTCGGAGAAACGCTGATGTCGGACGTTCGGATGCCCTACGTTGCCAAGGAGCGGCCAAAGAGCGTGGTCGGGCCCGACGGCAAGCTTCTGACCCTGGACGATCTGCCGCCGCCCAACACGCAGCGCTGGGTGGCCCGGCGCAAGGCCGAGGTGGTTGCCGCCGTCCGAGCCGGGCTGCTCTCGCTGGAGGACGCCTGTCGGCGCTACGATCTGTCGACCGAAGAATTCATGGGCTGGCAGGCGGCGATCGACAAGCATGGCCTGGGCGGCCTGCGGGTCACGCGGATCCAGGACTTTCGCTGACCCTCGCCCAAGGGGCGGCCCGTGCCGCGCCCCAGGAACCGCAACCAGTCTCTCAGGGCGAGCCACCTGCCCGAAGGTCGGCCCACGACCGGCTAAGAGCCGATAAAGCAGGCGCTCGCCACAGCCGCGGCGGCCAGGCGTCGGGCCGCCCGCACCCGCATCATGACGAACCGGTCGTCGTCGGCCTGGGATGCCCATGCCCGCCGGGAGGACCTCACCTCCGCCGTGAGGCGTCCATCGAGGCCGGATCAGCGGACTCCCCTGCCATGACCCGGAGGCTCGAGACGGCCGAGGGGGAGGACGGCTGCCGCGGGAGCCGGGTCTGGAACGCGCAGGCATGACCTGCTTCTCCGATCTCTGTGTCTTCCAAAAAGCGGCAGCGGGTCGTCGGGTCGACCAGTTCGCCGCGACCTCTAAGGCAGCCCTCGGCCGTCACGCGGCTTTGGTCTGGATCCTCGCCCAGGTGTCGCGGAGCGCGACGGTGCGGTTGAACACCGGCCGTGCGGGCGTCGAGTCCGGATCGCGGCAGAAGTAGCCCCGGCGCTCGAACTGCACGGGCTCGCCGGCGGCGGTTGCCAGGCTCGGCTCGAGCCGGCAGTCGCTCAGAATCTCCAGCGAGCGCGGATTGAGATCGGCAAGAAAGTCGCCCTCCGCGCCGGGCTCCGCCTCGGCGAACAGATGGTCGTACAGCCGTACTTCTGCCGGCACGGCGTTCGCGGCCGAGACCCAGTGCAGGGTGCCTCTGACCTTGCGGCCATCCGGCGCGTCGCCGCCGCGGGTCGCCGGATCGTAGGTGCACCGCAGCAGGACCACCTCGCCGGCGGCATCCTTCTCCACCTCGCGGCAGGTGACGAGGTAGGCGTAGCGCAGCCGCACCTCGCGCCCGGGCGCTAGCCGGAAGAACTTGGGCGGCGGCTCCTCCATGAAGTCGTCGCGCTCGATGTACAGCTCGCGCCCGAACGGCACCGGCCGGCTGCCGGCGGCGGCTTCCTCCGGATTGTTGATCGCCTGGAACTGCTCGGTCTGGCCTTCCGGATAGTTCTCGATCACCACTTTCAGCGGCCGCAGGACCGCCATCCGGCGCTCCGCCGTGCGGTTCAAAAGCTCACGCACGCAGTGCTCGAGGAGCGCGACGTCGACCAGATTGTCGCTCTTTGCGACGCCGATGCGTGCGATGAAGTCGCGGATCGCCGCCGGCGGCACGCCGCGGCGCCGCAGGCCGGCCAGCGTCGGCATCCGGGGGTCGTCCCAGCCTCGCACGTGCCCGTCTGCGACCAGCTGGATCAGGCGGCGCTTGGACAGGATCGTGTGCGACAAATTGAGCCGCGCGAACTCGTACTGGCGCGGCCGGCTCGGCACTGGCAGATGCTCGATCAGCCAGTCGTAGAGCGGGCGGTGGTCCTCGAACTCGAGCGTGCACAGCGAATGGGTGACGCCTTCGATCGCGTCCGACTGACCGTGCGCGAAGTCGTAGGTGGGATAGAGGCACCAGGCATCGCCGGTGCGCGGGTGCGCGGCGTGCAGGATGCGGTAGAGGACCGGGTCCCGGAGATTGATGTTGCCGGACGCCATGTCGATCTTGGCGCGCAGCACGCGGGCGCCGTCCGCAAACTCGCCGGCGCGCATCCGGCGCAGCAGGTCGAGATTTTCCTCGACCGAGCGCTCGCGGTACGGGCTGTTGCGGCCGGGCTCGGTCAGCGTGCCGCGATGGGCGCGCATCTCCTCCGGCGACAGGTCGTCGACGTAGGCGTGGCCGTGGCGGACCAGGTGCTCGGCCCACGCGTACAGTTGCTCGAAGTAGTCCGAGGCGAAATGGAGGTGCGGGCCCCAGTCGAAGCCGAGCCAGCGCACGTCCTGTTTGATCGCCTCGATGTACGCGATCTCCTCCTTCACCGGGTTGGTGTCGTCGAAGCGCAGGTGGCAGCGGCCGCCGAAGTCTTCTGCCACCCCGAAGTTGAGGCAGATCGCCTTGGCATGGCCGATGTGCAGGTAGCCATTGGGCTCCGGCGGAAAGCGCGTGACCACGGCGTCATGGCGGCCGGCATCCAGGTCCGCGCGGACGAGGTCGCGGATGAAGTCGCGCTGGTTCCCGGCGCCGGCGATTGCAGATCCGCCCATGCTGTTCCTTGCTCCGGTCCTCTGCCCTTACGCGGCTCTCGGCCCGACGGCGCCACTGTCTGCCAGAAAAGCCCTCGCCCGCCAAGCCATCGAGCGCAGGCGGCGGCCGTTCGCAGGACCTCACGAGCTCGCGAGGGCCGGTATTGGCGACCAGGGGCGCCTGGCGCTGGCCGTGCTCGGGGCCGTCGCCGCGGAACCGGGCGCCGCTTGGCTCGTTGAAGCTTGGTGATGCGGCCGGCGACCGGATCGCCGGCTGCGCGGCCACCTCGAACCGGGAGAGCAACCATGGCGACGTGCGAGGTCTGCGGGAACGATTACGACAAGGCGTTTCAGGTCAACATGATGGGCAGGAGCCACACGTTCGACAGCTTCGAGTGCGCGATTCATGCGCTGGCGCCGGACTGCGCCCACTGCGGGGTCAAGATCGCCGGCCATGGTCTGGAAAAGGACGGGCGCATGTTCTGCTGCGCCCATTGCGCCGAGCAGGAGGGCGCCACCGAGCTGCGCGATCGCGCCTGAGGGCGTCCCGCTCAGTGCAGCTTGAGCTGCGGTCGCGTGCGCCGATGCAGCAGGTTGGCGAGCGCCATGAGGGTCACGGCACTCAGGCCATGCAGGGCGATCTGATGCTTCTTGTACAGTGACAGGTAGGCGACGCGCGCGAGCAGGCCCTCGATCGTGATGCTCTTGAACAGGTTGCCCATCAGGTTGCCTATGGTGCTCGAGCTGAGCGAGATCAGCGAGCCATAGTCCTTGTAGACGAAAGGCAGGGGCTCCTTGCCCTCGAGCCGCCTGGCGAGCGATCGCGCCAGGCGGTGCGCCTGCTGATGCGCCGCC
>JBOHKK010000408.1:0-4842 GCA_050729115.1 Geminicoccaceae bacterium | reverse complement strand
CTCCCAACCACCCCGAGGGTACCATTGGTGGGTGGTTGGGAGGGGGAGCGGGCCGGGGCGGTGGGTCCACCCAAGTGGAAAATGGTCTAGAACAGCTTTATCCGGACGATGATCGCCGTCGGCGACCTCGTCAATTCGGATGCTGCCCTAAGCAGCCGGCACGGATTGCCACCATAGCCTGCGGCATGAGACGGACGCGCCGTCAAGGCGGGCTTTGTTCAGCGGCGCGCCCTGGGCGCCGCGCGCCCAGCCTCCAGGTAAGAAGCGTCTGCCGGCGCAACTCGACGGCAGAGCATCCGCCTTGCGGGAGGTTGCGGGTTCGCCGGCAGCTGCGGCATCTCGCTCGACGCCTTGCGCGATCGCCCGATCCGGCGCGGCGGTGGGCGCCAAGGCTGGACAAGGCCATATCAATCTGATGCTGGGTGAAGCGGCCGACGCCAGAACCGAGGCTCCGACCTCGACTTACCGCGAGCGGCCGCCGCCGCCGGGGCTGGCGGCGTCCGTGCTGTGCGTCTGGTCGCAGGTGATCGGCGCGGGCGCGGCCGTCCATCGCCACCGCGTGCTGCCCGACGGCTGCGCCGACGTGGTCTGGATCGGCGAGGCGCCGGCGGTGGTCGCGGGGCCGGCCACGGGTCCGGTCGTGGTGCCTCTGCCGCCGCGCACCATCGTGGTCGGCGTCCGCCTGCGCCCGGGCACGGCGCCGGGCGTGCTCGGCGTGGCGGCGAGCGAGCTTGTGGACCGGGACACCCCGCTTGCGGACATCTGGGGGCCCGGAACCGCTGCCCTCTCGGCCCGGATCGCCGAGCATGCTTCGATCGCGGCGCGGCTGGCCGCGGCGGCAGCGGCGCTGGCCGGGCGCCTTGCCGATGCCGACCCGCTCGATCCCATGATCGCCGCGGCGACGCGGTGGCTGGCCCGCCACCCCGAGGGCCGGGTCGCGGATCTCGCGCGCTTTCTGGACATGGGTGATCGGCGCCTGCGCCGGCGCTTCGTGGCCGCGGTCGGCTACGGCCCGAAGACCTTCCAGCGCGTGCTGCGGCTGCAATGGCTGCTGATGCTCGCCGGTCGTGGCCCAGGACCGGGCGTGAGCCTCGCCGGGCTCGCGGCCGAGGCCGGCTATGCCGATCAGGCGCACATGAGCCGCGAGCTGCAGGCCCTCACCGGCCGTAGCCCGGGCGCCCTGCTCCAGGGCTCGGCAAGCACCCTCGAGCTGTCCGATTTGTTCAAGACCGCAGCGGCGCCGGCCATCTAGAAAGCCAGGCGTGACGCCGGCCTCGGATCCGCGAGGACGGACGTACGATGCGATCGGTTACGCGAGAGCCAAGGCACAGTGCCCCGGTTCGAGCAGGGAGCGTCCGGCCTCCGGCCGATCACGCAGCGCAAGGAGGCAATGATGGAGCAGCGGCTGAGCCTGGTGACGCTTGGGGTCGCCGATCTCGAGCGCTCGCGGCGCTTCTACGAAGACGGCCTCGGCTGGCGCCGCGGCAACGATCACGAGGAGGTCGCGTTCTACCAATTGGGCGCCATGGTGCTGGCGCTGTGGGGGCGCGACGCGCTCGCTGAGGACGCACGCCTGCCCGGCAGCGGCAGCGGCTTCGGGGGCATCGCCTTGGCCTACAATACGCGCACCCGCGAGGAGGTCGACGCGGTGCTGGCCGAGGCCGAGGCGGCGGGCGCCAGGATCCTGAAGCCGGCGGAGGACGCGTTCTGGGGCGGCTATTCCGGCTACTTCGCCGATCCCGACGGCCACCCGTGGGAGGTCGCCTGGAATCCGGGTTGGACGATCATGGACGACGGCAGCGTCCGCCTCGGCAAATGATGCGGTTGTGCGCAGCATCCGATGGCCGGTCTTGCCGCCGCCCACCTGTTGCGCCTACCTAAGGCACAGCGCGCCGGCGTAGCTCAACGGTAGAGCATCCGCCTTGTAAGCGGGAGGTTGCGGGTTCAAGTCCTGCCGCCGGCACCAGACGAGGGACGCGGCCGAGTGCGTAATACCAGGCTCACAGAGTTTGAACCTTTGTTCGCCCGACATCATCCTTCTTTTTGGGGCGCGCGGCCGACCAGCCACCCCCGCGCGCGATACCGATCCCGAAGGTCAGGACTTTGTGGGATCGGTATAAGTGGGATCGCCGCAGGCCCGAACCCCGCACGCGGCGCCATCAGCTCCAGAGCGTGGTGGTGCGCGTCTGCCAGCGCGTGCCCGCGAGCCGCCGGGCGAACCGGCGGTCAGCCGTGACCAGCCTGGCGTCCTTCGCCTCCGCGAGCGCGAGATAGAAGCAGTCGTAGGCCGGATGGCGTAACTCCTCGGCGATCATCAGAGCTCTCTGCGCGAGAGTGGCGAGCGGGCAGAGCTCGGCGAACAGCTGGGGGAGCTGACGCGGCACGTCGGCGGCCTGCGAACGGTCGATGGCGCCGGCCATCAGGCGTTTCCAGACCACGTTCACGACCTCCGCCAGGATCAGCTCGGGGGCGACCAGGGGATGGCTTCCATCCAGCAGCCGCCTGGCTTCCGGCCGCCCCGGCTCGACGATGAACCATTTGGTCGCCACCGAAGCATCGACGACCAGCATCAACGCGTGTCCCGATCCGCTCGAATCAGATCGGTGCTGTCGTCCTCGAGCGGCCGCTTCTGCTTTGCCGCGATCCGATCCACCAGCGCGAGCTTTTCCGCCGGCGTCAGCTCGGCGGCGCGCTTCAGGATCTGGCGCAGCTCCTGCTCGAGGGAATGCCCGTGCAGCTCGGCCTTGAGCTTCAAGGACGAGACCACTGCCTCGTCGAGCTTGCGTACGATCACCTGCGCCATCTCTCGCATCCTCGCTGGTGAGAACATATTTGATATCATCGCCTCTTTGCGGGCGTCAAGAGACGCGAGTCCGGTACCGCGTTCGTGAAGCTGTTCGGCGTTCCGAGCCTCAACAGGTGTCCCGATCCTCGCGGATCAGATCGGTGCACCAGCGCTCCACATCGAAAATCGCCGCCGCTCAGCGGCGCAATGTTGGCCAACCGGCGCCTGGTGATGGCGGCGGCCGCGCGGGTCCGCCTGGGGCCCGGCGCTCCGATTATCCCTTTCCTGCCGGCGCTCGTGCGCTAAGCTGAATGCGAATCCGGCGCGTTGCCGGCAACCGAGAACGCTCGAGGGCGACCGAGGATTCGCGACGTGCGCGCCGACGAGATCATCGATGTCGACGTCGATCCGAGGGAAGTGCTGCGCGCAAGGTGGCGACGGCTGGCCCGCTTCGGCGTCCCGCTTGCCGGCGTGGTCCTGATCGTCGCTGCGATCATCGCCGTCAGCCTCTACTCGTACCGCAGCAACCGCAACGATGCGCTCGCTCTATCTGAGAACCTGGTCGAGGTCCTCGACGAGCGGGTCCGGGCCGAGGTCGCGAGCTACCTGGAGGTGGCCGTGCACGCCGTGCGCACCGTGGCCGGCACCTTGCCCGCCACGGGCCTGTCGGCATCCGGGCGGCCGCTGGTGGAACGCCTCGCGCTGCAGCTGCTTCGCGGCCGGCCGCAGCTGGCCTCGCTCTACGTCGGCGATCCGCAGGGCAACTTCTTCATGGTGCAGCGCTCGCCCGCGGGGACGCTCGACACCAAGCTGATCGAGCAGGACGGAGCGCAGCGCCAGGTCACCTGGTACCGGCGCGACGAGACCGGGCAGGTCGTCACCGTCGAGGAGGATCCGACCGACACCTTCGATCCCCGCACCCGCCCCTGGTACGACGGTGCGGCCGCGACCGACGACCTGTTCTGGACCGACGTCTACGTGTTCTTCACCACGCAGGAGCCGGGCCTGACCGCAGCGCGCGCCATCCGCGGCGCCGACGGCGAGCTCCTCGGCGTGGCCGGCGGCGACATCACGCTTGCCGCCCTCAGCACTTTCCTTGCGAACCTCAAGCTCGGGGCGAGCGGGCGCGCGATGATCGTCGACGGCGCCGGCCGCCTGGTCGCGTTTCCGGACCCCGCCCGGGTCGTCGACCGGGTCGACGGCGAGTACCGGCCCGCGCACATGGATGCGATCGGCGACCCGGTGCTCGCGGAGGCGTACGATCGGATCCGCGTCGCCGGCGCCGGCCGGTCGATCGTCGAGATCGACGATCAGCGCTACATCGTGGCGGCCGCGGCGCTCGCCGAGCCCGTGCCGCGGGACTGGTGGCTCCTGCTCGTCATCCCCGAGGACGACCTGGTCGGTTTCGTCGCCGCCAACAGCCGCAAGTCACTCGTCCTGTCCAGCGGCATCGTCGCCCTGGCGATCTGCCTGGCCGGCCTGCTGGCGTATCAGGGACTGGTCGCCGATCGCAACGCGCGGGCGCTTGGCCACCGTGAGCGCGCGCTCACGGCGCAGACGGCGGCCTTCGACGAGCTCGCCGCAACCGCTTCCCTGTTCGAGGCGGGCGATCAGGACGCGCTCCGCCGCCTGACCGAAACGGTGGGCCGCGCGCTCGCGGCGCGGCGCGTGAGCCTCTGGCGGATCGACGATCGCCACGCCGAGCTGATCTGCCTGGATTGCTACGACCAGGAGAACAACGGCCATACGACCGGGGCCGCGCTCCGCCGCGTCGAGTGTCCGGAGCTGTTCGACGCCCTGGCAAACAGCGACGAGATAGCGGTGGCCGACGCCGCGGAGGATGCCCGCACCGCCGCGCTCGCACAGATCTATCTGAGCGCGGTCGGCTCGCGCTCGCTGCTGTCGGTCCCGATCCGCGGGGGCGCCGGCGTGGCAGGCTGCCTCTGGATCGAGGACGCCGGCGCGGTCGGGCGGCAGGGCATGGAAGCTCGGGCGTTTGCCCGCACCGTCGCGCAGCTGATCGGGTCGCGCTTCGCGCCGGCGAGCGAGCCGGAGAC
>JBOHKK010000407.1:0-4881 GCA_050729115.1 Geminicoccaceae bacterium | reverse complement strand
CAGCTCCGCGCGCACCAGCTCGCGCACCAGGTGCGCCGGATGGCCCGCCGGCACGAAGTCCTGGACCGACGGCGGCAACAGCCACACCTGATCCACGTCCCACGCCCGAAAGGTCTTGCTCATCGCCTTAACCCAAGGAGTTGCGCCTTGCCCACAGAATCACCACAATACCTTGTTGTCAATTCTCGGACAGGCTCCTAGACCAGGCTCGCCGGGCTGCGCACGGGCGAGGTGCACATCGCCGAGCCGCCCTTCGACGACGTCCCGGCGATCCGGGAGGAGGGCGAGCTGGATCTGGTGGTCGCCGACAACACCGGCCAGAACGTGTTCTGGGAGTTCACGATCAGCCGGCCGCCGTTCGACGATATCCGCGCGCGCCAGGCGGTCGCCCATGCCACCGACCCGGAGCTGGCGATCGACATCATCTATGGCGGCCTCAGCCAGCGCGAATGGTGCCCGATCGCGCGCGGCGTGTTCGGCAACGATCAGGAGTTCTGCAAGCAGTTCGGCTATCCCTACGATCCCGAGAAGGCCAAGGCGCTCTTGGGCGAGCTCGGCTACGGTCCGGACAATCCGCTCGAGACGACCATGTTCGTCTGGACCGGCGGCAACCGGCACAAGCTCGCGGAAATCTTCCAGAACCAGCTGGCCCAGGTCGGCATCGACGTGGCGATCGAGATCATGGACATCGGCACCATGAACGCCCGGGTGAAGGCCGAGAACGAGAAGACCGAGGGCGGGCCGGGCACCTTCGACATGATGACCTGATCCTGGTACGACCCGGACATCCTCTATCAGCTGTGGCATTCGCCCGGCGCCTATTCCGGCTATCGGACGCCCAAGCTCGACGCCATGCTGGAAAAGACCCGCACCACGATCGATCCGGACGCGCGCCTCGAGGCGGTGCAGGACGTGATCCAGCATCTCATGGAGAATACGGTGCACATCGGCCTGTACACGCCCGGCTGGGAGTGGGTGTTCGCGGTGCGGCCGGAGGTCGAAGGCTTCAAGGTCGGCGCCTTCCTCCATCCGATGTTCCACGACGTCACCATCGAGCCGTAGCCGCGGGACGGGGAGTGGGCGCTCCGGAGCCGCGAGGGCCCGCTTCCCCATGCACGAGCCGCATCTGATGCCTCGTCCCGAGGACGCCGGCGCGGGCCGATGAGCCGCTATCTCGTCCAGCGGATCATGAGCGCGGTCTTCACGATCTGGGTCGCGACCATCGCCGTAACCCTCTTGATCCACGCCGTGCCGGGCGATCCGGTGCGGATCATGTACGCCAAGTTCCAGGCGACGCCGGAGCAGATCGAGGCGATCCGCGCCCGCCTCGGCCTGGATCAGCCGATCTACGTCCAATACGGGATGTACATGGACCGGCTGTTCCACGGCGACCTCGGCCGCTCGATCGTCGGCGACCAGCCGGTCCTCAAGGTTCTCCTGACGCGGTTTCCCCCGACCCTGATGCTGGCGGCGACCAGCCTCGTGATCGCCACGGTGCTGGGCCTGAGCCTCGGCTTCATCGCGGCCTACCGGCGCGGCACGGTGATCGACGTCGGCGCCATGGCGCTCGCCGTGCTGGGGGTATCGATCCCGCATTTCTGGCTGGGCCTGCTCTTACTGTTCTTCTTCGCCCTGCAGCTCGGCTGGCTGCCGGTCGCGGGCTCCGATCTGCGCAGCCTGATCCTGCCGGCGCTCACGCTCGGCATCGCCAATGCCGCGGTGCTCGCCCGCCTCACCCGCTCGGCGATGATCGACATCTTCGATCAGGACTTCGTGCGCACCGCCTGGGCCAAGGGGCTGCCCAAGGCGGTCGTGCTCTATCGCCACGCGCTGCGCGCCGGCCTGGTGCCGATCGTCAGCACGATGGGGCTGCAGTTCGCGTACATGATGGGCGGCGCGATCGTGGTCGAGAACGTGTTCGCCTGGAACGGCGTCGGGCGCCTCGCGATCGAGGCGGTGTTCGCCCGGGACTATCCCATGATCCAGGGCTTCATCCTGTTCTTCGCGACCATCGTGGTCGTGGTCTCGGTGGTGATCGACCTGCTGTACGCGTGGCTGGATCCGCGCATCCGGTACGGCTGATGGCGAGCACGGTCGAGATCGCGGCGGCGGAGCCCCTCGAGGCGCGCCGGCCCGGCTTCTGGTTCAGGCTCGTGCGCAGCCCGACCGGCGTGGTCGGGCTCGCGATCGTCGTCACGCTCGTGGTCGCCGCGGCGCTGGCGCCGGTGATCGCCCCGTTCGATCCGCTGCGGATGGCGGCCGGCCCGCGCCTGGCGCCGCCGTCCGCTGCCCACTGGTTCGGCACCGACGACTTCGGGCGCGACCTGTTCTCGCGGGTGGTGTTCGGCGCCCGGCTGACCTTGCAGATCGGGCTGATCGCCGTGGGCATCTCGCTCACCAGCGGCCTCCTGCTGGGGCTGGTCGGCGGCTATGCCGGCGGCTGGACCGAGCGGATGCTGATGCGCGGCGTCGACGTGCTGTTCTCGTTCACCGAGATCGTCATCGCGCTCGCCTGCATCGCGATTCTCGGCATCGGCCTCACCAACGCCATGATCGCGGTCGGCATCGCCGCGATCCCGTTCTACGCCCGCCTCACCCACAGCGTGGTGCTGGTCGAGAAGAGCAAGCCCTATTTCGAATCCGCGCTCTCCGCCGGCGCCGGCGATGCGCGGCTGATCTTCATCCACCTCCTGCCCAACGTGATGCCGACCCTGATCGTGTTCGGCACGCTCGGCATCTCGACCGCGGTCCTCGCCGCGGCCGGCCTGAGCTTCCTCGGCCTCGGGGCGCAGCCCCCGGAGCCGGAGTGGGGCTTCATGCTCGCCTCGAGCCGCGATCTGATCTCGCGCGCGCCCTGGATGATGATCTTCCCGGGCTGCGCGATCGCGATCACCGTCCTCGGCTTCAATCTCCTGGGCGACGGCATCCGCGAGGTGCTCGACCCCCGGCAGCAGCGGAGCTGAGGGATGAGCGCGCCGCTGCTCGAGGTCAAAGGGCTCGCGGTGGCGTTCGGCAGCGCCGGTCGGCCGAACCACGCCGTCGTGGATCTGTCGTACCGCCTGGCACGCGGCGAGACGCTCGCGATCGTCGGCGAGAGCGGCTCGGGCAAGAGCGTCTCGAGCCTGGCGCTCCTGGGGCTGCTGGCGCATTCCGGCGGCCGGGTCACGGCCGGCGAGGCCTGGTTCGACGGGCGCGATCTCCTGGCGATGGGCGAGCAGGAGCTGAGGCGCATCCGCGGCGATCGCATCACCATGATCTTCCAGGAGCCGATGACCTCGCTCAACCCGGTGCTGACCATTGGCCGGCAGCTGAGCGAGGGCCTGATCGAGCACAAGGGCATGGGCCAGCGCGAGGCGGGCGGCCGCGCCGCCGCGATGCTCGACCTCGTCGGGCTCGACCGGCCGACGAAGCGGCTCGCGCAATATCCGCACGAGCTCTCGGGCGGCACCAGCGGGTGATGATCGCGATGGCGCTGGCGACCGATCCGGCGATCCTGATCGCCGACGAGCCGACCACCGCGCTCGACGTCACGGTCCAGGCCCAGATTCTCGACCTGATGCGCGCGCTCAAGACGCGCTTCGACGCCAGCATCATCCTGATCACCCACGACATGGGCGTGGTCGCGGAGATGGCCGATCGCGTCGTCGTCATGCATCAGGGCGGCAAGGTCGAGGAAGGCACCGTCCAGGACATCTTCGCGGCGCCCAAGGAGGCCTATACCCAACGGCTGCTCGGCGCCGTGCCGCGCCTCGGCAGCCTCGCGAACGTCGATGCGCCGCGCCGGGTGACGGCGGCCGGCGCCGTGCCGCACCAGCCCGGGACGGCGGTGCTGCTCGAGGTGGCAAGGCTGCGCAAGCGCTTCGTCAGCCGCGGCTTCTGGTTCGACAAGGACGAGGGGGTCGTCGCCATGGACGACGTCAGCTTCAGCCTCGATTCCGGCGAGACCCTTGCGCTCGTGGGCGAGAGCGGCTCGGGCAAGTCGACCACCGGCCGCGCGGTGCTGCGCCTGCTCGAGGTGGACGACGGCGAGATCCGCCTCGGGGGCCACGATCTCCGCCGGCTCCCCACGCCGCAGCTGCGCCGGGCGCGGCGCGAGATGCAGATGATCTTCCAGGACCCGTTCGCCTCGCTCAATCCGCGGATGAGCGCGGGCCGCCTGGTCGCCGAGCCGATGGTGATTCACGGCATCGCCCGCGGCGGCGAGCTCGACGACCGGGTGGCGGAGCTGTTCCATCGGGTCGGGCTCGAGCGCGCGCACATCCGACGTTACCCGCACGAGTTCTCCGGCGGCCAACGCCAGCGGATCTGCATCGCCCGGGCGCTCGGGGTCGGCCCCAAGCTGATCGTCGCCGACGAGCCGACCTCGGCGCTCGACGTCTCGGTCCAGGCCCAGGTGCTGGAGCTGCTGCTCGAGCTGCAGGAGACCCTCGGCCTCGCCTATCTGTTCATCAGCCACGACATGGCCGTGGTCGAGCAGATGAGCCATCGGGTCGCGGTGATGCACGGGGGGCGCATCGTCGAGCTCGGGCCGCGGCGCGCGGTGCTCGGCGATCCCCGCCATCCCTACACCGAGGCGCTGCTCGCCGCGGTGCCGATCCCCGATCCCACCCGGGTGCGCGGCCGCCTGCCGACCCTCGACCTCGCGCAGATGCCGCGCGGTCCGCTCGCCGAGGTCGCGCCCGACCACCTGGTGGCGGCATGACCATCGGCATCGCGGTGCACGGGCCGTCGGCCGGGCTCGCGGCGTTCAAGGCGCTCGCGGCGGTCGAGCGGATCGGGCGCGGCGCCATCGGCGGCTTCGTGAGCTTCGTGGTCGTCACCGCCGATCGGCGACTGTTGCGCGCGGAGACCCAGCGCGGCGGCAGCGCGACCCTGTTCACC
>JBOHKK010000406.1:0-4890 GCA_050729115.1 Geminicoccaceae bacterium | reverse complement strand
GGCTCGAGGTGTTCCGGCGGCTCGAGGTCGCGCTGCTGTCCACCGGCGACGAGCTGCGCGAGCCGGGCGAGGCGCTCGGCCCCGGCGAGACTTACGACGCCAATCGCCCGATCCTGTTCGGCCTGCTCCAGGGTCTCGGCTGCCGGATCACCGATCTCGGCATCCTGCCCGATCGCGCGGACGCCGTGGCGCGGGCGCTGCGCCAGGCTGCGGCGGTGCACGATGCGGTGATCACCTCGGGCGGCGCCTCGCGCGGCGACGAGGACCACGTCGTGCGCACCGTCGACCGGCTCGGTCGGCTGCACTTCTGGCAGATCGCGGTCAAGCCGGGCCGGCCGCTCGCCTTCGGCCAGGTGGGGCGCGCGGTGTTCGTCGGCCTCCCGGGCAATCCGGTCGCCGCGGTGGTGTGCTTCCTGCGTTTTGCCCGGCCGCTGCTGACCGCACTCGGCGGCGGTCGCTGGCCGGAGCCGCGCGCGTTCCTCGTGCCGGCGGATTTCGCCATGAGCAAGAAGCCGGATCGGCGCGAGTATCTGCGGGCGCGCCTGACCCTTGGCCCGGACGGACGAACCTGGGTGCAGCGGATCGAGCGCGAGGGGTCGGGCATCCTGACCTCGCTCACCGAGGCCGACGGGCTGATCGAGCTGGCCGAGGATCTGGCTCGGGTCGAGCGCGGCGATCCGGTCGAGTTCGTGCCGTTCTCTGAGTTCGGCGTGCTCGGCTGATCGCGGGCGCAGGCCTAACGCATTGTTGAGCCTCTTTGCCCAAGAATGGCCCTGCCGGCGCCGATGTCGGCTGGTGGTGGGCGCGGTGGCGCCCAGGTGAGCATAGAGAACGGCCGATGAGGGAGAACATGGCCTCCGTCCTGACCCGCTGGCCGGCCCGATGGCTGCGCTTTTGGGCGCCTCGGCGCGCGCCGGTGGCGCCCGAGCCACCGCCCGACGTGCCCTCGATCAGGCCGTTTCCCTGGGAGGCGCATTACCCCGAAGGCCTCGCCTGGGATCTCGACGTCGCCCCGCGCCCGCTGTTTTCTCTGCTCGACGACGCCGTCGCCACCTGGCCGAGCCGGCGCTGTCTCGACTTCCTCGGGCGCAAGTCGAGCTACAAGGAGATCGGCCAGCTGGTCGACCGCGCCGCCAAGGGCTTTCAGGCGCAGGGCGTCAGGAAGGGCGTGCGGGTCGGCCTGTTCCTGCCGAACTGCCCCTATTACGTGATCTGCTTCTTCGCCGTGCTCAAGGCCGGCGGCACCGTGGTCAACTACAATCCGCTCTACGCCGAGCGCGAGATCGCGCGCCAGATCGAGGACTCCAAGACCTCGATCATGGTCACCCTCAACATCCAGGGCATGTACCCCAAGGTCGCCCGGCGCCTCGCGGACACCTGCCTGCAGACGGTCGTGGTCGGCTCCATGGGCGGCCTCTTGCCCTGGCGCGAGAGCACCCTGTTCGCCGTGCTGCGGCGCAAGGAGATCGCCAACGTCGCGACCGACGACCACCACGTCCGCTTCAAGAAGCTGATCGCCAACGACGGCAAGTACGCGCCGGTCGAGATCGACCCGGGCAAGGATGTCGCGGTGCTGCAGTACACCGGGGGCACCACCGGCTCCCCCAAGGGCGCCATGCTCACCCACGCCGCGCTCTACACCAACACCCGCCAGGTCGCCATGTGGGCGACCCACAGCCGGCCCGGCCAGGAGAAGGTGGTCGGCGCGCTGCCCCTGTTCCACGTGTTCGGCATGACCGGGGTGATGAACGTCGCGCTCGCCGGCGGCTTCGAGATCATCCTCCTGCCGCGCTTTCGTCTGGATCAGCTGCTCAAGGTGATCGCCAAGGAGCGCGCGACCGTGCTGCTCGGCGTGCCGACCATGTACTCGGCGATCAACGGCTCCAAGCTGCTCGATCAGTACGACCTGTCCAGCCTGCGCCATTGCATCTCGGGCGGCGCGCCGCTGCCGCGCGAGGTGCAGGCGACCTTCGAGCGCCTGACCGGCTGCACCCTGGTCGAGGGCTACGGCCTGACCGAGGCGGGCCCGGTGTGCACGATCAATCCGTTCGGCGCCGCGCGCCCCGGCTCGATCGGCCTGCCGCTGCCCGGCACCCTGGTCGAGATCACCGCGATCGACGATCCTGAGCGCCGCCTGCCGATCGGCCAGCGCGGCGAGATCTGCATCAGCGGCCCGCAGGTCATGGCCGGCTATGCGGGGCGGCCCGAGGAGACCGCCGAGGCGCTCCGCGGCGGCCGTTTGCACACCGGCGACGTCGGTTACATCGACGAGGACGGCTACGTCCATCTGATCGACCGGATCAAGGACCTGATCCTGAGCGCCGGCTTCAACGTCTACCCGCGCATGGTCGAGGAGGCGATCCTGTTGCATCCCGCGGTCGCCGAGGCGACGGTGTGCGGCGTCCCCGACCGCCATCGCGGCGAGACCATCAAGGCGTATGTCCGCCTGTGCGAGGGCGCGGCGTTGAGCGCCGCCGAGCTGCGGTCGTTCCTGCGCGACAAGCTCGCCCCGTTCGAGCAGCCCAAGGCGATCGAGTTTCGGGACGAGCTGCCGCTCACCTGGCTGGGCAAGCCGTCGCGGCGCGCCCTGGTCGCCGAGGAGATGCGCCGGCTGAACGCCGAAGCGCCGCGCGCGGCCGCCTCGCCCGAGCCGACCCCCGATTCCGAGCCTGTCCGCGCCGCGTGAGGTGCCGTGAGCCTGGAGCCCGCCACCGCCGATCTTCAGCCGCGCGCCTTCTTGAGCCCGCCGCGCGCCCTACCGCCAATCTCGAACTCTCGTGCGGCGTCATGAGCCTGACCGCGCGCGCCCTGCCGTCGCCCGACGCCTTCCGGATCGTGAACCCATTTTAGCTGCGTGAGGTACCATGAGCCTGGAGACCGCCACCGACCAGATCCGCGCCCAGCTGCCGCAACTCGGAGCACTCGGCTACAAGGTCAAGTTCGCGGTCGACGACGCCGGCGTCGTTTTCGTCGACGCCAGCCGGACGCCGCCCACGCTCTCCAACGACGACGGCGAGGCCGACTGCACCATCCGCCTGTCCGAGGACCGCCTCGCCCAGCTGATCGACGGCCGCCTGTCCCCGACCCTTGCCTACACCCTTGGCCAGATCAAGGTCGAAGGCTCGCTCGGCGTCGCCATGAAGCTCGCGAGCCTGCTGGAGGGCTGAGCCTCCGCGCGGAGCGGCACGGCGCGTCGCTGCATCGCCGTGGAGGTGACCTCGAGGTTCCGGGAAGACCCCCGGTGGCGTGGCCGACCATGCCGAGGGACACCGCGAGACAGGCGACCCGGGCATGGCGGTGCCGCAGGCCGGGGCGCGCGGCCATCCGGCGAATCGTCGGGCCAGCGTCAGGCAGGCGTCGCTCACCGCCTGCGGCACCGCCATGGCGGCGAGATGGCCCACGTCCGGGGGAGATCGATGCGCTCGGCCAGCGGTCGTCGGGCGCCGAGCTGCGCCACGTCGGCGGCCCCGTAGGCGCGGACCGCCGGGCAGCGCCGCCCGATCGACCCGTTCGAGACGCGGGCCGGCCTCGGTTCAGATCCGCATGCGCGCCTCGTCGGCCACCTCGACCGCGCGACGAGTAGCAGATCGCCGGCGGCGCTGGAACGCCGCTTCGAGCGCCTGGGCGAGCGTCGGGCAGGCGAGAAGCCGAAGGCTCTTCAACCAGCGCTTCCACCCCGGCGGCCGCCGCGGTATAAGGCGCCTGGCACAGCGAGCAGCGAGGACGGATCGAGATGGCGGAGCTGGCGAGTTCCTTGCGGCGTGACTCCGGCGACCGGCAGCGCGCCCTGGATGCGGCGATCGGACAGATCGAGCGCGCCTTCGGCAAGGGCTCCGTGATGAAGCTCGGTCAGCGCGAGCGCGCGGTCGAGATCGACACCGTCTCCACCGGCTCGCTCGGGCTCGATCTGGCGCTCGGCGTCGGCGGCCTGCCGCGCGGCCGGATCGTCGAGATCTACGGCCCCGAGTCCTCGGGCAAGACCACGCTGACGCTCCACTGCATCGCCGAAGCCCAGAAGGCCGGCGGCGTCTGCGCCTTCGTCGACGCCGAGCACGCCCTCGATCCGAGCTACGCCAAGAAGCTCGGGGTTGACATCGACGAGCTGCTGATCTCCCAGCCGGATACCGGCGAGCAGGCGCTCGAGATCGCCGACACCCTGGTGCGCTCGCTCGCGATCGACCTCGTGGTGATCGACAGCGTCGCCGCCCTGGTGCCGCGGGCGGAGCTGGAAGGCGAGATGGGCGATTCGCACATGGGCCTGCAGGCGCGCCTGATGAGCCAGGCGCTCAGGAAGCTCACCTCCAGCATCCATCGCTCCAACTGCATCGTGATCTTCACCAACCAGATCCGCCAGAAGATCGGCGTGATGTTCGGCAATCCCGAGACCACGACCGGCGGCAACGCGCTGAAGTTCTACGCCTCGGTCCGCCTCGACATCCGCCGGATCGGCCAGATCAAGGACCGCGACGAGGTGGTCGGCAACCAGACCCGGGTCAAGGTGGTCAAGAACAAGGTGGCGCCGCCGTTCCGGGTGGTCGAGTTCGACATCATGTACGGCGAGGGCATCTCCAAGACCGGCGAGCTCCTGGATCTCGGCGGCCGCGCCGGCGTGGTCGAGAAGTCGGGCTCGTGGTTCTCCCATGACAGCCAGCGCATCGGCCAGGGGCGCGAGAACGCCAAGGCGTATCTGAAGGAGCACCCGGAGGTGGCTGGCGCAATCGAGGCGGCGATCCGCGGCCAGGCTGGCCTCGGCGCCGACCGCGGTTCGGGGATCGACCTCCTCGACGAGGACCACGCCGTCGCGGTCGACTGACACCGGGCTCACAAAGCTGGTCCGCCCGGCATCATCTTTCTTTTGGGACGCGCGGCCGACCAGCCAACCCCGCGCAC
>JBOHKK010000405.1:0-4912 GCA_050729115.1 Geminicoccaceae bacterium | reverse complement strand
TCAGGCTCGGGAACAGGTCGTCCGTCCCACGGGCAGAGTTGTGCTGTCTCGACCGCCTCCGTAGATTGGCGCGCCCAAGCCCCGGGAGAATGCGGCCTCGCATGTTCGACAAGATCCTGATCGCCAATCGGGGCGAGATCGCGTGCCGCGTGATCCGCACCTGCCGGCGGCTCGGCATCCGGACGGTCGCGGTGTGCTCGGAGGCCGACGCCGAGGCGCCGCACGCGCGGATGGCCGACGAGGCGGTGCTGCTCGGCCCGCCGCCTGCTGCCGAGAGTTATCTGCGGATCGACGGGATCGTCGAGGCGGCGCGCCGGACCGACGCCCAGGCGGTGCACCCCGGCTACGGCTTTCTTTCGGAGAACCCGGCGTTCGTCGAGGCGCTGGAGGCCGCGGGCATCGTGTTCATCGGACCGCCGCTCGAGGCGATCCGGCGGATGGGCGACAAGATCGCGGCCAAGCGCCTGGCCGAGGAGGCCGGGGTCACGACCATCCCGGGCCACCCCGAGGCGATTGTTGAAGCCAAGGTGGCGGTCCGCATCGCGCGGCAGATCGGCTATCCGGTGATGATCAAGGCGGCCGCCGGCGGCGGCGGCAAGGGCATGCGGGTGGCGCTCGACGAGCGCGACCTCGCCGACGGCCTCGCCCGCGCCATGAGCGAGGCGCGCTCGGCGTTCGGCGACGACCGGGTGTTCCTCGAGAAGTTCATCCCCGAGCCCCGGCACGTCGAGATCCAGATCCTCGCCGACCGCCACGGCAAGGTGGTGTCGCTCGGCGAGCGCGAATGCTCGATCCAGAGGCGTCATCAAAAGGTGATCGAGGAGGCGCCCAGTCCGCTCCTCGACGACCCGACCCGCAACGCGATGGCCGAGCAGGCGGTGGCGCTCGCGCGCGCGGTTGGCTATCACTCCGCGGGTACGGTCGAGTTCATCGCCGATGCCGAGCGCAACTTCTACTTCCTGGAGATGAACACCCGCCTCCAGGTCGAGCATCCGGTGACCGAGCTGATCACCGGTCTGGATCTGGTCGAGCAGATGATCCGGATCGCGGCGGGCGAGCCGCTTGCCTTCGAGGCGGCCGAGGTCCGGCGCGATGGCTGGGCGATCGAAGCGCGGGTCTACGCCGAGGATCCGGCGCGGGGCTTCTTGCCGTCGACCGGCCGCCTGACCCACTACGTCGAGCCGCAAGGCGCCGGCATCCGGGTCGATTCCGGCGTGGTCGAAGGCAGCGAAGTGTCGGTCTTCTATGACCCCATGATCGCCAAGGTCTGCGCGCATGGCGCCGATCGCGCCGAGGCGATCGCCCGGCTCGGCGATGCGCTCGACGGCTTCGTGATCCGCGGGCCCGGCCACAACATGGCCATCCTCGCGGCGATCATGAGCCACCGCCGCTTCAGGTCGGGGGCGCTGTCGACCGATTTCATCGCCGCGGAGTTCGGCGATCGCTTCGAGGGGATCGCACCGAGCGGCGCCATCCGCGCCGCGCTCGCCGCGCTCGCCGTCGGTCTGCGCCGGATCGAGATGGCGCGCGCGGCGCGGATCTCGGGGCAGCTGGCGAACTGGACCCCGCGGGTGCCGAGCGCGTGGGTCGTGCGTCTGGGCAACGAGAACGTGGCGGTCCGCACCGAGACCACAGGCGACGACCTCGTGGTCGAGATCGATGGCACCCGCCTCGAGATGGTCCTCGACTGGCGACCGGGACAGCTCGTGGCCCACGCCCGGCTCGGCGCCCGGAGCGCGAGCGTTCAGGTCGATCCCTGCCCCGAGGGCTACCGGCTGTGCCATGGCGGCATTGCGGCGACCGCTCTGGTGCGCACCCGCGAGGCCGCCGAGTATGCCGCGCGGATCCCGGAGAAGGCCCCGCCCGACACCTCCAGGTTCCTGATCTCGCCCATGCCCGGCCTGATCGTGAGTATCGCGGTGGATCGCGGCGCGCCGGTCAAGGCCGGGCAGGAGCTCCTGATCCTGGAAGCGATGAAGATGGAGAACGTCCTGCGCGCCGAGCGCGACGCGGTGGTCGAGGACGTCCGGGTCGCCCCCGGCGCCTCGGTCGCCGCCGATCAGGTCCTGATCGCGTTCGCCTGATCGCGGGGCCTGCCGGGCCCAGGCGTCAGTTGTCGTTCCGCTTCAGAAAATCCTGGATCGTCTTGCCCCGCTCGAGGCGAAACGTCTGGTCCAGGATCTCGAGCCGCGCCATGCGATCCAGCCGGAACGAGCGAAAGTCCTGACGGAGCTCGCACCACGCCGCGAGCAGCCAGACCGGGCCGTAGAAGAACAGCGCCAGCGGGCGCACGGCGCGGGCGGTCGCTCGATCCGCGCTGTCCCGGTAGTGAAAGTGGACCTTCAATCGGCGCCGCAGCGCCCGGCGCAGCTCGCGCGGATCCACGGCGATCGGCTCGGCGCGGTGACGGGCGGGCGCCAGCAGCGCGATGTCCGTCATGTGCTGCCGCAGGCGCTCCGGGATCACCGCCTCCACCTTGGCGATCACGTTGCTGGCGGCCTCGGCCAGCTCGACGTCGGTCCAGGATTCGACGATCCGGGCGCCCAGGACCAGGGCTTCGATCTCGTGCTCGTTGAACATGAGAGGCGGCAAATCGAACCCCTGGCGCAGGGTGTAGCCCACGCCGGCCTCGCCTTCGATCGGCACGCCGCTCGCCATCAGGTCACGGACGTCGCGATAGATGGTCCGCTTGGAAACCTCGAGCCTGGCGGCGAGATCCTGGGCGCGGACCAAGCTCTGCCGGCGCATGAGCTGGATGATCTCGAACAGGCGATCGGCGCGGCGCATGGGCTCGTCTCTCCCCCCGGCAAACTAGGCGAACCCTCATGACACCATGCTGTCAGGAGGCGTCGGCTATAGGGAACTTCTACCGCCGGAATGCAACGGGGAGCCTCCTATGTCGACCGTCGACCTGAGATCTTGCCGGGCGGGGCCGCGACGCGATCCGGTCAGCGCCCTTGTCGCACGCCAGGACTGGACGGGCCGCGTACGGCGCGCCGTGCAGCTGCTCCTGATCTGGCGCGAGCGGGCGCAGCAGCGGCGCCAACTGCAGTGCTTGAGCGACCATATGCTGCGCGACATCGGCCTCACCCGCGCCGACGTGCTCGCCGAGGCCTCGAAGCCGTTCTGGCGACTCTAGCGCATTTTTCGATCAGCTCGCACCAGCCCGCTCCCCCTCCCAACCGCCCCAAGGGTACCATCGGTGGGTGGTTGGGAGGGGGAGCGGGCCGGGGCCGCGGGTCCACCCAAGGCGAAAATGGTCTAGTGGGACCGGCCGAGGGTCCAGGAAGGGGGATCGCTCGCCGGGAAGGTCGCCTTCAGCGTCTCGTCGATGGCGTCCTCCGCCATGGCGCGCTCGAGGTCGTCGGGCTCCTGCCCGGCGCTGGTGATCCTCCGACCGTCGTCGGCGCTCGCGACCGGCCCAGCCGCGGCTTTTGGGGCAGGATGCCCGATCATCCTGCGCTCGATCTCATCCGCAACCGCCTCGAAGATCACCTGATCGCTCAAGCCGATCCCTCCGCCGGCAGCGGTGATGCAGGGGCAGAACGTCCCGGCCGCGGCATCCTTCGCACAACGCCAGACCGCCCCGAGAGGACGCCGCAACTGGCAGGAGGTGAAGACCTGCATCGCCTCCTTCAGTCTTTCCGGGGGAATTGCGAGCGGGTAAGCGTCCGAGTACACTTCGCGCCTCCTTGTCTGCAGGAACCCGGGCCGGGTAATGCAGAGGTTGTCGCGTGCTGGCGTGACGACAACCCTCAGCGCGCTTTTTCGATGCGGGCGCCGCCCGCACTCGGAGCCAGGCTCCGCGGCGCCGGGGCGTGCTGCTGCCGCGTGGTGGCGCCGGCGACCGCGCGCGTAGAACTCGGCCCGCTCCTGCCGCGAAGGCGTCTGCGGCAGCTGCTCGATGAACATGGACGGCAGGAACTGGCTGGCCTGCACCAAGCCGATCGCTGAGATCAAGGGGCCAGTCAGGGTCTATCCCCTGAACAACATGCGCGTCATCAAGGACCTCGTGGTGGACCTGGAGCCGATCTTCGCACAGTACGCCCTGATCGAGCCGTGGCTGAAGGTCGATGGGCCGGAGCGCGAGCGGCTGCAGTCGCCGGAGGAACGGGCGCAGCTCAACGGCTATTACGAGTGCATCCTCTGCTTCTGCTGCACGGGCGCGTATCCGAGCTGGTGGTGGAACGGCGACCGGTTCCTCGGCCCGGCGGTGCTGCTGCAGGCCTGGCGCTGGCTCGCCGACAGCCGCGACGAAGCCGCGGGCGAGCGGCTGGATGCGCTGCACGATCCGTTCCGGCTGTTTCGCTGCCACACCATCTTCAACTGCACCATGACCTGCCCCAAGGGCCTCAACCCGGCGCGGGCGATCGCCTCGATCAAGCAGAAGATGTGCGAGCGGACCGTAGCGGCGGAGCCGTCCGGGGTGCGACCGCGCCACTCGCGGTGAGCGACGCTGTGCCGGTCGGCGATGGATTGCTCGGACCAACCCGGCAGGCGGGCCGGCCCGAGCTGCCTGCCCGCCGTGATCGGCTGAAGATTCTCCCGGATCAACCACCGATGGTGGCGGTCTGGGCCGGCGCGCCGAGCAGGACGTCGGCGAAGGTCAGGCCGTCGAGGTCGTTGATGTTGCCGTCGTAGCTGATCGGGTGCTGGAAATTCCGCCACGCCCGACCCGCGTTGGCGGATCAGTCCCGGTCTCGACGGTGCAGGCGCTGCCAACCGGATCGACTTGGCAGACGCTCTGCTGCGCGGCGCGCATCCCGAGCTCCATGCCAACGCCGTTCAGGCTCGGGAACAGGTCGTCCGTCCCACGGGCAGAGTTGTGCTGTCTCGACCGCCTCCGTAGATTGGCGCGCCCAAGCCCCGGGAGAATGCGGCCTCGCATGTTCGACAAGATCCTGATCGCCAA
>JBOHKK010000404.1:0-4940 GCA_050729115.1 Geminicoccaceae bacterium | reverse complement strand
TGACTGCTGGCGGGCAAGCGCGATCTGGTCGCGAAGGTCGAGATTGGCTTGCTGAAAACCCGCCAGATCCGCCTCGAACTGGTCGGTGCGCGCCTGATCTGCCGACACCCCGACCTGATAGCCGTAGCTGCCGACGCCCAGGACCGCCATCACGGCGAACGCAAATCGAAACACGGTCCACAACGCCTGCCGGCGGCGGCGCCGGCGCGGCTCGCCGAACCCGCCGTAGCTCGCCATCACAGTGTCCCCTCGCTGGTTTCGTCAGGAGCCAGGCGCGGGCCCTGGCGCGCCTGCATCAGCTGGAAGATCGCCGCCGCGGTCTCCTCGACCGAGCGCCGGGTGACGTCGATCACGGGCCAGCCGTGGCGGGCGAACAGGCGACGTGCATAGATCAGTTCCGCCCGCACCCGTTCGAGCTCCGCATAGTTGCCCTCGAAGTGGCCGCGCGCGCCCGCCTTGGAATCCTGCTCGAGCCGCAGTTGCCGCAGCCGGTTCATACGGATCTGCACCAGCGGCTCCGGGCTGATCGTCAACCCGACCACCAACGGGCCGTTCAGGCTCTCGAGCTCTGCCGGCAAGGGGCAGTCGGGCACCACCGGGATGTTCGCCACCTTGATGCCGCGATTGGCAAGATAGATGGAGGTGGGAGTCTTGGATGTGCGCGAGACGCCAACCAGCACCACGTCGGCCTGGTTCAGCTCCTCGGCGCATTGCCCGTCGTCGTGGCGCAACATGAAGCTCATCGCGTCGATGCGCGAGAAATAGCCCGCATCCAGCGCATGCTGGCGCCCGATCAGAGGCCGGGTCTCGGCGCCGAGCAGGCTCGAGAGCGCGCTGAGCACGCCATCGAGAACCGCGACGCACGGAATGTTCAGCGCTCGACAGCCGTCATGAAGGGCTTGCCGCAGATCCGCCGAAACCAGAGTGAAGATCACGATCCCGGGCAGCGCCTTGACGATGCTGAGCACCTGGTCGACCTGCGCCCGGGTGCGCACGAACGACCACACGTGCTCGACCGGAACGACGCCCTCGAACTGGGCCACGCACGCACGCGCCACCGTGGTCACGGTCTCACCCGTCGAGTCCGACACGAGATGGAGATGGACACGCAATGCGAAATTTCCCGGGCGAGCTGTTGGCGGACTGGGGAGGACCGCCGCGAGCGCCCACTTATAACCGATCCGATGCGCGTCGTCCCCCGCATTGCGGCTACCTTCAGACGGCACTCACGGCCGTTGACAACAGGCGAACGAAACGCGATCGGCGAAACGAGCGTCCCCGCAATCCACAGCCGGGCAGCCCGGCGGTCCGCGAGAGATGGTCTCGGATGTGCACAGGATTAGCCCCAGCTTCCTCGAAACGGCCCGCCGCGTGCAGCAGCTGTGCACAGTTCGACGGACAGTAAAGTATCCCCGCTATGCGCCCGCCTGAATCAACCTCCTGATTCCAAAGAATCAGTTAAGATAAGAGTTGGATGAGCGGACAGAATCATGGTCCAACAGGCTCGCAACCGGGCGTGCCGTTGCTGGTTGCGGCATTACGGCGGCGCGCGGTCACCCGCCCCCCGGTGTGGCTGATGCGCCAGGCGGGCCGCTACCTGCCCGAATATCGGGCTCTGCGCCAGCGCGCCGGGGATTTTCTCGAGCTTTGCTACAGTCCCGAGCTCGCGGCCGAGGCGACGGTGCAGCCGGTGCGCCGGTATGGGTTCGATGCCGCGATCCTGTTTTCGGACATTCTGGTGATTCCCGATGCGCTCGGCTGTCCGGTGGCGTTCGAGCAGGGTGCGGGCCCAAAGCTCGAACCGGTCCGCGCCGCGGCCGCGGTCGACCGGCTCCGCCCTGATGGCCTGGCGGAGCGCCTCGCTCCGGTTTACGAGGCGATCAGACAGGTGCGCCGGAGCTTGCCGGCGGTGACCGCATTGATCGGCTTTGCAGGCGCGCCGTGGACGCTGGCCGCATACATGATCGAAGGCGGCGCCTCCTCCGAATTCTACACCGCACGGGCGTTCGTCCTGCGCCAGCCGGACACGTTCGCAAAGCTGATCGCGCTTTTGAGTGAGGCGGTCATCGAGCACCTGGAGGCTCAGATCGAGGCGGGGGCGGACGTGGTGCAGCTGTTCGACAGCTGGGCGGGCATCTTGTCCGAGCCGGAGTTCGAGCGGTGGTGCCAGGCGCCCGCCGCGCAGATCGTGACCCGGCTGAAGGCGCGCCATCCCGAGGTCCCGATCATCGCGTTTCCGCGCGGCGCCGGCGTCCGCTATCAGAGCTTCGTGAGGGCCGTTCCGGTCGACGGCGTGAGCCTCGACACCACGGTCTCCTTGATGTGGGCGCGCCACGCCCTGGCGGACGTGTGCCTGCAGGGAAACCTCGATCCGGCGGCGCTTCTCGCGGGCGGCGCCGTCGCCTGCCGGGAGGCCCGCCGGATCGTCGAGGTGCTGAGCGATCGGCCGTTCGTGTTCAACCTGGGGCACGGCGTGTTGCCGCAGACCGACCCGGCGGCGGTCGCGGCGCTGGTCGACTACGTGAAGTCGGTGCGTCTGCCGGGGCGCCCCGAGCCGTGAGCGATCTCGCTCTGTGGCTCAAGGCCCTGCACATCATGGCGTTCGCGGCGTGGATGGCCGGGCTGTGGTATCTGCCCCGGCTGTTCGTCTATCACTCCCAGGTCGCCCTCGGGAGCGAGGCCTCGGAGAAGTACAAGATCATGGAGCGGCGGCTGTTGCGTGGGATCACCACACCCGCGATGGTGGCGACGCTCCTGTTCGGCGTCACGCTCGCGGCGCTGCAGGGACAATGGTCGGCCGGGTGGCTACAGGCGAAGATGACGCTCGTGGTGCTGCTCGCGCTCAGCCACGGCGTGATGGCCCGTTGGGTCAGGCGGTTCGCCGCGGACCAGCGGCCGGCCAGCGCGCGCGCGTTTCGCTGGTTCAATGAGGTGCCGACGGTGTTGTTCGTCGGCATCGTCCTTTTGGCGGTGCTTCGGCCCGGTTAGCTGGTTCGCCGGGTGGGCGCGGACGTGCCTTGTCAGGGGACGAAGACACCGCTTTGGGTTTGACAGAGTCGGTCGAATTGGCTAAGCACGCGTCGAGTCCAGACCTCTCGCGTAGTCTCGATCCCATTATCACCGCACCGCCCCCACGCAAGCGACGTCCGCGCGCCCGGATGGAGCGCCTGCCAATGCCGGACTATCCCGAGCCGGGTGAGACCGACGTGCTGCAAGAACCGCCCGCCCCCTTGAGCGAGGACGAATCCGGCGCCACCGGGTTCATGAACCTGTCCGAGCTGAAACGGCGCTCGCCGACCGAGCTGCTGGAATACGCCGAGGAACTCGGGATCGAGAACGCGAGCACGCTGCGTAAGCCGGATCTCGTGTTCACCACGCTCAAGCGCCTTGCCGAAAGCGGGGTCCCGATCTACGGCGAGGGCGTGCTCGAGATCCTCCAGGACGGCTTCGGCTTCCTGCGCACGCCGGACGTCAACTATCTCGCCGGGCCGGACGACATCTACGTGTCGCCCAGCCAGATCCGGCGGTTTGGCCTGCGCACCGGCGACATCGTCGACGGCGAGGTGCGCGCGCCCAAGGAGGGCGAGCGATATTTCGCCCTGCTGCGCGTCAACACAATCAATTTCGACCCCCCGGAACGGGCCCGGCACAGGGTCCACTTCGACAACCTGACGCCGTACTACCCGACCGAGAAGCTCAAGCTCGAAGCCGAAGGAGCCAAGGACATCAGCTGCCGCGTGATCGACATGGTCGCGCCGCTCGGCAAGGGGCAGCGGGCGCTGATCGTCGCCCAGCCGCGGACCGGCAAGACGATGCTGATGCAGAACATCGCGTACAGCATCGTGGCCAATCATCCCGAGGTCTACCTGATCGTCCTGTTGATCGACGAGCGCCCGGAAGAGGTGACCGACATGGCGCGTACGGTCCGCGGCGAGGTGGTCAGCTCGACCTTCGACGAGCCGGCGACGCGCCACGTCCAGGTCGCCGAGATGGTGAGCGAGAAGGCCAAGCGTCTGGTCGAGCACGGCCGCGACGTGGTCATCCTGCTGGACTCGATCACGCGTCTGGCGCGGGCCTACAACACCGTCATTCCCTCGTCGGGCAAGGTCCTGACCGGCGGCGTCGACGCCAATGCCTTGCAGCGCCCCAAGCGGTTTTTCGGTGCTGCCCGGAACATCGAGGACGGCGGCAGTCTGACCATCATCGCCACCGCCCTGATCGACACCGGCTCGCGCATGGACGAGGTGATCTTCGAGGAGTTCAAGGGCACCGGTAATTCCGAGATTCAGCTGGATCGCCGCTTGGCCGACAAGCGGGTGTTCCCCTCGATCGACATCAACAAATCGGGCACCCGCAAGGAGGAGCTGCTGGTCGATCGCGCCACGCTGTCCAGAATGTGGGTGCTGCGGCGAATCCTCTCGCCCATGGGCACGATCGACGCGCTCGAGTTTCTCTCCGACAAGATGCGGGTGGCGAAGACCAATGCGGAGTTCTTTGAGTCGATGAACTCCTGAGCCGGGCTCACGAAGGTCACACTTCGTCCGCCCGGCATCATCCTTCCTCGGCGCGCGGCCGCGTGCCTGGCTCCCCAGCACCGACCTTGGTGGTCGGTGCTGAGCGGCGCGCCGACCCCGCGCGCGACCCGATGTGAGCCCGCAGAATCCGCGCCTACGTCTGTCTGCCGAAGAGTCTGCCGAAAAATCCGACGCGGCGGCGCTGCTCGAGGCGGCTGATCCGGTCGTCGAGGCGCTGAACCAGTCCGACGAGGTCCGGCGGGCTTTCGGTGGCCGGCAGGTTGCTTCGATCGGCGCCGGGTCTGTCGCCGGCGCGGGCCAAGCCGACGATCGCCTCGGCCACCCAGTCACCGACCGTCATGCCCCGCTCGCCGGCGCGGCGTACGGCCATCTCGCGGACCGGCGCCGGCACGCCTCGGATCGTCC
>JBOHKK010000403.1:0-4950 GCA_050729115.1 Geminicoccaceae bacterium | reverse complement strand
CCCCAAGGGTACCATCGGTGGGTGGTTGGGAGGGGGGAGCGGGCCGGGGCCGCGGGTCCACCCAAGGGGAAAATGGTCTAGTGCAGGGCCTGGTCCGTGCGTCCGGCGAGGACCGGTTCCACGAGGTCTGGCGCCACCGGTGCCAAGCGCTGATCGCTCGTCGAGCGATCTCGCGCGCCGCGAACAAGACCGCCAGGAGAACGCATGGCGAGAGCGGCAAGGTAGCCTCACGGGCGGTCCTGCGCGTGCGCCAATCTTGGCCCTCATCTGCCCGCCCGACGTGTGCGGGGACCTCTACTCCGCCACGGCACGGCCCGGGCTGCCGACCCTCACCACGGTCATCGGTTGCTCGATGCCGTGGAACTCGGCGGTACGCGGCTCGGCCGGATACGGCTCGAGAAGCGCCTGCACGCCCGGGTAGCGCCAGACAGCCTCGGTGATCCAGATCTCCGCGGCATCGGCCATCTCCTGGACTCGCGACGCGATGTTCACTGTCTGGCCGAAGTAGTCGAGCTCGTCATTGAGGGTGACCGCAATCGCCGCCCCATGGTGGATACCGATCTTGAGCGACACGGGCCGCTCGGGTTGATCCGCGTTGAAGCGTTCGATCGCGCCGAGCATGTCGAGCGCCGCACCCGTCGCAAGGGCTGCGTCCGGATAGGCTGCCATGACCGCATCGCCGATGGTCTTCACGATCGCCCCGCCATGGCGCACGGTCGTCTCGCGGAGCAGGTCGAAATGCTGCTGGACCAGCTGGAAGGCATTCAGATCGCCGATCCGTTGATAGAGCGCGGTCGATCCCCTGATGTCCGTGAACAGGAGCGCAATGTCGCGGATCGCGAGGCCCTGGGCGCCGCCTACCACCTCGGAACGGAACAGGCTCCGGAAGGTCTGGCTGGTGAGCAGGTGCTTGCCCGTAAGGTAAGGATCGAAGTGCAGCGGCGCATCGTCGTCGCCTGGGGCAACTTGGACGATGGCAAGAACCCCACGGCTCGACGTGGGGTTCGCGACCTCGAGCGCGACCGGCCCTGGGGCCAGCACGGCCTCTTCCGGCTGGTAACCGGTGCCGAGATAGGTCAAGCGCACCCGTTGCGGCTCGGCGGTGGGCTGGGTCCCGACCCGCAGCACGAAGCCCGCATCCGTGTCCGAGCTGATTCCCGAGAGCGTACCCGCCGCTGCCTCGAACTCGAAGGTGGCGGTCTTTTGCGGCTCCAGGAAACTCAGCCCGCGCAGCGCCGACCGGACCGAGTCGACGTAGGGCTGGCCGTCCGGCCTGCGCCCCTCGCGCACCCCCTTGAACCCGAACATGTAGTCGAACGCCTCGAGCGTCTCCGGACGATGGTAGCGGATGGTGCAGATCTGGGGTGAGACGCTGAAGTAGATCGCGATGAAGTCATCCATCGCCGCCTCGTACTCGTTGTGACACTCCGGGCAGCGGAAGCGGCGCAGGACGGCGCGCAAGCGGGCAAAGCTCTCCACCGCGCAGGCGCACCTCGGGCAGATCAGGAGCCAGTCCATCTCGAACAGCCCGAGCGCGGTGGCGTGCAGGAACAGGTCGATGGCCTCGTCCTCGTCAAGGCCCCGCTGGCTCGCGAAGGTGAACGGGTTGACGCGAAACAGCGCAGGGTCGTCATCCGTCCGGATCAGCGCCTCCAGGCGCGACACGACGCGTGGGCTCCAGGGCCGCGCCGCCTCCAGCCGGGCGAGTCGCTCATCGAGGATCCGCTCGTCGACCAGTGTCGCCATCGGCCTGCCCCCTTTGCTCGACGTTCTGGCTGGGTCACCAATGCTACGATGGTCGGCAGCCTGGGCCAAGCCGGCGAAGGTGCTGGTAACCAAGCACGAGGTCGCGATGCCTGAGAGCTTCCGAGCCTGTCAGCGCGCCGGCCATGACCGACCGGCGCCGGCCTGAGCAACGGCTGGGTCACCTTCGGCGCGCGCGGCACCACCGCCGCTCCGACATCACGAGATCACCGAGCCGCCGAGCATCGCTTCGACGATGGGCCCCAGCGGCATCAGCCGCAGCACCCGGCTCACATAGCCCTTGTTGATCTTTTCCGGGTCGCTGATCTCGACTCACCGAGGCGTGAACGCCTTCGTCGAGCAGCGTCTGCCAACGCGAGGCGCGGGCGAGCGCCTTGACCAGAGCGCGTCGCCGGGCCGCTCGCCGGCGCGCGAACGACCTCGCTCCGTGGACGATCAGACTTGGTCTGGGCTCGAAGCGGCGCAACGCACCCCATCCTCTGCTAGCCGACCAGCATGTCGAAGAACGCGATGATCCCCCGCGTTGCGCCTTCCGGCCACTGGTGCGGGTAGAAGCGGCCGCGCGGGGTGACGTCTTGCGCATGCAGGCACCAGAAGAGCGGGTCCTCCTTGTCGCCATACCGACGGCATTCGAAGCCGCCGATGCGGCGGCGCACCCACTTGCCCTCATCCCCCCGATGGCCGAGCAGGACGTCCCGCGCGCTTTGGCCCTCGCTCAGCGGTACCGCTCGGTCGTGCGGGTTGTGCAGGAGCAGCGCGGCGACGGCGCCCGAGCAGTCGGACGGCGTGATGCCGCCGGCCACGGCGGCGACGCCCCGGATCCGATGGGCTCTGGCGCAGGCAAGGCTGTTGGCGAAGGAGGCGCCAAGCGAATGGCCGACCACGTACACGGCGCCGAGGTCGATGCAGTAAGCCGAGGCGATCCGGTGCAAAATGACGTCGAACAAGGCGAAGTCGCGCAAGGCATCTGGAGGATCGCCGGGATCGGCCCACGTGAAGCGCCCGGTTCGATCGGCCAGCGCCGCCGGATAGACGTAAATCGTCGAGACGTTTGCCGCCTCCTCGAGGCCGAAGTAGCGGCGCGCTTGGACGTTGTCATTGGTCCGGCCATGGAAGGCGAAAACCAGGGCGTGAGGTCGGTTGGCGCGATATGCCTCCGGCAGGACCACGATCGCGGGGCGCTCCCGGCCGGCCACATGAAACCTCCCCGGCGGCCTCTCGGGCGGCGCTCCGCAGCCCGGCGAAGGCGCCGCGGCGGTGGCGTCGGCCGCGGCGAGACCGAAGGTGCAGAATGCAAAGGCGAGGACGATGCGGTGCAGCACGGCGTGGACTCGGGCGGACGATTCTCTGGTCGTCACCCCGAACGCGGCGCGAAGGCGAGATCGGCGACGAAGGCGCGGCTCGCGCTTTGGGTGTCGTCGGTGTCGGCCTGGATGGCGATCTGCGCGGGATTGGGCGGCTCCTCGCCAAAGGCCTGCCGATAGTCGGCCGCGAGATCCACCTGCTCCGTGAACCACTCGTCGGTAGGGCTGTCCGCGGGGCGCAGGACCCGTACGAAGCCGGCGGAGCCCAGATACGGGCTCGCCACCACCTCGCCCCGCTGGTGGCGCCCGCAGAAGACGTAGCGCAGCACCCGACCGGGCGCGTTCTCGCCGACCCAGGATTCGACCAGCGGACGCTTCAAGCGCTCGACGAACGATGCCTGGCCGGGATCGTAGGGAAAGCCCACGTACACGGCGAGTGAGCAGTCGTCCTGCCCCTCGCTCGAGAGGTCGGTTGCAGGCGCAGGATCGTCGACGCGCCAGCGCCAGGTCAGGACCGGGCGCTCTTTGATGTTCGCGTCGACCGGTCGGTAGAGGGTCGAGACGCTGTTCTGCGAGACCACCTCGATCGCGCCCTCGGGGCCGGGGCGGTAGGCGTTCTCCGCCTTGTTGGGGTTCGACAGCTCGCGCCATCCCACCGCCCGGAGCTCGGGGGCGACCACGGCCCGGGCCGTCCCCGGCGCGAGGCTCAGCAGCAGGACGAGCGCCAGACCAAGGTCGGCATACCGCTCAGCCCGGCATTCTCCAAAGGACGCGCGCACAGCTCCTCCCGGTGAACGGCTCGCAACGACGCCATATGAACGGAAACCGGGACGGATCGTTCCGACCCCCAGCGCCCACCCGGGATCGGCCCGCGCCGTCCGCCCTTTCGGCCCGTGTCGCCGCGCCCGGGCCGCCAAAGAGCGCGTCCTCGGTTGCGATCGGCGCGATCAGCAGCTGGAGGAACAGCCTCCAGTGGATGTTATGGCGGCCTGCGCCGTCCAAACTGCGTACGATAATCCCCCCTGAAACATGCCATCATCGGCAACAGGGAGAGAGCACATCATGCGCATCGAACACCTGGAGGCGGTGCCGGTTCGGGTGCCGTATCCACACGCCGAGGTCAGCTCGCTGGTCGCGCGCGACGGCGTGACCGACGTGATCGTCAAGCTCATCGCGGACAATGGCCTGGTCGGATGGGGCGAGTGCACGCGGGCGGCCGATGCCGCGGGGATCGTTGCCGCCGTGGAGGCCATGCGGCCGATCGTGATCGGGCGCGACCCCTTCGATGGCGAAGCGATCGCGCGCGACGTCTACATCGCCGGTGCCTGGCAGTTCCAGGCGATGACCGGGACGCGGCATGCCGCTCGCGTTGATCCTTGTCTGCGTCGCCCTGCTGTTGGCGACAGGCGCCGGCGCCATCGCGGCGCGCCAAGACGCCACGCGCCTCGTCTACGGAGCCTGTCTCGCGCTCACCTCGCTCGCCCTGATCGTGGCGCTGGCTCATCTGGCCTCGGGTGGCGACCCAGCGACGATCGTCCTGCCGCTCGGCCTGCCCTGGATCGGCGCGCACTTCGGGCTCGATGCGCTCGCCGCGTTCTTTCTTGCGGTGGTCAATCTGGGTGGCGCCGCGGCCAGCGCCTATGCCTCGGCTATGGCCGGCATGAGCCGGCGCCGGCGCGCGTCCTGCCGTTCTTCCCCGCGTTCCTCGCTGCGATGAATCTCGTGGTCGTGGCCGCCGATGCCTTCGGCTTCCTTCTCGCGTGGGAGTTCATGTCGCTCACGTCATGGGCGCTGGTCATGGCTACTGCGCGAAGCTCGCGGCGGAACTAGCCCATTTTCCCCTTGGGTGGACCCGCGGCCCCGGCCCGCTCCCCCTCCCAAC
>JBOHKK010000402.1:0-4963 GCA_050729115.1 Geminicoccaceae bacterium | reverse complement strand
GGTGACCAGCACCTCGCGGGCGCCGGCGGCGCGCACCAGGGCGACCGCCTCGGGTATCGCGAGGGCGCCGGTGTAGCTCAGGATCTCGCCGTCGTCCGCCTTCAGGACGTCGAGGGCGCGCAGATGGTCCAGGCGCGCCGCGGGCGCGCTCGCCCGGACCCGGCCGCCCACGACCGCGCGGGTCAGCCCCTGCACGTCGAGGCCGACCAGGCCGCCCAGGCCGGCGCAGTGGCTGATCATGGCGAGCTCGACGTCGTCTGCGGTGAGCGGGCCGATCTGCCAGATCCGGGCGCGCAGGTCCGGCAACGCCGCGACCGGGATGGTGCCGGCGCGGGCATCGACCCGCTGGATCCGCAGATCGGGGTCCGCCGCCGAGGGATAGTCGTTGCGAAAGGTGGTCGTGGCCCGGCTCGGCAGGTTGAGCACCTCGACCCCGACGTCCTCGAGTTCCTGCAGCAGGTGCCGATCGCGCTCGGCGACCCGGGTCACGACCGCCGCCCGCAGGCCGAGCCCGCGGTAGACCATGGTGGAATAGTAGGCGGCGCCGCCGGGGCTCGGCGCATGCTCGGTGTCGCCGATCGTGTTGATGTCGCGGGCCACGTGCCCGATCACGCACGCATCGAATGTGGACGCCATCGCTCGATTTCCGGTGGTTTGCGCGTTCAAACGGTCGCGTGGGGCGGACGGTCGCGTCGGGCGGCGCGCGCGCCGGCCGTTCGGCAGGCCTGGCGGCTTCAGGCGGCATGGTGCCACGAACCGGCGCGTGGTTCACGCTGTCCTTGCATCCTCTTGCGCCTGTGGCAGCGGTTCGGGCGAGCAGGGCCGGTGGCGCCCGTCGGTCCGGCCGTCGGTGGCGTAGACAGGCTCGGGGCGAGGCGCTAAGCCCGGTTCCGAGCGCAGCCGGTCGGCGAGACCTCAGCGGATGGAATGTGACGATGACCGAGCCCTATCCCCGCGATCTGGTCGGTTACGGCGGCAGCCCGCCGCCGGCCGACTGGCCGGACGGCGCCCGTCTGGCGCTGAGCTTCGTCCTCAACTACGAGGAAGGCGGCGAGGCCTGCGTGCTGCACGGGGATGCCGCCTCGGAGGCCTATCTCCACGAGGTGCCGGGCGGGACGCCGCGGCCGGGTCAGCGCGATCTCAACGTCGAATCGGTGTACGAATACGGCGCCCGCGCCGGCTTCTGGCGGATCCTGCGCCTGTTCACCGAGCGGCGCATGACGCTCACCGTCTATGCGGTCGGCATGGCCCTGGAGCGCAATCCCGCGGCGGCGCGCGCGATGGTCGACGCCGGCTTCGAGGTGGCGAGCCACGGCTGGCGCTGGATCGACTATCACGACGTGCCCGAGGACGAGGAGCGCGCGCACCTGCAGCGGGCGATCGCGGCGATCGAGCAGGCGACCGGCCGGCGCCCGGTCGGCTGGTACACCGGCAGGATCAGCCCGCGCACCCGCGCCCTCGTGGTCGAGGCGGGCGGCTTCCTCTACGATTCCGACTCTTATGCCGACGACCTACCCTATTGGGTGAGCGTGGCGGGCCAACCGCATCTGGTCGTGCCCTACACCCTCGACAACAACGACATGAAGTTCGCCGTTCAGAACGGCTTCGACCACGGCGAGGGATTTTTCCAGTACCTGCGCGATGCCTTCGATGTCCTCTACGCCGAAGGCGCGGAGCGGCCGAAGATGATGTCGGTCGGGCTGCATTGCCGCCTCGCCGGTCGGCCCGGGCGGGCCGCGGCGCTCGCCCGCTTCCTCGATTACGTCCACGCTCGCGAGCGGGTCTGGATCACGACGCGCGCGGAGATCGCCCGCCACTGGCACCGGCGCCACCCTTACCGGCCATGACGAGGCAAGACCGACCGCAGGCGATCGCGCCCGAGAGGATCGAGCCCCCGGGGCTACCGGGGCGGGGGCGCGCGCCGCGCCGCCGGCGGGTGCGGGGCGATGGCCGCGAGATGGGGGTCGAGATCGAACCCGGAGTACTCGAACTGGAAGTAGTGGCGGTGTTGATCGCGGAAGGCCCAGAGCGCCGGCCCCAGCTGCGCCGCGGCGACGTTGCGATCGCAGCTGCCCGCCCGCACGCAGGTGGCGAGGCGGATCACGAACTGGCGCACGACCTCGATGTCCGGCGGCAAGCCGTACTCCTCGATGGTCTCGAGCACGAACAGCTGGTGGTCGCGCCGGATGCGCGCGAGATCGTCGCCGTCTTGCGCTGCCAGCTGCGCCAGCAGCGCGTCCTGGCGCGCGCCCTCCGCCTGCCACGCCGCGCGCAGGCGCGCCAAGGAGGCGGCGACCGGCCCGGTGCGGAACTGATCGAGGAAGCGATTGGTCTCGGCGAGCCGCAGTTCCGCCCGGTGGTGGCTGTACGCGCCGACGGCAAAGAGCGCGCCGCACAGCAACGCGAGCACGCCGACCACCAGGGTGATCCGCGGCAGCGGCACCGTGCGATGGCGCCGCCACCACAGCACCGGGCCGACCTTCGGCGGCCCGCCCTGCATGCCACGCCAGATCTCGGTCTGCAGCATCGTCGTCCTCGTCAGTTGCGCCCGGATGGCCGCGGCGGCGCCACCGCTGGCGGAGGCTGGATCGCCGCCGGCCGAAAGCTCGAGCCCGCCGGCTTCGGGGCCGATCTGCGCGCGGGGAAGATCGCCGCGACATGGGTCGATGCTTCCGGGCTGCGCGCCAGCGGAGCCCTCGATCCTGGCGATGAGCCGTCGGCATCCGCTTGCTTCAAACCTCTCCTTGATTAATTCCCGCTTAAGTCTGCCCGGATAGTTGCAATTCACCTGTGAACCACTTCACTGATCCGGGCCGTGAACCACTTCACTGATCGAGACGGCACACCGCGGCCTGGTGCGAAAGCCGCGATCGGCGCGCATGTCGATGCCGGCGCTCACCTGCTCGCGATGCAACTCGCGGCTGTCGATGCGCGCGCGATCGTGGTCCAATGCGCGGGTCGTGCGTACGGGGAGGCGGTAGGCTTCGAGCGTGCTGCTTCGCCCGCTCGAATGGCGCCGCACGCCAGCTGAGGAGCGGCATGGCACGTCTGTTGTTCGACCGAAGAGTACGGCTCGTCTGCGCCGGACTGTGGGTCATCGCCTGGATCGTGGTCGCCGCGCTGATGCTGCTGCCGCTGAGCGTACCGGGGCCACGGGGCTCGGATCTGCTGGCTCACTTCCTGGTCTTTGGGGCGATGGCGTTTGCGGCCCTAAGCTTCAGCCGCCGCCCGGGACAGCTGGCCTGGTCCGCCATCATGACGATCGCGCTCGGCGGCGCGTTCGAGTACGCTCAGGGCTTCGTGCCCTATCGGTCGCCTGCAATCGCCGACGCGATCGCCGACGGCCTCGGTGCGCTGGTCGGCTACGCCGTCGCTCTGTTGGTTCTGTACCTCGTGATCCGGCCGGCCGAACCGCGCTTGCGCGGCGCGGCGCCTTAACGCGCCTGGATCTTCTGCAGCATGCGCCCGAGCGGGGCGCCGCCGAAGATGTGCACATGGAGGTGAGGCACCTCCTGATTGCCATGGGCGCCGGTGTTGCCCAGAAAGCGATAGCCGCTCTCGGCCAGCCCGAGCCGGCGTGCGGTTTCGCCCACGGCGCGGAAGAAGCCGGCGATCTGGTCAGCGGGCGCCTGGCTGGTGAAATCGTCCATCGAGACGTACTCGCCCTTGGGAACGACCAGGACGTGCACCGGCGCCAGCGGGTTGATGTCGTGAAAGGCGAGCGCGTGGTCGTCTTCGTACGCCCGTTGGCAGGGGATCTCGCCGCGCAGGATCTTGGCGAAGACGTTGTCGCGGTCGTAGGCCATGGCGCCGGCTCCTCGAGCTTGCATCGCATCGCTGCCGTATGGACAAAGCGTCCCGCGCCCGGCACTGTCAAGCTCCGGCTGAAGGCGCGCGTGCGCGTGGGCGACACCAGGGGGAGAGCGCGATGAGCCTTGCCGTGGCCATCCAGATGGACCCGATCGACCGGATCGACATCGATGCCGACAGCACGTTCGTCCTGGCGCTCGAGGCCCAGCGCCGCGGCCACGGCCTCTATCACTACCTGCCGACCGATCTGAGCTACGACCAGGGCCGGATCAAGGCGCTGGCGCGTTCGCTCCAGGTGCGCCGCGAGCGTGGCAATCACTACACCTTGGGCACGCCCGAGATGCTCGATCTGCGCACCTTCGACATCGTGCTGATGCGCCAGGACCCGCCGTTCGATCTGAGCTACGTCGCGGCGACCCATCTCCTCGAGCGGGTGCACCGGGACACCCTGGTGATCAACGACCCGGTCGCGGTGCGCAACGCCCCCGAGAAGCTGTTCGTCACCCAGTTCCCCGAGCTCATGCCCCCGACCCTGATCACCTTCGATCCCAAGGAGATCAAGGCGTTCCGGGCCGAGCACAAGGACATCATCGTGAAGCCGCTCTACGGCAACGGCGGCGCCGGGGTGTTCCACATCGATCCGGACGACGACAACCTGAACAGCCTGCTCGACCTTCTGGCGCAGGCGGTGCGCGAGCCGCTGATGGTGCAGCGCTACATTCCGGAGATCAAGCAGGGCGACAAGCGGATTGTGCTGATCGAGGGCGAGGCGGCCGGCGCGGTCAACCGGATCCCGCCGGCGGGCGACGCCCGGGCCAATCTGCACGTCGGCGGCCGCGCCGAGAGGGCCACCTTGAGCCGGCGTGATCTGGAGATCTGCGAGGCGCTCGGCCCGGTGCTCAAAGAGCAGGGGCTGGTGTTCGTCGGGATTGACGTGATCGGCGACTGGCTCACCGAGATCAACGTCACCTCGCCGACCGGTCTGCAGGAGATCAACCGGTTCGACGGGGTTTCGCTGGAGGCCAGGATCTGGGACGCGATCGAGGCCCGCCACGCCTGCCGCCACCGCGAGCTGCCGACCTGATCCCGGGCTCACAAGGCGCGTGCGCCCGGCATCATCATTCCCTCGGGCGCGCGGCCGACCAGCCAACCC
>JBOHKK010000401.1:0-4993 GCA_050729115.1 Geminicoccaceae bacterium | reverse complement strand
GGGGTGGCCGCTGCCCGGGCGCGGCGGGGCTTGCTCGGTCCGGCGGCATCGACGGCCGCGCCGCATGACGGACAGACGATCGGCTCCCGTTGCAGATCATAGAAGCGGGCGCCGCAGTTCAGGCAGGTTCGCTTCAGGCCCCATTCGGCTTTCGCCACGCCGTACTCCAGCCAGCTGCAGGTTGTGAGGGACCCGCAATTGCCATGATCCCCGGGACCTGTCAAAAGCAAATTCGGCCGCCGGATGACCGCATCGGGACCGGCCGGGCGGCGGCCGGGGAGGATCATGCAGCTACGCGCGCAGCCGGCGGCCGGGTTGCGGGGGGTGACCAGCGTCCCCGGCGACAAGTCGCTGTCCCATCGGGCCTTGATGCTGGGCGCCATGGCGGTCGGCACCAGCCGCATCAGCGGTCTGCTCGAAGGCGCCGACGTGCTCGCCACCGCCGCCGCTCTGCGCGCCTTGGGCGTCGAGGTGGCGCGGGAGAGCGACGGGGCCTGGCGCGTCGGCGGGGTCGGCGTCGGCGGTCTCGCCGAGGCCGAAGGGCCGCTCGACCTCGGCAATTCCGGCACCGGGGTGAGGCTGCTGCTCGGGCTGCTCGCCGGTCACCCCTTCACGACGTTCGTCAGCGGCGACGGTTCGCTGAGGTCGCGCCCCATGGGCCGGGTGATCGCGCCGCTCCTCGAGATGGGCGCCCGGTTCGTCGCGCGCAGCGGCGACCGGCTGCCGCTCGCCGTGACCGGCACGACCGAGCTCCTGCCGATCTGCTATCGGCTGCCGGTGGCCTCGGCCCAGGTCAAGTCGGCGATCCTCCTGGCCGGCCTGCACGCGCCCGGCCGGACCACGGTGATCGAGCCGGAGCCTTCCCGCGATCATACCGAGCGGCTGCTTGGCCACCTGGGCGCCGAGATCGAGGTCGAGGATCGCGAGGACCAGGGCCGCGCGGTCAGCGTGGTGGGCCAGCCCGAGCTTGCGGCTGCCCCGATCGCGATCCCCGGCGACCCGTCGTCCGCGGGGTTCCTGCTGGTTGCCGCCGCGCTCGCCGAAGGCTCGTCGCTGAGGCTCGAGGGGATCGGGATCAACCCACTGCGCACCGGACTGCTGGACTGCCTTCGAGACATGGGCGCGAGGGTGCAGATCGAACCGCGCCCGGAGCCCGCCGGGGAGCCGGTCGCCGACCTGACGATCGAGGCGGCTCCGCTCAGCGGCATCGAGGTGCCGGCTGAGCGGGCCGTGCGGATGATCGACGAGTACCCGATCCTCGCGATCGCGGCGGCGTGCGCCCGCGGCACGACCCGCATGCACGGGCTCGCCGAGCTCAGGGTCAAGGAGAGCGATCGCCTGAGCGCCATCGCCCTGGGCCTGCGCGCCTGCGGCGTCGAGGTGGCGAGCGGTCCCGACAGCCTGGTGATCCGAGGGTGCGCCGGGCGGCCGCCCGGCGGCGCGGTGATCGACGCCCGCCTCGATCATCGCATCGCGATGAGCTTCTTGATCCTTGGAGGCAACACCAAGGCGCCGGTCACGGTCGATGGCGCCGAGACGATCGAGACCAGTTTTCCCGGCTTTGCCGCGCGGATGAACGACCTCGGCGCGCGCATCGAGTCGGTCGGGTCATGAGCGGCGTACGGCAGCGCGTGGTCGCCGTGGACGGCCCCGCGGCCTCGGGCAAGACGACGCTCGCGCGCCGGCTCGCGGCGCACTTCGGCCTCGATTTTCTGGACACCGGCCTGCTCTACCGGGCGGTCGCCCAAAAGCTGCTGGCGGCAGGCATCCCGCTCTCCGACACCGCGCGCGCGGTCGCGGCCGCGCGGGGCATCGCCGCAGCCGACCTGAACCCGGCCACCCTGGGCAGCGACGCCATCGGCCAGGGGGCTTCGGTGATCGCTGCGAATCCGGAGGTGCGCCGGGCGCTGCTCCGCATCCAGCGGGAGTTCGGGCGCGCCGGGCCCGGCGCCGTGCTGGCCGGGCGCGACATCGGGACCGTGGTGCGCCCCGATGCCAGCCACAAGATCTTCGTCACGGCACGCTTGGAAGAACGCGCGCGGCGGCGGTGCAAGGAGTTGCAGGCCTTGGGCGTGCCGACTATATATGAGCACGTCTTAGAGACCTTGCAGGAGCGTGACGCGCGTGATCGCTCGCGCGCGGTCGCGCCTTTGGCGCCGGCGAGTGACGCGTTTGTGATCGACACCACAGGACAGGACGTCGAGACTGCCTTCGAGGTTGCGCGCGCCTATGTCGCTGGGCCGGCGCACGGCTGATGCGTTCTGACCGCGGATCGGCCGCTCCTTTGACACCACCCGAGCCTTTGGTACCGACGCTACCACCGCGCCGCGTGGAGGGCTTGACAACGCCAGGACCGAGTTCATGACCCAACCCGAGATCACCACCGGACCCACCCCTGCCACCGAGGACTTCGCCGCGCTGCTGGACGAATCGTTCCGGCAGAGCGACCGGATCGAAGGCTCGGTGCTCACCGGCACCGTGATCGCCATCGACAACGACGAGGCGGTGGTGGACGTGGGGCTGAAGGCCGAGGGTCGGGTGCCGCTCAAGGAGTTCTCGACGCCGGGGCATCCCTTTGAGGTCCAGGTCGGCGATCGGGTCGAGGTGTACGTCGAGCGGTTCGAGAACCGCAACGGCGAGGCGCTCCTCAGCCGGGACAAGGCGCGGCGCGAGGAGAGCTGGAACAAGCTGGAGCAGGCGTTCAAGGAAAGCGCCAAGGTCCAGGGCATGATCTTCGGCCGGGTCAAGGGCGGCTTTGCGGTCGATCTCGGAGGTGCGGTGGCGTTCCTGCCCGGCAGCCAGGTCGACATCCGGCCGGTGCGCGACGTCAGCCCGCTGCTCAACAAGGACGAGCCCTTCCAGATCCTCAAGATGGACCGGCGGCGCGGCAACATCGTCGTCTCGCGCCGGGCCGTGCTCGAGGAATCGCGGGCCGAAGCCCGCAACGAGCTGCTGGCCACGCTCAAGGAGGGCCAGGTCCTGAACGGCGTGGTCAAGAACATCACCGACTACGGCGCCTTCGTCGATCTCGGGGGCTTGGACGGTCTGCTGCACGTCACCGACATCTCGTGGCGACGGGTCAACCATCCGAGCGAGGTGCTGAACGTCGGCCAGACCGTCGACGTCCAGGTGATCCGCTTCAATCGCGAGACGCAGCGCATCTCGCTCGGCATGAAGCAGCTCGAGGCCGACCCCTGGGAGGGGGTCGAGCTCAAGTATCCCGTGGGCACCAAGTTCACCGGCCGGGTCACCAACATCACCGACTATGGCGCCTTCGTCGAGCTCGAGCCGGGCGTGGAGGGCCTGGTCCACGTGTCCGAGATGAGCTGGACCAAGAAGAACGTTCACCCCGGGAAGATCGTCTCGACCAGTCAGGAGGTCGAGGTGATGGTGCTCGAGGTCGACCCGGAGAAGCGCCGGATCTCCCTTGGCCTCAAGCAGTGCCTCGCCAATCCCTGGGAGCTGTTTCAGGAGGAGCACCCGGCCGGCAGCACGGTCGAAGGCGAGATCCGCAACATCACCGAGTTCGGCCTGTTCGTCGGCCTCGACCACGACATCGACGGGATGGTCCATCTCTCCGACATCAGCTGGGAGATTGCCGCCGATGAAGCGGCCGCCCGGTACAAGAAGGGCGCCGTGGTCCGCGCCGTGGTCCTCGACGTCGACGTCGACAAGGAGCGCATCTCGCTCGGCATGAAGCAGCTCACCGAGGATCCGTTCCAGCAGGCGATCGGCGGGCTCAAGCGCGGCGTCCGGGTCACCTGCGTGGTGAAGGAGGTGACCACCTCGGGCATCGAGGTGACGACCACCGACGGCGCCACCGGCTTCATCCGCAAGGCAGAGTTGTCGAGGGACCGGGTCGAGCAGCGGCCCGACCGCTTTGCGGTCGGCGACAAGGTCGACGCCAAGGTGACCAACATCGACAGCGCCAATCGGCGGCTGACCCTGTCGATCAAGGCGCTCGAGATCGAGGACGAGAAGCAGGCCATGGCCGACTACGGTTCGTCCGACAGCGGCGCCAGCCTCGGCGACATCCTGGGTCCGGCGATCAAGGAACGTCAGGAGCAGCAGGAGCAGAACCCGGATTCGACGAGCTGAGCCGGTGCCTCGTGCGGCGCGGCGGCATCAGGAAAACTTGACGTCATTCCAAGGGATTGGCACGGTGAGCGTGAGTGGAACGAGATCAGGTCCGGTCGCCACGCGGGGGCCTGAGCAGCACGTTCGGGCGCCAGCCATGACCAAGTCGGATCTCATCAAGCGCCTCGCCGAAGCCAATCCGCACCTCTACTTGCGCGACATCGAGCGCATCGTCTCGACCGTGTTCGACGAGGTGGCCGCAGCGCTGGTCCGCGGCGACCGGGTCGAGTTGCGGGGCTTCGGCGCCTTCTCGGTGCGCCAGCGCAGCTCCAGGGTGGGGCGCAACCCACGCACCGGCGACGAGGTCAAGGTGCCCGACAAGGTCGTGCCGTACTTCAAGACAGGCAAGGAGTTGCGCCTGCGCTTGAATGCCGAAGGTTAAATCCCCCAGCGCTCAGGGCTGGCCGAGCCGCCACGGAGGCATCGCCGATGACCAGACTGGTCCGTCTCGTTCTGGGTCTCGCCGGGCTGGTCGTGATCGTCGCCTTCGCGATCGCCAATCGGACGCCCGTCGACGTCAGCTTCGCGCCGTTTCCGGTTCTGCTCGAGCTTCCGGTCTATGGGGTGTTTCTGCTCGGGCTGGTCCTCGGCGCGTTGATCGGCGGCAGCGTGGTCTGGCTCGGCGGCCACGGCTATCGGCGCGATGCCCGCCGCATGCGCCACCGGGTCTGGGCGCTGGAGCACCAGCTGGAGGTCCAGAAGAAGCAGGAGCGAAGCGCAGAGGCCGAGGCGTATTCGGCGCATCGGGGCATGGTGACGCAGGGAGCCCCGGGCTAGCGCATTTTTCGATCAGCTCGCACCGGCCCGCTCCCCCTCCCAACCACCCCAAGGGTACCATCGCTGGGTGGTTGGGAGG
>JBOHKK010000400.1:0-5037 GCA_050729115.1 Geminicoccaceae bacterium | reverse complement strand
GCTCGCACCAGCCCGCTCCCCCTCCCAACCGCCCCAAGGGTACCATCGCTGGGTGTTGGGAGGGGGAGCGGGCGGGGGCCGCGGGTCTACCCAAGGGGATAGAGCAATTCCCGATGATGGAGCCGCCGCGGATCGCGACATCTTCCGCTCATCGAGGAAAAATTGCTCTATTTCAAATGAGTAGAGCAGCTTTATCCGGACGACGATCGCCGTTGGCGATCTCGTCCATTCGGATGCTGCTCTAGTGGACTGACGCATTCGCTTGATTCCCTTGTCATTGCCGGGCTTGACCCAGTGCTGTCCGGTTAACGAGCGCCGCCCATCGCCAGGTGTGCGTGACGGGCATTGCAGCAACCCCAAGTTGTCATTGCCGGGCTTGACCCGGCAATCCACGGCCCGACCGGGCGACGACTTCGATCGATCGAGCTATGGATGCCCGGGTCAAGCCCGGGCATGACAACTTGAAGTGCAGCCCCATCACCTCTTCCTCAACCGCTTCCGCTAAACCGGACAGCATTGGGCTTGACTTGACCCGGCAATCGACAGTGGAGCCAGCGCCTGCGTTACGGGTGGATGCCCGGGTCAAGCCTGGGCATGACAAACGTCGGTGTACTAGTACCGTCGCAGGACAGCGAGTATCTCGTCATTGCGAGCGTCCGAAGGGCGCGAAGCAATCCGGGAAATGCGGGTTTGTCTGGATCGCCACGACCGCTTCGCGGTCTCGCGATGACGGGGAAACCGGGATTACACGACCTTATGGTGCCTGGTACTCACCGACGTCCGCCGCCAGGCGGCGGCCGAGGTCGAGGCAGCTCTCGCGCAGCTCGGCCAAGGTCGTGGGCTCGCCGTAGCGCGCGCGCAGCCGGCCGACGTCGAGGACGAAGGCGTCCTTCTCCTCCGGCGATTCGATCACCAGCTCGCCGCGGCCGTAGCCTTCGAGCACCCAGAGTGCCAGGCGACCGGTCGGGAGCGCGATCCCGGAGCCGACGTTCAAGATGCCGCCGGGCAGGACGCCGCCGGGCGGCGCCGCGGCGATCTGCGCCAGCACCCGGGCGCAGGCCGCAACCGGCAGGAAGTCGCGCATCACGAACGGGCTCATCTCGAAGCGGATCCGCCCCTCGCGCGCCAGCGCCTCGAGGGTCAGCGCAAAGAACGTCCGGCGGCCCGCCTGGCGCTCGTCCCCGAACACGTTGGCGAGGCGCAAGATGGTCAGCCGGGTGCCCAGGCGCTCGCCAAGCGCCTGCTCGGCCGCCAGCTTGTGGCGCCCGTACAGGTCGCGCGGCGCCACCGGATCGCTTTCCGCGAGCGCCCCGGTGCTCGGCGCATACACCTTGCGCGAGCTCAGCATGACGTAGTCGATGCCCTGGCCGGCGATCCGCGCGGCGAGCCGGAGGTCGGGGTCCATGGTCGCGGGGCGGTAGTCCGCGCGGCCGAGCAGCGGGTGGCGCGCGAAGCTCACGATCCGATCGACGCCATCCAGCAGATCCGGCCGGGCGATCGCCTCGTGGCCGACCGCGATCACCGGCTCCCTACAGGCTTGGAGGAAGTGGCGGGCGATGAAGCTGTGGTGCCCGACCACGAGCAGCCGCCCGGCGCCGCGCCCGGGACCGCCCATGATCGCCCTCAGGCGGACTCGCGCAGGCCGGCCATGGGCACCAGCACGGTCCGGCCGTCGGCGATGGCGAGGCCGAGCTCGCCGCGCTTCAGCGCCAGGGCGGCGCGGCCGAAGACCTCGAAGCGCCAGCCCTTGAGCGCGGCGACGTCCGGCCGGGTCTGGCTGGCGATGGCTTCGAGGTCGCCGCTGGTCGCCACGAGCCGCTGCGCCACCCGATGCTCCTCGCACTTCAGCTTGAGCAGCACCCGGAGCAGCTCGATCACCGGGCCGAGCCCGCGCGGCAGCTTCGGCGGCGGCTCGAGCTGCGGCAGCTCGTCCTCCGGCAGGGCGAGCGCCGAGCGCACCGCCGCGAGGGCCGCCACCACGCTCTGCCGGTCCAGGTTGATCCGGCGCAGCTTGGCGAGCGCCTCGGGCGTGGTCGGCCGGTTCGCCGCGATCTCGAGCAGCAGATCGTCGCGCACGATCCGGTTGCGCGGCAGGTCGCGCCGCTGCGCCTCGGTCTCGCGCCAGGCGGCAAGGGCTCGAAGCACCGCCAGAAAGCGCGGCTCGCGCGAGCGCACCTTGATGCGCTTCCAGGCGTCCCCCGGGCTCTGCTCGTAGGTCGCCGGATCGGTCAGCTCCGCGAGCTCCTGCGCGACCCACTCGTTGCGCCCGGTCTGCTCGAGCTGCTGCGCGAGGCGCTCGTAGACCACCCGCAGATGGATCACGTCGCCGAGCGCGTAGGCGAACTGCTGGGCGGACAGCGGTCGGCGCGACCAGTCGGTGAAGCGCGACGACTTGTCGACCCGGCCCTTGGCGATCTGGGTGACCAGGGTCTCGTAGCCGACCTCCTCGCCGTAGCCGCAGACCATGGCCGCGAGCTGGGTGTCGAACAAGGGCGTCGGCACCGCGCCGGTCAGCCGGTAGAAGATCTCGATGTCCTGGCGCGCGGCATGGAACACCTTGAGCACGTCGCGGTCGGCCAGGAGCGCGACCAGCGGCGCCAGATCGATGCCGGGCGCCAGCGGATCGACCGCGGCATGGCGCTTCGCCCCCGCCAGCTGGACCAGGCACAGCTTCGGGTAGTAGGTGCGATCGCGCATGAACTCGGTATCGATCGCGACATACGGCTCGCGCGCCAGCTCCTCGCACAGGGCGGTGACTTCGGCGGTCGTGGTCAGCAAGGTCATGCGGCGGCCGGGGCTCCATTCACACTGCGTTCTAGCATAAGGACGGCGAGGCGGGCCGCAACCCGCGCAGTAGTGGATTTTAGCGCGCACCCCGGAGGATGTTCGCTTCGCTCGGCGTGCCAGGAGATGACAGCGCCGAGCAGCGCATAGGATCGGGCCCGTGGTCCCAGTATCGCCACAGCCTGTAGCAAGCGCGCGTTGCTCTGTCTGCGATAGCTAACGCGTGCGTTGACCGGGCCTTGACAACATCTCAACAGATCAGTAAACTCAAACCGGGTGTGCGGGGGCTACTAAGGGGGAAATCAACATGCCTCTGAAGCCGGGCTCGATCATCAAGACGGACGACTTTCTCGCGGTCAATGAGTACATTCGGTCAGACAATGGCTTGTTCTTTGCCTGCATGCAAGATGATGGGAACTTTTGCGTATACCGAGGTCAAGATCCCCACCATCCGTACGCGGACCTATGGTGCTCTTTCAAGCTGGAGGCCGGCAAGAAGTTCATTGCCTTCATGCAGAGCGATGCCAATTTCGTCGTGTGTAAGGGGACCAGTGCGCGGGATCGCCAGCCGCCTTTTTGGTCCAGTCAGAAGAACCTGCAGCCCCCCGGCGGCAAGTACTTTGCCTGGATGCAGGACGACGGCAACTTCTGCGTGTATAAGGGGACCGGTCCGCGCGATAAGACGGGGGGGGCTTTATGGTGCTCTGACACGATGGATCGTCCGAAACCGCCCGTGCTCGACAGTAAGTCGATCATCAAATACGACATGGCTGCCGCGAAAACCCAAACTGAGGGCGAGTTGGATCTTTACCATCAGACCGTGAAAAATGGCAGCTCAGTCGAACAGACAAGCGAGATAAGCGGTGAAGCGACCGTTACCGAGGAGTTCGGCTTTTCGAATTCGCTGGGGATCAGCGTTGCAGTGGCGACCGAGTTCAAGTGTGGCTTTCCAGCTCTCGCCGAAGGGAAAGTGGGGGTTACCGTAACAGGGTCCTATGAACACACCTGGTCCAGGTCAGAATCGCGAAGCAAAACATGGTCGTTTTCCACCCCTCTGGTCGTTCCTCCCGGTACAACAATGGCGGTCGACGTGAAAGCCACGAAGTCTGAAATCGAGGTCCCGTATAGCACAGATGTGCTGGTTGAGTACGAGTCCGGGACGAAACTCCGAGTGCCAATGGAGGGGATATACTCCGGGAGCAGTACACACAGCTTGATGGTCACGTTCAGGCAAGTGAGCCCCGTTCCCCTGGGGAAAGTGAAACCGGTCACCAAGAAGATCGAGAATGCGACAGCGGAGTACTCCTGAGGGCGACCAACACGCAGCTGCCGATAGAGCCGCCTCCGGTACTCCTTGAAGTGCAATCGCCGGTCCCGATCGGCGGCGAGCCCTTAGTTGCGATCATCCCTGGCGGGGGCCGCTTGGCTTGGGGTTGTGGCGGTCTAGCCGGCCTTGCGAGAGGCGCCCTCTGAAGAGACCTCCCGGAGCGCCGGCAGCGGCGGCCAGCAGGAGCGGCTCGGCCACGGCGGCCGGGCCGGAGGTCCGGCGGACGCTTCGCCCGACGCCATCGGCGATGGTCGGAAGCCGATCAGATCGAGAGCGGGAAGCGTTGGTCGTAGAGTTACGCGAGGGTATGGTCCGGCTCGAAGCGGATGCGCAGACGGGTGCCCGTGGCCTTGGCAAAGCGCTCCAACGTCCGGGTCGAGGGTTTCACGCGCCCGCCTTCGAGACGCGCGATGACCGCCTGCGTGGTGCCCATGGCCTTGGCGACCTGCTCCTGGGTCATCCCGGCGCGGCTGCGCGCCTCGATCAGCGCCGAGGCGAGGGCGAACTCAGGCTCGAGCGCCTCGTATTCGGCGCGGAACTCCGAGTCTTTCAGCCACTCCTTGGCGACGTCTCGCATGGCGATGCGCCTACGGCTCATGTCACCTCCTTGGCTCGTCTGAGCGCCAGCGCGATCTCGCGTCTGGGCGTCTTCTCGGTCTTCTTACCGAAGACCCGGACCACGACCACGCGCCGACCCCTGGCGGTGACGTAGACGGCGCGAGCAATCCCGTCCCGACCTTTCAGGCGCATCTCCCAGAGCGGACCTTCAAGATGCTTGAGGTAGGGCTCCCTCACCCGCGGTCGTGTCGCGAGGTTGGTGGAAATTGGCTGAGGTGGCGTAGGTTCCGATCGGCAAGATCGAGAAGGAACCCACGCCATGAAGGAAGTTACGCCAGGCTTGGCATCTGCGCCATCGCCGTTCGCCG
>JBOHKK010000399.1:0-5080 GCA_050729115.1 Geminicoccaceae bacterium | reverse complement strand
GCCCCCGGCCGGGCCGGCGCCCGCCCGCACGAACCAACCCGAGTCGCCCGCCGTCGCGCTTGCGCACTTGCGCCGCGGCCCCTAGTGCATATTCCTATTGTGTGGAATCGTGGCCTGTGATTCGACAGTATTGGTTGCAACCGCCGAGAATTGTCGCCCTGCCGGCACCGATGGCCATGGACCTGCGGCGGCGCATCGTCGGCGCGGTCGAGAGCGGCAGCACGATCCGCGGCGCCGCGCAGCGCTTTGCCGTCAGCCCCTCGGCGGCGGTCAAGCTGATGCCAAGGGTGCGCGCGACCGGCAGCGCCGCACCGGCGCGCTACGGCGGGCACCGGCGGCCCGTGCTCGAGCCGCACGAAGCCGACCTGCGCGCGCTGGTCGAGGCGACGCCCGACCTCACGCTGGCCGAGATGCAGACGGCGCGGCAGCGGCGCTGCGGGCTGCGGGCCGGGCTCTCGACGATCCACAACACGCTCCGCCGAATCGGCCTCAGGCATAAAAAATCCTTGAGAGCGGCCGAACAGGACCGCCCCGACGGCGCCGGCGAGCGCCGGCGGTGGCGGGTGTGGCAGCGCTTCATGGACCCGGCGCGCTTCGTCGTCCTCGACGAGACCGCGACCGCCCCCGAATCGAACGATGCGAAAATGCTGGTCGAACGCGAACGCCCGGCGGATGTCGAGGCGCTCGATCAGGGCAAAGCTGGTGCAATCGACGATGCTGAACGCCTGATCGGCCCATTCCTCTGCGATCTCGCGACCGCGGCGAAAATCCTCCGCGGTGACGCCCACGAGCGTGATGACGCCGCCATCGAGACCATCCCAGAACCGCATGGCCGCCCTGCGCCCGAGCCGTGAGCAGATCAGAAGTCAGCTTTCGACGACGACGTGATCACTGGTCACGACCCGGTCCGTCCCGATGCTGGCCTCGAGCGCGGACAGGGCCCCGCGATGGTGGCGATCGCCCTCGTCGGCGATCGCGCAGAATGCGCTCGTGTCAACGGAGAGTTCCATCACGGAATGCTTCCGCCAGAGCCTCGTCGTGGTTCTGCGAGATGTCGCTCCGATCACTCCTGCCGAGATTGGCGAGTGCCATGATCGCGTCCTTGGCGTAGTCCTGGCGCTTGAACTTGCCGAGGAGCTCGCGCTCGACCAGGCGGCGCAGGAGCGCGGTCATGCTGATCCCCTCGCGCCTGGCGGCCTGCCGGAGCGCGCGGTGCTGCTCCTCGCTGAGGTAGACTTGCGTGCGAACCATTTCGTGATGTTACTTCGATGTCATATCGATGGCGATCTGGAGCTGCCGGCCATGTCGCGACCAGCCAGCGACGGTCGCTCGAGCGCGCGGGTCACAAAGCGGATGACTTGGGATTGGCGGAGCCAGCGTGCGCGATCGGGCGTCGCGCCACCGATGCGCCCCGGGCGCGGCCCTCGGCTGCCGATGCGAACACGAGCGCCATCGCCAAGAGCAGCGGCAGGAGAGACTGGCGGGCATAGATATGCCCGGTGGTGAAGCCGATGGACACGACCATCGCAGCGAGGGCAAAGCTGGTGGCGGCTTCCAGTCGGTGCCGCCTTCCGACATACAGCGCGCCGACCAAGGCGATCATGAGCAGGGAGGTCCAGCCGATCAGCGCCGGCAGGCCGCCTTCGGTCCACAGCAGCAGATAGGTGTTGTGCACTGGGGCGCCATACCGGCTCTGGAGTTCGTACTGATCGACGCCGATGCCAAGCAGCATGGTGTCGTTGACCATCTCCAATGCCTCGTCCATCAATGCCACCCGGTCCTGGAAGCCGCCGGCCTCCTCGATGCTGCCGCTGCGCACCGCGTCCAGGACGCGCTGCTCGAAGGTCGCCGGCAGCCAGTAGCTGCCCCAGAGCAGGATCAGAACGAGACAGACCGCCACGCCGGCCGCGGCGCGCGCGAGGTAGCGCAGATCCCTCAGCACGATGAGGAACGCGGACACGCCGAGCGCGGTCATGGCAATCCCGCCGTTCGAGCTCGTCAGCACCAGGGACACGAGCAGGATCAGAAGCAGAGGAACGACGTAATGCGTGGCCATCCGCCCGGCGAGCCAGAGGTAGACCACGAGCGGGACGGCCAAGGCGATACTCTGGGCATGCCCGTTGGGCCCTTCGGCGAACGAAGCCAGTCGGCCGTTCCCCGTGACGAACCGGAAGTCTCCCGTGTATCCGGAATAGTACAGGATGACGCTTGCCAGATTTGCCACGAAGACGCCCGCGGCGAACACCTGGACCAGATTGATCGTCGCTTCCCGGTCGCGGCCCATGATGATCATCGGCAGCAGAATCAATGAAAAGGCGTACTGGGCGCAGACGACGATCGCGCGCGTGGGCTCGCCGTTGACCAGGCTGCTGCCGACGAGAGCAGCCATCAGGAGCGCAAATCCCGCATACCAGTAGGACGTGAGCATCCCGAATGGCGCCCGCGGCAAGCCCCAGGTCAGCAGAATGGTCAGCAGGCTGAGGCAGAACAGCAGGTCGCTGAGGGTGAAGAAGACGGGCCGGTATCGCCATGACGGGAACAGGGACAGAAAGACGGCGGCGCTGACGAGAATGCGCTCGAAGCCAGCTTGCGTGAGCATGAAGGTTCACCGTCAGGTCTGGGCAGGCGCCGTCCCGGGGGTCGGTCGCCTGGAGCGGATGAGCGGGCCTCGCCACGGCCGTGCTCAAAGGGTGAGATTGCGGGCCGGCAGGCAAGCTCGATGCCTGTCCGTCTGCCTTGTCTGGCGCGACCTCGCCTGGATATGGCTGGCGCGCCGTTGATTTTTCATGACCGCCGCGAGGAAGCCTGCGCTGCGTCTCGCCGCTGACGCCGCAGGAGAACGTCCTGTCCGCGCGGGCACCGGCGCGAGCAGGGCGAGGCCGGCGCAGGTGCCGCTCCACGCGCGGCTTCCGAGGCGGCCCATCGTGATCCTCGAGGACAGGTCCGTCGCCGATCAGCTGGCGGCTTGCGTTCGCACAAGCGCTCTCAGGTCGGCGGGCATCGACTTCCACCGCACGGTCAGCCCCGAACCGCCCGCGATGGGACCGAAGCTGAAGGCGCGATCCGGCTCCTCGAGCGGCTCGAGCAATCCGGCGCCATAAGTCGCCTCGACCTCGGCCCGATCGAAGCCGAGCAGCTCGAGCAGGGTCGGGAAGATCTGGAAGTGGCTCGCGCGGTCGCGATTGACGCGAGCGGCTTCAAGGAACCTGACCTGAACCTCGGGGTCCCCGCTCATGGCCAGCAGCGGGACCAACGCCTCGAGCTCGTGGGGGTCGCTCGAATTGCAATGGGTCAGCACGTTGTCGTGGTCCAGGAGGCTGAGGCCGTGGTCGGAGGTATAGATGACGGCGACGTCCCGCAGCTCGCCTTGCAGCAGCTCCCGAAAGAAGCCGTCGACGTTGTAGCGAACAGAGTTCTTGTACGAGTTCACGAGCCTTTCGCGGCTGGCTCCGATCGCTTCCCCCACCTCCATGTCGGGGCCGAAGATCGCGGCTTCACGGGGATAGTTCCGGGCAAAGGGGAAGTGAGCGCCCCATTTGTTGACGTACACGAAGTGAGGCTGGGGCGCGCGGGCAATCTCCAGGAGGCGCCTGGCGACGAAGAAGTCGCGTTCCGCGTGGGGCAGGTGGTCCGGCTGCTCGAAGGCGTCGATCTGGTTGCGCTCGACCACGGTCATGCCGTTTTGGAGGCGTCCGCCGGACTTCTGCGCGTCGATGAAGACGGTCCGGTAGCCGGCCGCCTTGGCGAAGCTCCAGATCGAAGGATGGGTGTGGACGCTTTCGGCGAGCCGCTCGCGGACGCCGCCGTAGCGCAGGATGAGATTGCTGAAGAGGCTGCAGTTGTTGGCGGAGACCGCGTACCCGAAGTTCGCGATGCGCTCGCGCTGGGACTGGAGGTAGGGCGTCACATCGCGGGGCTCGTTCAGATCCAGGAAGTCACCGCGCACGCTTTCGTCGACGATCAGGAACACGTGCCGCACCGCACCCGCGCTGCGGGGCACCAGCTGCACGGGAAGGCGGCTGGCGCTCTCGCCGAACGGATCGCTGATGGCCAGCGCGCTCATCATGGCGACCCCGCTGAACTGCTCGGGGAACGCCTTGGTTCCCCGTCCGCTCCCGATGCAGATCATCGCGGCGATCACGGCGATCGGCGCCATTGGAGCGAAGAGCAGCGCGCGTGGAGCCGGGAGGCGAACGATCGGCGGCAGCAGGATCGCAGCGACGCCCACGAGCGTCTTGGCGCCCGCTATGAGAACCCACGTGGCGTAAAACTCGGTCGCATTGCCCAGGTGGGCGCGCTCGGCCCAATAGAGGGCGACGTTGTAAAACGTGAGATGCGTCTTGGTGACCTCGAGGGAGAGGACGCCCACGAAGGTCGACAGCGCGATCGGAACCGACCAGAGCAGGCGCATCCAGAATGCGGGCAGCAGCGCCGCGATCGCCACCGCGGCCAAGGAGATCACCCAGACGCCGCTGAAGACGACGAGGCCGAGCCCATGGCCACGCTCCCAGAAGTTGGCCAGGCGTTCGGCCACGCCCTGATTGGTGATCAGCAGGAACGTGGCGAGAAGCACGATTTTGAGCGCGGCGAAGCCAACCGACTTTGGCGTGATGTGGCTCTGGCGCCACCACGCGGCGGTGGCGTCGCGGCACGGGTCTGATCCGTGCGAGCGAGCAAAGGAAGACGAGCGCAACATTGGCAACGCCATCCGGCCTCGAGACCTGCCCGGCCCTACGCGCAACCGCAGCCATGAGCGGGGGCCGTCCGAGGAGTCTGCCATCGCTTGGTAAACAAAACGCATATCCCAAGAGAGCGATGACGAGCCGCCGTTGCAGCGGCAGATCGAGACGTTCTGGCGTCAGGCGACGCGCTTCAGGGCCAGGAACGGGCCCGGTTCGACGTTCAGACCGCCAGCTCGGCGACGTCGAGCCCGCACGCGCGCAGAGCGCCTTGGATGTGCCCGGGGGGCGGCGCCGTGGCGGCGATCGGCGGGCGGTTGGCATAGAGCGGCACCGCGATGGCGCGGGCGTGGAGGTGGAGCGGCGGCGCGGCGCCCACGGCGCGCGCCTTGCCGTAGATC
>JBOHKK010000398.1:0-5081 GCA_050729115.1 Geminicoccaceae bacterium | reverse complement strand
CCCTCCCAACCACCCAGCGATGGTACCCTTGGGGTGGTTGGGAGGGGGAGCGGGCTGGTGCGAGCCGATCGAAAAATGCGCTAATACCGTGCTCGCAAAGTTCGAACCTTTGTTCGCCCGGCATCATCCTGCTTTCTTGGGCGCGCGGCCGACCAACCAACCCCGCCTTCTTTCTTGGGCGCGCGGCCGACCAACCAACCCCGCGCGATACCGATCCCGAAGGTCGGGACCTTGTTGGATCGGTATAAGCCGCAATGTTGGCACCGTCACGCGCGCGCTCGCGATGGCTCCACACGAGATCGCTGAGCGCTGGCCCAGGGCTGCTCAGGCGCGCTAATCATGATGCAGCAAAGGAGGCGGCGATGAAGGCTCACGCGCGCGTGGTGGTGATCGGCGGCGGCATCGTCGGGTGCAGCGTGCTCTATCACCTGACGCGCCTGGGCTGGACCGATGTCGTCCTCCTCGAGCGCGACGAGCTGACCTCGGGCTCCACCTGGCACGCCGCCGGCAACTGCCCGAACTTCTCGACCTCGTGGAGCATCATGAAGCTGCAGAGCTACAGCAACCGGTTGTACCGAGAGCTGCCGGCCGAGGTCGACCAGGCGATCGATCACCGCCCAAGCGGCAGCATCCGCCTCGCGCACACCAACGAGCGCATGGAGGAGTTCCGGCATGTGGCGGGCATGGCCCAGGCCCAGGGCCTCGGCTTCGAGATCATGTCCGCGAACGCGATGAGGGCGCGCCACCCCTTCCTCGAAACCCACGACATCCTGGGCGGCCTTTGGGATCCGGACGACGGCGACATCGACCCCAGCCAGGTCACGCAGGCGCTCGCCAAGGGCGCCCGCGCCGCCGGCGCCACGATCTACCGTCAGAACCCGGTGCGCGCAATCGGGCGCACGCCGTCGGGCGAGTGGCGGATCGAGACCAGGGACGGCGCGATCACCTGCGAGATCGCGGTCAACGCCGCCGGCTACCGGGCGCGCGAGATCGGGAGGATGGTCGGTCTCGATCTGCCGATCGTGTCGATGGAGCATCAGTATCTGGTCACCGAGGCGATTCCCGAGATCGAGGCGCACGGCCGGCCGCTGCCGCTCGTTCGCGACCCGGACGTCTCCTACTACCTCCGCCAGGAGCGGGCGGGCCTGCTGCTCGGCCCGTACGAATGGGATTGCAGGCTCGCCTGGGACGGCGCGGAGCCGCCGGCCGAGTTCGGCAGAGAGCTGTTCCCGGACGATCTCGACCGGCTCGAGCGCTACATCGAGGATGCGATCGCGCGCGTGCCGATCTTCGCGCACGCCGGCATCACCCGCGTGGTCAACGGTCCGATCCCCTACACCCCCGACGGCAATCCGCTGATCGGCCCGGCCTACGGCCTCGACAACTTTTATCTCTGCTGCGCGTTCAGCTTCGGCATCGTCCAGGCGGGCGGCGCCGGCAAGGCGATGGCCGAATGGATCACGGCAGGCGAGCCCGAGTGGGATCTTTTCGGCCTCGATCCGCGTCGCTACACCGACTACGCCAACCAAGCGTACACGCGCGCCAAGGCCTGCGAGCTGTATCAGAAGGAGTACGCGATCGCGTTCCCCTTCGAGGAGCGCCCGGCCGGACGGCCGGCCAAGACGACCCCGCTGTACGAGACGCTTCGGGCCAAAGGCGCGATGTTCGGCGCGCGCGGCGGCTGGGAGCGCGCGACCTGGTTCGCGGCGGAGGGCCAGAGGCCCGAGCAGCGGCCGAGCTTCCATCGCACCAACTGGCACGACGCGGTGGGCGAGGAGTGCCGGGCGGTGCGCGAGCGGGTCGGCGTGATGGATCTCGGCGGTTTCGCCAAATTCGAGATCGAAGGGCCGCGCGCCGCCCGCTGGCTCGACCGGCTGATCTGTGGCCGGCTGCCGAAGGTCGGGCGCGTCACCCTCGCCTACCTGTGCACGCCGAACGGCGGCGTCCTGTCCGAGCTCACGATCACCAGGCTCGCCGAGGATCGCTTGTATCTGGTGAGTGCGGCGATCGCGGAATGGCACGACGAGCAGTGGCTGCGCGCTCATCTGCCCGAGGACGGCGGCGTGACGGTCCGCAACGTCACGCCGCGCTACGGCACGTTGGTGCTCGCCGGCCCGCTCTCGCGCGCGGCGCTCGGTCGGATTACCGAGGCCGATTTGTCCAATGCGGCGTTCCCCTGGCTCTCCGCCCGCTCGATCGAGATCGGCTTCGCCCGGGTGCTGGCGCTTCGGATCAGCTACGTCGGCGAGCTCGGCTGGGAGCTGCACCTGCCGATCGAGCACCAGCTCCCGGTGTATCAGGCGCTGCTGACCGCGGGCGCCGACTTCGGCATCCGCGATTTCGGCATGTACGCCATGGACAGCCTCAGGCTCGAGAAGTGCTACCCCGCCTGGAAGGTCGATCTGACCCACGAGTTCAGCCCGCTCGAGGCGTCGCTCGAACGGTTCGTCGCGCTGCACAAGCCGGATTTCGTCGGGCGCGAGGCGCTGTTGCGCCAGCGCGATGCCGGCGTGCCGCAACGCCTTGTGCCTCTGGTCGTCGACACCGACGATGTCGATGCGCCGTTCTGCGCGCGCGTGTTCGCCGGCCGCGAGCGGATCGGCCTGGTCGGCTCGGCCGGCTACGGCCACACGCTGGCGCAGAGCATCGCGCTCGCCTACGTCACGCGCGAGCTCGCCACCCCGGGCACCGAGCTCGAGGTCGAGATCTTCGGCGCTCGTCGTCCTGCGGTGATCGCTACGGCGCCCCTGCTCGATCCGGAGAACCGGCGGCTACGCGGCTGAGCACGGCCGCGCTCGCCGCCTCAGCCGCGCTCGGGACTTACCCGCCGAGGCCGGCGGAGACGAGCGTGAACAGAACGAAGCCGCCGACGAAGGCGAGGACGGAGGCCCGGCTGTCCGCGGCGCTCGCATGCGCCTCCGTCATCATGTCTTCCACCGCCGCCACGGTCAGCAGCCCCGCCGTGAAGACGACGCCGGCCATTTGGAGCGCTTCGCTTTGATCACGCAGCAGAAGGTAGGCGAGGCTCGCCGCGACCAGCGCGGGCACGGTGAACGACAGGCCGAGCACGAGCCGCTGCGAGCGGGCAACACCCTTGTCCTTGAAATCGGCGATCGCAGCGAACCCCTCCGGCACGTCGGCCAGCACCTGGCCGAGCGCCAGAATCAAGGCGAGGCTAGTCGTGACCGCGGCGCCCGCGCCGATCATCAGCCCGTCGCTGAACAGGTCCACGGCGACGGCGACATAGACCATCCACATGCCGCCGCGACCGCCCTGGTCGGAGCCGTTCCTCTGCAGCCAGTCGACCATCGCTGCGAGAGCGACGTAAGCGACACCGCCGACGCCGAAGGCGATCGCGACCAGCCAGCCCGAGGTCGCTTGCAGGGCGCGCGGCATCAGCTCCACGGCGACGATGGCGATGACGACACCCGCCGCGGCGTGCAGCGCCCGATTGAGCGTGCGCTTCGAGGTCGGCACGAACTCGGCGAGCAGACCACCGAAGAAGTTGCCGAGCGCCGGAAACAGCGCCAGGCCCAAAACCACGGCGAAGTCATTCATCCCGACCTGTCCCTTTTTCTCGGCCACCAGACCCGCGGCGGCCCGGCGAGGGGCGGATCGTGAGCCGATACCCGGCCGCTGTCGCCGCGCACCTTTGCGCTCTGAGGACCGGCGCGGGCGCTACCTCGGGCCGAGCGCATAGCGCACCATGACCGGCTGATAGTCGATGTGGCGACGCTCGGGCAAATCGGATCGTGAAACCTTGATCGATGCGCGGCCAAGGGATCCGCAACACGACGCACCCTGCGAGGCAAGCAAGCACGCCTGGACAGGCGTCGTGGCGCCGCCGGGGCTTGACGCGCGGCGCTCGATCGTCGGAATGGAAGGGACGGATCGTCCGGAGGATCGGGTCGTCATGAACTCCACCTCAAGCGCGCCGCGCTGGCTGAAGCCCGCGGTCGACTATGGGCCGCTCGCGGTGTTCTTCGTGACCTATGTCACGCTCGGCCTGATGCCGGCCACCGGCGCGCTGATCGCGGCGAGCCTGGTCGCGCTCCTCGCCGCCTGGGCCGCGGAGCGCAGGGTGCCGCTGATTCCATTGGTGACGAGCGCCATCATTGCGGTTTTCGGCGGCCTCACCTTGTGGCTCCAGGACGCGACCTTCATCAAGATGAAGCCGACCATCGTCCAGGCTCTATTCGCGCTGATCCTGCTTGGCGGCCTGGCGTTGCGGCGGCCTCTGCTGAAGACGCTCCTGGGCCCGATGATGCCGCCGATGAGCGATGCCGCCTGGCGCCAGTTCACGCTCCGCTATGCGCTGTTCTTCGTGGCCATGGCGGCCTTGAACGAGATCGTCTGGCGCACCCAGTCGACCGACTTCTGGGTGACCTTCAAGGTGTTCGGCCTGTCCGGGCTGACTTTCCTGTTCATCCTCTCGCAGATCCCGTTCGTGGGCCGCCACGCCCGCCGCGCCCAGGCAGCGCAGGCGGAAGCAGGCTCGGCCCGGTCGCGCTAGTGGTTCGAACCAAACGAAGGAGTTCCTTCGTTTGGTGCCTCGCGAACCACTACACCTATGATTCAGTGGTCTTTGCGACCAGCCGTGTGGGGATCATCTGTCTGGCCCAGACCACTGGGCACCCGCACGGGCGAGCACCGCGTGCAGCAGCACGTTGGCGCCGTCGGCGCAGGCCTCGGGCGCGGCGTACTCCACCTCGGCGTGGCTGATCCCGTCCTTGCACGGCACGAAGATCATCGCCGTCGGCACCACCCGCGCCATGTACACGGCATCGTGGCCGGCGCCGCTCACGATCTCGCGCGCCGACAGACCGAGGTTCGTGGTCGCCTGCCGCACCGCCTCGATGCACGCGCGGTCGAACCCCACGGGCGGCGCGTACCAGATCTCGTGCACATGGAACTCCAGCCGCCCGGCCGAACGGCCGCGCGCCCGCTCGAACGCTTCGCGCAGCGCGTGATCCATCGCATCCATGGTGCCGCCGTCCGGATGGCGCAGGTCGACGGTGAAGCGCACCCGGCCCGGCACCGTGTTGCGCGAGCCCGGGTAGGCCTGGAACTCGCCGACCGTC
>JBOHKK010000397.1:0-5155 GCA_050729115.1 Geminicoccaceae bacterium | reverse complement strand
AGCCAGGACGGGTCGACCCGGCCGGTACGCAGCAGGCTGGCCCGCTGGCGCAGGGCATGGGCATAGCGCGCCAGCTGCGCCGCATGCGCCGGATCGCTGCTCACCACCAGCCGATCGAGGAACCGCCGCCGCTCGCCGGCGCCGTCCAGGAACAGCCGGTCCATGGCCGGGGTCAGCCAGACCACGGCGACGACCTCGGCGAGGACCGCCTGGCTCAGGGCGTCGCCGCCGTCGATCTGCAGCATCCGGCGCTCGCGCTCGCCGCCCTGGGCCCGGCCGGTGCGGATCTCCACGGCGCCGCCGGGTGCCTCCAGCCGAGCTACGACCGACCAGGGGCCGGCGCCGCCGATGCGATCGACCTCGCCCAGGCGCGCCCGGCGCAGGCCGCGCCCGGGCGCCAGGAACGAGATCGCCTCCAGAAGGTTGGTCTTGCCGGCGCCGTTCGGCCCGGTCAGCACCACCGGCCGCGGGTCGGTCTCGAGCCGCACCTTGGCATAGCCGCGAAAATCGACCAGCGCGAGCCGGCGCACGGCAAGGCTCGCCGCCTGGCGCGGCCGACAGTCCAGGGCCAGCGCCATCAGACGCGCATGGGCATCAGCACATAGAGCGTGCTGCTGTCCTTGGGATCGCGCACCAGCATCGGCGATCCGGCATCGGCGATCGCCACCTCGATGTCGTCGCCCTCGATCTGCGCGCTCATGTCCAGCATATAGCGAGCGTTGAACCCGATCTCCAGGGGCTCGCTGGGATAGCTGACGTCCAGCTCCTCGACGGCGCGGCCGGCCTCCGGGCTGACCGCGGACAGCGTCAGCCTGCCGTCGGCGAGCGCGAGCTTGATGGCGCGCGAGCGATCGGTCGAGATGGTCGCCACGCGATCGATGACGGCCGACAGCTCCTTGGTCGGCGCGACCAGGAGCTTGTCGTTGCCGGTCGGGATCACCCGCTCGTAGTCCGGAAACGTGCCGTCGATCAGGCGCGAGCGCAGCACCGCCGAGCCGATGCGAAAGCGGATCCGGGAGGGCGACAGCCCGATCTCGACCGGGGCATCGCCCTCCAGATCGTCGATCAGCTTGCGCAGCTCGCCGATCGTCTTGCGCGGGACGATCACCGGCGGCATGCCCGCGGCGCCGTCCGGCAGCGCGGTCTCGACCCGGGCCAGGCGGTGGCCGTCGGTGGCCACGCCGCGCAGGCAGCCGGCGCCATCCTCGAGCGCATGCAGGAAGATGCCGTTCAGGTAGTAGCGCGTCTCCTCGGTCGAGATCGCGAAACGGGTGCGATCGATCAGCCTCCTGAGGTCGTCCGCCGGCATCGTGAAGCCGTGCTCGAGGCCCTCGTCGCCCATCGAGGGAAACTCGTCGGCCGGCAGGCAGGGCAGATCGAAGGTGGCCCGCCCGCTGCGCAGCGTGAGCTCGCCGCCGGAGTCGCTGCGCTCGATCGCGACCCGGGCGCCTTCGGGCAGCTTGCGCACCACGTCGTACAGGGTGTGCGCGGGCGCCGTCGTGGCGCCGGGCTGGCTGACCTCCGCCGCGGTCTGCTCGACCACCGACAGGTCGAGGTCGGTCGCGGTCAGGCCAAGGGTACCGTCCTCCGCCTCCAGCTTGACGTTGGACAGGATCGGGATCGTGGTCCGCCGTTCGACCACGCTCTGCACGTGGCCAAGGGACTTCAGCAATGCTGCTCGTTCGATGGCCAGCTTCATTCGCCATGCCGCAATGTGGTTGGTCCGGGGGCTTGGCGCCCCACTTTTCCCGGCCGCGAGCCGACCGTCGGCTGCAGGTCCCGCCGGGATGCGGACACTACCATCAATGGCTTGAAAGGACAGCAAAAAACGCCCGAGAGGGCGGCGCGCGTCGTCAACCGTGGAGCAATCGCCGCAACGTCTCGATGTCGTCGCTCAGAAGCGGCTCGGTGGTGCGCAGGTCCTCGATCTTGCGGATCGCGTACATCACCGTGGTGTGGTCACGGCCGCCGAACTTGCGGCCGATCTCCGGCAGGGAGCGCGGGGTCAGCTGCTTGGCCAGGTACATCGCCACCTGGCGCGGCCGGGCGACCGCGCGCGCCCGGCGCGACGAGTGCATGTCGGCGATCCGAAGGCCGTAGTGCTCGGCCACCCGCCTTTGGATCTCCTCGATGGTCACCCGCCGCTCGTAGGCGCGCAGCAGGTCCTGCAGGATCTCCTGCGCCAAGTCGAGCGTGATCGCCCGCCCGACCAGGGTCGCCTGAGCGACGATCCGGTTCAAGGCACCCTCGAGCTCGCGCACGTTCGAGGTGATCCGCCGGGCCAGGAACTCGAGCACCGCGTCCGGGATCTCGACCTCCCCGGCGATCATCGCCACCTTCGCCCGAAGGATCTCGAGCCGCAGCTCGTAGGTGGTGGGATGAATGTCGACCACGAGCCCCCAGCCCAGGCGCGAGCGGATCCGCTCCTCGAGGCCGGCCAGCTCGCACGGGCTACGGTCCGCCGAGATCACGATCTGCCGGCCACGGTCGACCAGGCTGTTGAAGGTATGGAAGAATTCCTCCTGGGTGGTCTCCTTGCCGCCGATGAACTGGACGTCGTCGACCATCAGGACGTCGGCCGAGCGGAACAGCTCCTTGAAGCTCATGGTGTCCTTGAAGCGCAGCGCCTTGATGAACTGATACATGAACTTCTCGGCGGACAGGTACACCACGCGGCGCCTGGCGTCCTGCCGGCGGATCCGCCAGGCGATGGCGTGCATCAGGTGGGTCTTGCCGAGGCCGACGCCGCCATGGACGAAGAGCGGGTTGAAGGGTGGTGGGGACAGGTCGGCGACGCGCTTGGCGGCGGCGAAGGCGAACTCGTTCGGCTGGCCGACCACGAAGCTCTCGAAGGTGCAGCGCGGGTCGAGCGGAGCGCCGATCTCGCTCTCGGCCGGCGGTGGGCTCTCGAGCGAACCCTGCGCCGGGCCCGCGGCGCCGGATCTCGCGCTGGCCGGCGCGGGCTGGCTCGCCGGTACCGGCATGACGCCCAGAGCGACCCCGTTGACCTCCGGGTTGACCCGCCGCCACAGGACCCGGATGCGATCGGCGTAGTGGGCAGCGACCCAGTCGCGGAGAAAGCGGGTCGGTACGCTGAGCATGATGCGCTCGCCTTCCAACCCCCCCAGAGCCAGCGGCGCAAGCCAGGTGTTGAACGTGGTTTCGCCAAACTCCGCACGCAGCATCCCCCGAACCTGGGACCACTGCCGGTCGAGATCTTGCACGGCGCTCTTGGGTTGGAGGCTCATGTGGCCCTCAAGTCTACGACCAACGACCCACTCGCCCGTGCTCGAGGACGCCAGCACGGACATCACACGCCGAATTCGTCATTCTCTGGGCACAGGCGTTCCCATTTGATCGCGAAGTTCCTCTTGCCGCGATCGGCTGAAGGGTTGAGGCATGAATCGAGACACCGAGGCTTCGATCTGTGGGGCGCAGCGTAAGCGCTGCGTTCGCGTGTGACAAGGTGACCGAAAGGAGAACGCGAAATATCGCCCTATGGTTGAGTTGACTTACCAAATAAACGCTAATAAACAAGTGTGCTTTTCAAGTAATTTCTGTCAATTTCTCGCAAAAATTATTAGGTAGACGGCAAGTCATGTCGTGATCTGAGCGCTCTTTCGCGCCTCGGGAGCAGTCACGGTGTCTTGCCGCTCAGGGCCGGGTCGATGCCGCGATCTCGTTCACCTTCTTCGAGAGGCGCGAGATCCGACGCGAAGCTGTATTGAGCTTGAGCACGCCCTTGTTCACGCCGCGGCGAATTTCCGGCTCGGCGGCCGCGAGCGCATGGCGCGCCGATTCAGGGTCACCACTCGCGACGGCTTGCTCGACCTTCTTGATGAACGTGCGGATCCGACTGATCCGGGAGCGGTTGATCGCGGTACGCTTGACGGTCTGGCGGATGCGCTTCTTGGCGGACGGGTGATGGGCCATGGCTTCTTGCGGTTCTGCGGAAGGAGCGGCGTGTTTAGCGCCGTGCGCCAGCGCCGTCAACGACGGCGGCGGGTGCGGCCGATCAGCGGTTGTTGAAGTTCGGGGTGCGTTTCTCCACGAACGCCTGCATACCCTCGCGGCGGTCCTCCGTGGCGAAGGTCGAATAGAACGCGCGCCGCTCGAACCGGATGCCCTCAGCCAGCGTGGTCTCGTAGGCGACGTTGACCGCTTCCTTCGCCAGCGCGACCATGGGCTGCGACTTCTCGGCGATGGTCTCGGCCAGCTTGAGCGCCTCGTCGAGCAGATCGGTAGTCGGCACCACCCGGGCGACCAGGCTCGCGCGCTCCGCCTCCTCGGCGTCCATCATCCGCCCGGTCAGCACCATCTCCATCGCCTTGGCCTTACCGACCGCGCGCGTCAGCCGTTGCGTGCCGCCGGCGCCCGGAATGGTCCCGAGGTTGATCTCCGGCTGACCGAATTTCGCGTTCTCGGCGGCGATGATGATGTCGCACATCATCGCGAGCTCGCAGCCGCCGCCCAACGCGTAGCCGGCGACCGCCGCGATGATCGGCTTGCGCACGCGGGCGACCTCCTGCCAACTGCCGATGAAGTCGCTCCGGTAGGCCGCCATGAAATCCAAGGCTTCCATTTCCTTGACGTCGGCGCCGGCCGCGAACGCCCGGTCCGAGCCGGTGAGCACCATGACCGCGACGTCGGGATCGGCTTCGAGCGCGCCGAGCGCCTGATTGAGCTCGGCGATCACCTGGGTGTTCAGCGCGTTGAGCGCGTTCGGCCGATTGAGCGTGATCAGGCCGACCCGCCCGCGCGTCTCGACCAGGATGGTCTCATACGCCATGGCTTTTGGCTCCTGAGCTGAGCGTCGACGGTGCCGACGAATCGAAGGGGGATGTGTCCACCGCCCGACCGGCGCTCGGCTCGGCCGCGGCGAGCGTGCGCCTATAGCACAAAGCCCCCAGGGCCCGTCCAGTCCTGAATCGGGCCGTCCCGGCCCGGCTCAGCGCTGGCAGCGCGCGCAGTAGTAAGTCGCCCGGTTGGCCTGCGCGACCCGTCGGACTGCTTGGCCGCACACGCGGCATGGCCGACCGCTCAGCCCGTACACCGCGAAGCGGTCCTGGAAGAACCCGAGCGCCCCGTCGGTCTGGACGTAGTCGCGCAGCGACGAGCCGCCGGCATCGATCGCCTCCGTGAGCACGATCCGGAT
>JBOHKK010000396.1:0-5178 GCA_050729115.1 Geminicoccaceae bacterium | reverse complement strand
GAGGGCGGCCGCTTCCTTGTGCGGGATCGTGAGGTTGACGCCGGCGAAACTCAGGGCGGGCAGAGCGCGGAGCGCCCGCTCCAGGCTTTCCGCCGGCACCGCGAGCGGCACGTAGGCGCCGTCGATGCGATAACGGCGCAGCCAATGGCCGTGCAGCCGGGGCGAGAGCGAATGCGCCACCGGCCAGCCGATCACGCCGGCAAGCCGGGCGCGCCCGCTCAGATAACCGTCCCCGGTCATCGCAGGAGCACCCCCTGCTCGCGCAGGAACTCGAGCAGCTCCAGGACGGGCAGTCCCAGCACCGCGAAGTGATCGCCCTCGATCCGGGCGCACAGCTGCGCGCCCAGCCCCTCGATCTGATAGGCGCCGACCGAGGTGAGCGCCGCAGCGCCGACCGCGTCGAGGTAGGCATCGAGAAATTCCGGCGAGCAAGGGCGCAGCCACAGGCGCGGCACCGCGAGATGGTGCCACACGCGCACGCCGCCCCGGAATGCGACCACCGCGGTCGCCAGCTCGTGCCCCTCCCCGGCGAGCGCGCCGAGCTGGGCGCGCGCTTCGGCGCGATCTTGGGGCTTGTCGAACCAGCGGCCCGCGCAGGTCAGAATCTGATCCGCGCCGAGCACGATCGCCTCCGGCAGGTGGCGCGCAATCTGCTGCGCCTTGAGCTCGGCCAGAGCGATCGCCGCGTCGCCGGCGCAAGCGCCCTCCGCCTGCAGGGATTCCTTCAGGGCCAGCTCGTCGACCGTGGCCGGACGTTGCTCGAACGGCACGCCCGCGGCGGCGAGCAGCTGCGCCCGGACGGCGCTCGCCGAAGCGAGCACCACCGGCGGCGCGGCGGCGGCCAGCAAGGACGACGGTCTCGGCACCGGGCGATCCGGAGGCTAGAGCAGCATCCGATGAGACGAGATCGCCACGGGCGATCCTCGTCCGGATAAAGCTGCTCTAACTCCATGAGCCAGATCAATTGTTATCCGACGAGCGGGGCGATGGGGCGATCCGAAGCGGTTCGATCTCATCGGAAATTGCTCTAGCGGGGCAGGCGGACCAGAACCCGAAGACCGCCCTCGGGCGCATCGGTGAGCTCGATGTCGCCGCCGTGGCCGAGGATGATGTCGCGGGCGATGGTGAGGCCGAGGCCGACGCCGCCGGTCGCGGGCCGCCGCGCCGCATCGAGGCGGTAGAACGGCCGGAACACGGCTTCGCGCTGGTCCTCGGGGATCCCGGAACCGTTGTCGTCGATCGCGAGCCAGACCTGGTGGTCCTTGGCCGCCGCGCGCATTCGGACGAACGTGCTGTAGCGGGCGGCGTTCTGGACCAGATTGGTCAGGCAGCGGCGCATCGCGATCGGTCGCAGGGGGAGCGTGATCGGCTCCTCGAGCTGGACCTCGACACGGGTTCGCGGCGCAGCCGCACGCTCGGCGATCTCCTGCAGCAACGAGCCGAGGTCGGTGGCGACGATGCTCTCCTGGCCTTCGCCGCGGGCGAAATCGAGGTAGCCGTCGACCACGCGCGCCATCTCCTCCACGTCGGCGCGCAGGTCCTCCACCTGGCCCGGCGCCGGCCGTCCCCCGCCCAACATCTCCAGCTCCAGCTTCATGCGGGTGAGCGGGGTACGAAGGTCGTGGGATACCGCCGCCAGCATCTCGGTGCGTTGGCTGATGTGCCGGAGCAGGCGCTTGCGCATCATGTTGAAGGCCGCGCCCGCCCGCCGAATCTCGGTCGGCCCCGCCAGCCGGAAGTCGCCAAGGTCCCGGCCCTTGCCGAACTTGTCCATCGCCCGCGCCAGCCTCAGGATCGGACGCACTTGGCGGGTCATGAAATAGACCGCGAGCGCAAGCAGGAGCAGGGACAGTCCGACCATCCAGCCGATGAACACCCGGGTGGTGTCGCTGTCGACCCGCTTGCGCGGCGGCAGGATGCGCAGGATGCCGTCATCGAGCTGGACGGACACCGCGATCCGATCCGGCTCGTTCGGTTCGTCGACCGAGCGGGTGTCGATCACGAACGGGTGATTGACCGCCTCGTTGAACCGCTCCTGCAGCTTCTGGTCGAGACGGGCGGGCGGCAGCAGGCCGCTGCTCTCGGCGGCCGCGGTCAGGTTCCCGTCCGGCTCCAAAGACACCGCGAACTGAAAGTGCTTGCGCGCCAGATCGAGGACCATCGCCTGCGCTTCGGGCGTCGGCGCCGCCTCCAGCAGCTCGACCAGCAGCCCCACCTCGCCGGCCAGACCGAACGCCAGCGTGCGGGTCACCTTGTCCCAATGGCGCTCGTAGAACACGTAGGTCAGCACCACCTGCAAGATCAGCAGCGGCAGGATGACGATCAGCAGCGTGCGGCTGAACAGGCTGCGCGGCACGACCCGGGGCGGCCGGACCACATCGGGCAGGGGATGGGCAGGCCTAGCTGCCAGGCTTGAGAACATAGCCCTCACCACGCTTGGTCAACAGGTTGCGAGGTCGCCGCGGGTCGGGCTCCAGCTTGCGCCTGAGCCTGGCGATCTGGGTGTCGATCGCCCGATCGGAGCCGGTGACCCGGCTGCGCCGCCCGAGCTCGCGGCGGCTGACCGGCGCCCCGGGCTGCGCGGCGAGCACCTGCAGGAGCGACAGCTCGGCGTCGGTCAGGTGGACCCGTGTGTCGCCGCGCCACAGGACCGCCGCCTGGGGATCGAAGGTGAACGGACCGAAGCGGAGCGGCCCCTGGCTCGGCACCGGCGGCGCGCTGCGGCGCAGGATCGTCGCGATCCGGAGCAGGAGCTCGCGGGGATCGAAGGGCTTGACCAGATAGTCGTCGGCGCCCGCAGCCAGGCCGTTCACCCGATCGTCGGTCTCGCCGAGCGCGGTCAGCAACAGGATCGGCAGATCGGCGGCGTGGCGCAGCTCGCTGGTCAGGCTGATCCCGTTCTGGCCCGGCAGCATGATGTCCAAAACCATCAGGTCGAAGGCGAAGTTCTTGAGCGATGCCTTGGCCTCGTTGGCATCGGCGGCGGTGGTCACGTGATAGCCGTGCTCGGTCAGGTAGCGCTGCAGCAGACGGCGCAGCCGGTTGTCGTCGTCCACCACCAGGATGTGACGCGCGGCTTCGGTCGGCATGCCTTCGGCCATCGCGATCTCCGCTACGCGACCGGGCCGGCGGCGCGCCGGCCGTCATCGACGAGTCCGAGAAGAACCTGATGGTAGCCGGCCACCGCCTCGGCGCCGGCGGCCCGATAGGCGCGGGCCAGACGCCGGCGCAGGCGGCCGTTCAGCACCTCTTCCAGCTGGCGACCTGGCGCGGTCAGCTCGAGCAGCTGCTGCCGGCGGTCGCGCGCGCCGCGGGTGCGCGCGATCAGACCGCGCTCGACCAGCTCGCCCAGCAGGCGCGACAGGCTCTGCTTGCTCAGATGGACCCGGCCGACCAGCTCAACCATGGTGATTCCCGGATGGCGACCGACGAAATAGAGCACCCAACGGTGATTGCGGCCAAGACCCTCGTCGGCGAGCTCGCGGTCCGGCTCCCCGATCAGGGACCGGTAGGCGGCATCCAGCAGCTCGATCCCCCGGGTGAGCTCCTCGTCGCGCAGGAACAGCGGGTTGGGGGCGACGCTCGGCAGGCTTCGGGCGGCCTTCTCGATCACGTTGACTCTCACGGACGCTCGATGCTACGCGCTGTTCTCTAGCACAAGTGTCCGCAGAAAGGCAGCGTCTGATGTCCCTCGTGCCGTACGACGACCGCGACGGATTCATCTGGATGAACGGCATCATGGTGCCGTGGCGGGACGCCACGGTCCACCCGCTCACCCATGCGCTGCACTATGCCAGCTGCGTATTCGAGGGCATGCGGGTCTACGACGGCCGGATCTTCAAGCTGACCGAGCACACGCTGCGGCTGGCGGACTCGGCGCAAAAGCTCGGCTTCGCGCTGCCCTACGACTTCGCGACCGTGGATCAGGCCTGCAAGCAGGTGATCGCCGCGAACGGCATCGGCGACGGCTACGTGCGGCCGCTCGCCTGGCGCGGCCCCGAGATGATGGGCGTGTCCGCTCAGCACTGTCGGATCCACCTCGCGATCGCGGCCTGGGCGTGGCCGGCCTATTTCACGCCGGAGGCGCGCCTGAAGGGCATCCGTATGACCCGCGCGATCTACGACCGGCCGGCGCCGAACACCGCGCCGACCCAGAGCAAGGCCGCCGGCCTGTACATGATCTGCACGCTCAGCAAGCACGAAGCCGAGGCCAAAGGCTACGACGACGCTCTGATGCTCGACTACCGCGGTTATCTGGCCGAGGGCACCGGTGCCAATCTGTTCCTGGTGATCGACGGCAAGCTGCATACGCCGCTCCCCGACTGCTTCCTCGACGGCATCACCCGGCAGACGGTGATCGGCCTCGCCCAGGGCCGCGGGATCGAGGTGATCGAGCGCTACATCAAGCCGGAAGAACTTGCCGACGCCACCGAGGTGTTCCTCACCGGCACCGCGGTCGAGATCACGCCGGTGCGCGAGATCGACGATCATCGCTTCGAGGTCGGTGCGATCACCCGGCAGCTGATCAGCGACTTCGACGCCCTGACCCGGGAGCCGGCGCGCCAGGCGGGCTGAGCTCGCCGCGCGTCCCAAAGCGTCGTGGCGTGACTGATCAGCCGGCCGCGCCGATATCGCTTGGGATCTCGAAAACCTGCCCCGGATAGATCAGATCCGGATCGCGGATCTGCCCCTGGTTGGCATCGTAGATATGGACGTAGTGGACGCCCTCGCCGTACAGACGGCGGGCGATCCGCCACAGCGAGTTGCCGGGTTGGACGATCACGAAGTCGACCTGCACGTCGCCTTCGACCGGGGGCTGGCTCGCGCGGGTGAAGGGAGTCTCGAGGCGGGCGGTCGGCTTGCCCGACGGATCCAGCTGGTCGAGGCGAAGCGTGTAGTCGCCGGGCGCCAGGCTCGGCTCCAGGACGGTGGTCCACTTGCCGCTCGGCTCGACCACCGCGGCGCCGGCGGGCGCATTGTCGACGTAGATCCGGAGCGGGGCGCCAGGCGACGCCTCGCCGCGCAGCCGGATCCGCCCCGTCTCGTCGTAGTCGAGCACCATGAGCGCGAGCGTACCGTCGCTGCTGATCCGACCCGGGGCCTGGAGGATGCGCCCCTGGCCGCGCGCCTCTCTGGGCAGGGCCATCGCCAGCGGGGCGCTCGGCGGCGCTGCGGCGG
>JBOHKK010000395.1:0-5204 GCA_050729115.1 Geminicoccaceae bacterium | reverse complement strand
CCCCGCGGGGGCGTGGATTGAAACTGTTAACAAAGTACTTTTGATCGGCAACCTCGGTCGCGTCGCCCCCCCGCGGGGGCGTGGATTGAAACAGGCGACTGTCTCGTACGATACCGGGGGGACGCCCGGTCGCCCCCCCGCGGGGGCGTGGATTGAAACCGGGCGATCTCCGGCACCGCCAGGTCGATCAACGTCGCCCCCCCGCCGTTCGCCGCCAACGCCTGAGGCTGTTCCGTCTCCTGAGCATCGGTGAGCAGCAACCGCAGTGCCGCGAGCACGCGCCGCGGGTTTCGGCGATGCATCGCCATGCCGAGCCAGTAGGCCGCCTCCTCGCGACCCATGGCGTCGATCCCCTGAGCGCAGGCGCGCATGTTGTCGCGACTGCGCATCGGCGCCAGTGTCCGGAACAGGAGGCCGAGATTGAGGGCCATGCCCTCATTGACATCGCAGCGCCGGCGATCGGAAGCCTTTTCGAGCTTGCCACCACCCTCGGGCATCAGCGCCCGCTCGGGCTGGCGCGGGATGACAGCGTAAATTCGGAACCAACGGCGCCGGGCACGGGTGGATCGACCGGCGGTCGACGTCCCAAGTCGTGCCGATTCGGATCGGTCTTGACGTCGAATCGCGCGCTCGAATCGCGGTGATGGCTAAAAAGCTTGTGAGCACAGTTACTTATGCGTGGTCACGACGTTGCACATCGTGTTGCAAAGTGTGACCTCGCCGGCGCCGCGGAAATTCGCGCCGGGGCCGGAAAATTCCCCGGCAATTCCGAAAACGCGCCGCTCTGGTTCAATCTTGGTGGTTGGACCAAAGAGCCAGGCGCGCGGGGCCGGTGTGGCGCCGCCTTCGCGCTTCGCCCTCGCCCGCCCGGGCGCCGCGCGAGAGCGGTTCCGAGCTTGACGATAGGGGGCCTGCCTCCATGTTCCGAAGCAGTTGGGGGGCCTCCGCTTGGCGCATCGGCCGGCCGAAACGGCATGGCCGACGGGGCGCGCCGGAGCTCGGCTCGACGAGGAGTACGCGATGGTGGCGCTGTCGATCCTCGATCTCGTGCGCGTGACCGAAGAGACCGACGCGCGCGGCGCGCTCGACCATGCCCGCGAGCTGGCCGCCCACGCCGAAGGTTGGGGCTATCGCCGCATCTGGGTCGCCGAGCATCACAACATGCCGGGCATCGCGAGCGCCGCGACCTCCCTCGTCATCGCCCATATCGCCGCCGGAACCCAGACCATCCGGGTGGGTGCGGGCGGCATCATGCTGCCGAACCACGCGCCGCTCGTCATTGCCGAGCAGTTCGGCACGCTGGCGCTCCTGTTCCCCGGTCGCATCGACCTCGGGCTCGGCCGCGCCCCGGGGACGGACCAGCAGACCCTCCGCGCGCTGCGCCGCTCGCCTGCGGCAGCCGAGAGCTTCCCCCCGGACGTGCTGGAACTGCAGGCTTTGCTGGCCCCGGCGCGGCCGGACCAGGCGATCCGGGCCGTGCCGGGCGCGGGCACGGAGGTGCCGCTCTGGATCCTCGGATCGAGCGCCTTCGGCGCGATGCTCGCAGCCGAGCTCGGCCTCCCTTATGCCTTCGCCTCGCATTTCGCGCCCCAGCACCTGATCCAGGCGCTCCAGATCTATCGCAGCCGGTTCAAGCCGTCCGAGCAGCAGGGCCGGCCTTACGCCATGGTCGGCGTCAACGTCATCGCCGCCGACAGCGACGCCGAGGCGCGCCGGCTGGCCACGACGCAGCAGATGGCCTTCGCCGACATCTTCCGCGGCACCCGCGGCCTGAGCCGGCCGCCGATCGACGACATCGAGAGCTACTGGTCGCCGATGAAGAAGGCGCGGGTCATGCAGATGCTGGCCCGCTCGATCGTCGGCGCCCCGGACACCGTGCGCGCGGGCATCGACGCGCTCGCCCTGGAGACCGGCGCCGACGAGCTGATCATCGTCTCGGACGTTTACGACCATGCCGCGCGGCTGCGCTCCTTCGAGCTCATCGCCGCCCGGTAGAGGGGCGCCGGGCATTACCCGCATCGGCGGCCAGTAATCCGAAATCAACAGGCTCGAGCCGCAACGCATGCGGTCCGGAGCACCGGTGCCGGTTCTGGCACGGACAGGCGCTGGCGCTGAGCCTCCAGGGCCCCGGAACCGACCCCGCCTCGAGCGGTGGCGATTTCTCACCTGTTGTCCGCCACAGCGAGCGAAGAAGGCTCTTGGATGGTCGCACACGGGAAATTCAAAGCTAAATTGCTCCGGGCACGGATTTTCCGACCGGCTCTCAGGGAGCGGGGCAGTGCAAGGTTGCACCGCCTTTGACGTCTAATCGCGCGCTGGAATCCTGGTTAGGGCGAAAAAGCTCGGCGTTACAGGTGTTTACGCGTAGGTCACACGGAGTCACAAAACGTTACACGGTGTGACCTCACGGGCCGCGCGGAAATTCGCGCCGGCGCCGGGAAAATCGCCGGAAATTCCGGAAACTCCCGAAATTTGGTCGCGCGTGCCGCGCGGCTGTCGTGACGGCGGCTGGCGCCGCGCTTCGAATGTGAGTCGGTTCTGAGAAACGGCATCAGACGCGTTGTTCTCAACGACAAGGACCTCTCGCGTCCTCTGCGCCTCTGCGGTGAAACCGTCGTGACTCCGGACCCTGAGTACGAAACCGTGACGCTTGGCAGCGAATCCGTGATGCCATGCTGCTCGCGGTGGCCGGTAGGAAAATCACCGCAGAGGCGCAGAGGACGCGGAGACTCGGAGGCTGGACAGTCGGTCTCCTCATGAACTTCAACGTTCCCGTTCTGAAACACGGCATCGGACGCGTTGTTCTCAACTACAACGACACCTCGGCGTCCTCCGCGCCTCTGCGGTCAAACCATCGTGAGACGAGGGCGGCGACGCGTCGGCGAGCTCGTCAGGCTGAACGAGGGAGCAAGAGCGGCTCATGGATGCTATGCTGCTCGCGGTGCCGAGGTAGGGAAATCACCGCAGAGGCGCAGAGGACGCGGAGACGAAGGGGCATGAGAGAGTTGACCGAGCAAATCATTGGGGCGGCGATAGAAGTACACACGGCCCTCGGACCGGGATTGCTCGAGTCGACTTACGAGGAATGCGTGGCGCGTGAGCTGCAGTTGGGCGGATTGGGTTTCGAACGCCCAGATCCCGCTGCCCGTCGCATACAAAGGCGTGAAGCTGGATTGCGGATACCGTCTCGATTTTCTCGTAGAGCGAGCCATTGTCCTTGAACTAAAGTCGGTAGACACGCTTCGGCCGATCCACGAAGCGCAACTGTTGACCTATCTGAGGCTCGGAGGCTGGACAGTCGGTCTTCTCATAAACTTCAACGTTCCCGTTCTGAGAAGCGGCATCAGACGCGTTGTTCTCAACTACAAGGACGTCTCGGCGTCCTCTGCGCCTCTGCGGTGAAACGATCGTGGCTGCGGACCCTCGCGACAAGATTGTGACGCCCCGCAAGGAGGCCAGCGAAGAGCGGCCGTTCAGCCCGGACGAGTTCGCCAACGCGCTCGTCGCCTCGTCCTGCGAGGCAGCGAGCCAAAGCGGCTCCCGGATGCTATATTGTTGGCCGCCGCATTGGGAACCGGGAGTGGCCCGCAATGGCTGGAGCTGCTGCTTTCGACCGCATCACCTTCGAGCCGGGCAAGATGGGCGGACGCGCCTGCATCCGCGGCATGCGGATTACCGTCAGCACGATCGTCGGCCTCGTCGCGGAGGGCGAGACGACCGCTGCTATCCTCGAGGCCTACCCGGATCTCGAGCCGGAGGACGTCCGGCAGGCTCTGGCTTACGCCGCCTGGCTCACGCGCGAGGAGGTGATGCCGGCCTGAGCGATGCGCTTCCTGGTCGACATGAACCTTGCGACCGATGTCGCGGCGTGGCTGCGCACGCAAGGTCATGATGCCGTGCACCTTCGCGAGCTTGGCCTCCACAAGCTTGGCGACGAGGCGGTGTTGGCGAAAGCTGTAGCCGAGAAGCGAATCGTTGTGACGTTCGACCTCGACTTCGCCGACATCTCGGCGGCCGCGGGCGAGGCGCGCGTCGCTGTAATCCTGTTCCGGCTGCGCTCGGCGCAGACGGCGCGGATCGTCGATCGCCTCCAAGGGGTCTTGGCGTCCGCCAGCCCGGCGCTGGAAAGGGGCGCCGTCGTAATCGTCGAAGAAGCGAGGTTGCGTATTCGCCGCCTGCCGATCGGTCGCTGAATTCCGACATCCGCGGGGCGCGCCCGCCGCCGACTCGCCGGCGCCACGGCATGATTCGCGGCCGTGCGGCAGAAATTGCCGGAAATTCGGCAATTCGTGAGGTCGAGCCGGAAACCCCCGAATGCCCGGGCCTTTCGCGCCTGGCTCGGGTCGGGCGCGCGGCAGGTGAGGGCGGCGCGCGCGAGAATAATCTTGATCTTAGGAACGTGATCCAGATCATTCCGAAACAGGGCAACACGCATGGGGAGCGGTCAAGCCGGGGCATGACAGAAAAGACGCACGCACCCATAGGTCGCGACTTGATGGGTTCGTGGTCTATGTCCTCCGGCCGCGGCCCCGCCCCGCTGTCCTCCCCGATCCGCGGGCATGGATTCGCACGGTCCCATGGACCCGCGGAAGATATCGTTAACCGTCGATCGGTTAAGGTCCGGTTAACGGCTCGGGGTCGCCTGGCCCTTGCATTTGTTCCTATCATGAGGTAGCATGTCGGTTCCCGGCCCGGCGGATCGCCGGGCGCCCTCCTCCAACTCCCCCGAAGGACCCACCCCCATGAGCAGTGACGGCATCGGCGCGAGCACCGGCGCCCGCGCGCGGGCGAGCCGGATCAACGGCGCCAGATCGCGCGGCCCGAGGACCGCCGCGGGCAAGGCGCGCAGCGCGCGCAACGCCCTCAAGCACGGCCTGTGCGCGCGCCGGCACGTGGTGCTGGTCGATGAGGACCCCGCGGCGTTTCGGGCATTCGAGAAGACGCTGGTCGCGGAGCTCGCGCCGGAGGGCCCGCTCCAGACGGTGCTCGCGCAGCGGGTCGCGGTCGCCGCCTGGCGCCTCGCGCGCGCCGACCGCCTCGAGGCCGAGGCGCTCGCCTTCCACAAGCTCTCCGACGGCACCTCCGGGCTCGCCCTGATCCGCGACGGCAACGGCACGCGCGCCGTCGAGACCCTGCTGCGCTACCGCGGCGCGGCGCTCGCCGAGTTCATGCGCGCGCTCAAGACGCTCCAGGCGCTCCAGGCC
>JBOHKK010000394.1:0-5218 GCA_050729115.1 Geminicoccaceae bacterium | reverse complement strand
CCGGTGGGGCGGCGGCAGCGAGGTGCCGGCGCCGGTGCGCCGGCGCGCGCGGCCTGGCCGTCAGTGGAGGCCGCTGCTTGGTCGCGCGGTCGAGCCGCCGTTGCCCAGACGGGCCATCTCGTCCTTGATTTTCAGTTTTTCTCGCTTGAGGCGGGTGAGGAGCAGGTGGTCAGGCAGGGGGCGGTGCATCTCAGCGTCGATCTGCTGCTCGAGAAAGGCGTGCTTGTCTCGAAGGCTCTCGACGTAATCCTGCATGGTCATCCCTTTGCCATCCTCCAGCTGGAGTCCCTGACAACCCTATCAATCTAAGGATGTCGGCGTCAGGATGCCAGCAAAAAGCTCCACGCGGTGCCCCGAGTGTGACGACTCGACGCTGGGCCGGCGCCGGTCGCGGCCCCGTCGCGCCGTGCGGGCGCCCGCTGCCGGGCGGCACGATCGACCTGCCGTCCTAGTCGACATAGGTGATCTGCTCTCGCAACTCGGGGTAGCGGTCCAGCAGCGAGCGAATCGCGCCGGCGGTAACCTTGGCGTGCATCTCCGCCTCCTTGGCCGCGACCAGCTCGAGACGCGCCGTGACCTCGGCGAGCCGCGCGCGCGGCACCACGACCACGCCGTCGCGATCGCCGATGACCAGATCGCCCGCCGCGATCGCGACCTCGCCCATGGCGAGCGGCAGGCCGACCTCGCCCGGGCCGCTCGGGAACGCCGAGTTCGGGGTCACGCCGCGGCAGAAGACCGGGATGCCGAGCTCGATGATCGCCGCGGCGTCACGGGCCAGGCCGTCGGTCACGATGCCGACGGCGCCCCGGAGCTGCGCGATCCTGGCCATGTTGTCGCCGAGCGTGGCGGTGCCGCTGAAGCCTTGCGCGGCGATCACCAGCACGTCGCCCGGCTCGATCAGGTCGAGCGCCGCCAGCGCCGCGAGGTTGTCGCGCGCGCCGGCCCGCGCCGTGAGCGCGCCGCCGACGAACCGGCTGTTCGGGTCGAGCGGCTTGATCGTGTGATCCAAAGCGCCCCGGCCGTTCATGGCATCGACCACGAACGCGGTCGAGCGCTCGCGAAACGGCGCGACCTCGGCCGCCGCAAGGCGCGAGAACCTGGCCCGGATGACGAGCTTGGTCGGATCACCGATCATGATGCGGTTGCCCCCGAGGTTTGAGCGTTCTTCGGATGCACGGCCCAGTGTAGCGTGGTCGGAGCGTAGCGTGGTCGGAGCGTAGCGTGGTCGGAGCGTAGCGTGGTCGGAGCGTAGCGTGGTCGGAGAGTAGCGTGGTCGGAGAGTAGCGTGGTCAAAGAGTAGCGTGGTAGGAGAGAGGCGGCGAGGCCCGGGCGCGGCGATCCGAGAACCCTAACCTGCCGGACCAGTGACTGCAACGAGCCGACGTCTCCCCACGAAACGGCTGCTGTACGGCACGGCCGCGATCGTGCTGGCCCTGGGCGGGCCGGCGCGTGCCGAGATCGCGGGATCGCCGCAGATCGTCGACGGCAGGACGCTCGTGATGGCAGGCCAGCAGATCAGGCTGTTCGGGATCGACGCGCCCGACCTCGATCAGGTCTGCCAGCATGGCGGTCGCGACTATCAATGCGGCAAGGTCGCCCGGGCCACGCTGTGGGATCTGGTCGCCGGTCTCGACGTCAGCTGCACGCCCGAAGCCGAGGCGGCCGGGCCGGACGGCAGCATCGCCGCGACCTGCACCGCCGGCGACCGCAACCTGAACGAGAGCATGGTCCACGCCGGCTGGGCGCTCGCCGATCGCGCCGCCACGGACCGTTACGTCGCGACCGAAGCCGATGCCAGAAAGGCACGGCGGGGCCTGTGGAGGGGCGAGTTCGAGCCGCCGTGGCAATGGCGCCAGGCGCACGCGAGCGGTGAGGTGGAAGACGGCCCTGGCGGCGGCACCCGATAGCGCCGTCCGGCGCCCGGCCCTGCCCGCAGAGCTACAAGGGGCCGCCGAGCCAGGCCGCGGTCAAGGCCGACTTCGTCTCGGTCGACATGTTCCAGAGCGTCTGCGCCGGCCAGTCGACGCCGAAGGATGCGGCGGCCGAGGCCGAGCGGCGCGCCGGGCGCTGCTTCCGCTCCTGAGCGCCCGGCGTTCGCTGGCCGCCCGGGCGGGGCCGGCCGGCGCGACGGCTGCAAGCGGCGTTCCTGCCAAGCACCAGTCCGCGGCAGGGGCGCCGCCATGCGCTCGAGGGCAACGATCGCCCGTTCCAAGGGCGGGCTGATTCGCCCCGCCGATCATCGGCGACCAACGGTTGCTCGTCGCTTGACCCGCCAGGGCCAGAAGCCCAGGTTGCCCCGACGCCTCTTCGGGAGACGTACGCCTTGGTCATCTGCCGTCGGGACGGGCCCCGACCAGGGCGCGATGCGGAGAGCGGCGGATGATTCGGGCGGCACCGGTCGTCTATGGGAACGACAATCAGGGAGAGGCCCATGAATCGGAATTCGTTCGCGATGGCGGCGATCGGCGCCGCCTCGATCGCCGTGCTGGCGCAACCCGCCTGGTCGGCCAACGTCAAGATCACGCCGCTCGGCAGCCACGAGGGGGAGTTCTGCCGCAACGACCGCGCTCTGATCTTCGAGGATCCCGACGGCACGCGGATTCTCTACGACGCCGGGCGCACCGTCCGCGGCCCCGAGGACGAGCGGCTCGGCGAGGTCGACGCGGTGCTGCTCAGCCACGTGCACGGCGACCATCTGGGCGATGCCGTCCAGAGCGGGCCGAACGCCGGCACCTGCGCCGATCCGGACCGGTCGGTCTCAGTGACGCCCAACTCCAACAGCGTCAACATCGTCGTCGGCAAGAACGCCAAGTTCCTGGTCGGCGGCGAGATGGCGTCCTTCTTCCAGAACAAGGTCGCGGCCGCCGGCGGCGAGGCCACCCAGGTCGAGCTCGTGCGCTTCGGCGGCGTGCGCCAGGTGGGCGGCGTCGCCGTGGCCAGCGTGCCGGCGGTGCACACCAACGGGATCAGCCCGGCGTTTCTCGAAGGCGACCTCGCCGAACGGCTGGCGGCGAATGGCCTCACCGCCTACCTCGGGCCGCCCGGCGGCTACGTGCTGCAGTTCAGCAACGGGCTCGTCGTCTATCTGTCGGGCGATACCGGGATCACGGCCGAGCAGGAAGCGGTGGTCCAGCGCTTCTTCGGGGCGAACCTCGCCGTCATGAACATCGGCGGCATCTTCTCGACCGGTCCAACCGAAGCCGCCTGGGTGATCAACGAGCTGGTCAAGCCCGAGGCGGTGATCGCATCGCATGCCAACGAGGCGACGACCGTGAACGGGGAGGTTCAGCCGGACACCAAGACCGCGACCTTCATCGAGGCGGTGACCGTGCCCGTCCATGTGCCGCTCAGCGGCCGGACCATGGAATTCGACGGCGATGCCAATTGCGTGAGCGGCTGCTGAGGGCGCCGACTTCGTGGTGACAGGCCCCTGAGGTCACGGCCGGGGCCTTCACCCGCACCGCCTGCCGGCATTCGCTACGTCCGGCTCGACCCTGCGCAGGCCGGCCACCGGGGTATGAGTTGCCACCGCCGGGGCCGAGCGCGGCGCATGAAACCGGGGCTGCGAACCGCCACGCGCCTGCGCAGCGTCATCGCGAGGGCGCAAAACCGCCCGTGGCGATCCAGGAGGGGCTTCTGGATTGCTTCGTCGCTGCGCTCCTCGCAATGACGGTGCGAAGCGTGGCGCCCACGTTTCTTTCCAGGTCACGGCCGGGGGCCTTCGCCCGCGCCGCCTGCCGGCATCCGCTACGTCCGGCTGGATGCCTGCGGGGGCGGGGCACCCGGGGCGCAATCGCGCGTCATCAGCGTCGAGAGCGTGACGGCGCACAGCGCGATGAAGGTCAAGATCGCATTCGCCGCGTGCGCATACTCCCCTTGCAGGCGGAGCTCCCGCCAGTCGGCGGGCGCCTCCGTCCAGTTGCTGGTCGCCTGGTTCGCCGGATAGGTCCAGGTGAAGAACACGACGAGCGTGGCGGCCACCAGCAGGAAGGCCAGAAGCGCCAGCCAGAACGCTCCTCGCCTGCGCCTGACCAGAGGGTCAAGGCCAGGTTCGCCGCGAGCGCGCCGAACAGGACGATGCCGAACAGAGCCCAGCCGCGATAGATGTTCTGGACGACGAAGTACGCGTCCTGCGCCAGGCCGATCTTGTTCGGAAGCTCGAAGAAGTGCGCGCCCGCCGGCACCAGCGCCAGCGCGGTGAGCACGATCGCGAGGAACTGCGCTATCCTCAGACCCATGATCCCGCGTCCGCCGCCAGTCTCACCTTTGCTCCATGAACTTGGGCGCCGGGCGGGCCCTCGCCAGTGCCCATACCGACCCTGCGAAGCCCTGACTTTCGCGGGCGCTAGCGCGCGCGGGGTGGGCGTGCCGCTCCGCACCGACCACCGAGGCCGCGCGGCGCTCCGGGCTCGCTTGGGGCTTCGGACCGATCACCAAGACCGGTCCGGTCCAGCGAGCCACCGAGGTCGCCCCTTTTGAGCCAGCCCCGGGGAGCCAGGCACGCGCCCGCGCGCCCAAAGAGCGCGCGGGGTTGGCTGGTCGGCCGCGCGCCGAACGTGAACTATGATGCCGGGCGAGCAAAGGTTCCAACTTTGGAGCCCGGTATCGGCGCCCGTCGTCTGGCGGGCACGGCACGCCGTTCCCGAATCCCGCAAAGGCGGTGTATGAATCGGATTGCAACGAGAGGGCCGGGTCTGAGCGGATGAGCGCGCCTCCAAGAGCAGCCGAGGTCGTGGTGGTCGGAGGCGGCATCGCCGGCGTCGCGACCGCGTACTATCTGGCCAAGGCCCAGGTCCCGGTGGTCCTGTGCGAGAAGGGCGTGATCGCCGGCGAGCAGTCCTCGCGCAACTGGGGCTGGATCAGGAAGCAGGAGCGCGACCCACGCGAGCTGCCGGCGATCGTCCTGGCGCTGCGGCTGTGGGAGAACATCGCGCGCGAGCTGGGCGAGAACATCGGCTGGACCAAGGGCGGGATCGCCTACGTCGCCGAGACCGACGCCGAGCTCGCCCGCTTCGAGCGCTGGCTGCCGCATGGGCGCGAGCATCAGCTCGACACCCGGCTGCTGTCGGCGCTGGAGACGGATGCGCTGCTGCGACAGGGCAGGCGGCGCTTCAAGGGCGCGCTGTTCACGCCGAGCGACGCGCGCGCGGACCCGGGCCGCGCGGTCCCGGCGCTGGCCCGCGCCGCCGAACGGCTGGGGGCCAGCATCCACGAGGGC
>JBOHKK010000393.1:0-5240 GCA_050729115.1 Geminicoccaceae bacterium | reverse complement strand
GTTGGGGCGCGCGGCCGCGTGCCTGGCTCTCAGCACCGACCTCAGTGGTCGGTGCGGAGCGGCACGCCAACCCCGTGCGCGAAACCGATCCCGAAGGTCAGGGCTTTACAGGGCCGGTATGAGATGATGGCGCCCGCGGCGATCCGGCGACGTCCGGATGGCTGCGGGGCGCCGGCGCTGACGAACCAGGGTCCGACCACGGCGATCCGGCCATGGCGTCAGAGGCGGTGAATCGACCGAGCTCCTAGGTCCGGCGGTCGAAGGCGATCACCTGGCCGCCCGGCTCGAGCTCGCCTCCCTCACCGCGGGCGCCATGGGCCAGGTTCTTGGCGCCGCGCGTCAGGCTCTCGGCGATATTGCGCAGCACCTCGTCGACCCCCTCTCGCGCCTCGCAAAGCGCGTGAAGGTTCACTGTCACGCTCTCCTGAAAGCTGCACATCGCGTCGTGCAGCTGCGCGCGCACATGGGGCTCCAGGGAAGCCAGCGCCTCGGGACTGCACCGCAGGCGCGCGATCTCGATCTCATAGGCCTCGGCGAGCGCCATCTTCTCGTTCTGGAGCTCGGGCAGGACGTCGAGCCGCAGGCTCTTCAAGATGGCCCGTTCGTGGTCCATCACCTGGACCAGCCGCTTCATCAGCGTCATCACGACGGTAACCTGCTCGAGTGCCTCCATCACGCCAGCTCCTGGGCTTTGCGCATTGCCCCCGAGGTGGGATTTCCCACCGTGATCGCTTCGCCACCGCGCGCCTGCCCCGTGCGCCTGCGAGAACTCCAACGCGTGGGCTCGAAGCGGCAGCGTCGCCTTGCGACGCTGAGCGCACCGGCGCCGCCAGCGCGGGCAAGCAGCACGCCAGGGCCGGACCGCTCAGGCCAAGTGACCATCGGATGACGGGTGCGCGGCGCTCGGTGCATCCAGACCTCCGGATTCGATCTCGTGAGCGCCGTGCCGATCCGCTCCACGCGCCTGCCATCGCTGGTCGCAGGCTTCGGAAAGCGTGCGCGAAGCGGCGGGCGGTGCCAGACAAAGCCTGCCATTACGCCCGGCAACGGTTGCCGCCGCCTCGTCGCGACTCCGACAAGCGCTCTTGGTGCTATCAAACACGCCAACCTTTACCGCAGATTAACTTGGCCGACCAAAGCTCGCGACGCAGCCCAGGCCGGCGAGAATCGGCGCCCCGGCGTCGCCGTGCACCGAGATCGATCCGATGTCCGGCCGGACTGCTCGAAGCGGGCTGGCCTGCGGTCGATGACCCGGGCCGGACGCCGCCCTGGATGGGATCGAGTTGCGTGCGTCGATGGAGTTGGCTAAGCGGCAACCGGATTGCGGGAACGGGCGCGCCACGACCGGGCGCAGCCGTCCAGGTAGAATGCCCGCCGGCAGCGCCGGTCGTGGTGGCAGGCGCGCCTGTGATCGGTCGTGGACTTGGCCCCGGGGTCGTGATGCCCCATAGTCAGGATGTCTTGTAGCTGATGTCGGGAAGTTGCCATGTCTCGGCGATCTTCAGTGGCGGCTGTGGCCACGGCCATCGTGGCTTGCTGGCTGATCGCCGGACCAGGCGAACTGGCGGTTGCCGACCAGCAGGACCCGCGGCTCGATGGCCTGTTCGAGCGTCTTCAGGAGGTCCGGAGCCCGGCCGCGGCCCGCGCGGTCGAGCAACAGATCTGGCGGCTTTGGCTCGTCTCGAACGATGCGAGGATCGATCGACTGATGCGCCAGGGGCTGACCGCGATGCACGAGCAGCACTACGAAGCCGCGTTGCGGGCCTTCGATCGTATGGTCGCGCAGGCGCCGGACTTCGCCGAGGGCTGGAACAAGCGGGCGACGGTCCACTACCTGATGGGCGACTGGAGAGCGTCGGTCGTCGACATCCAGCGGACCCTGGAGCTCGAGCCGCGTCATTTCGGGGCGTTGTTCGGCCTGGGCCTGATCTACGACGGGCTGGAGCAGCCGGAGGCGGCGCTACGCAGCTTCGAGGCGACCCTGGACCTGAACCCGCATTCGGAAAGCACCCGCCTCAGGATTCAGGAGCTGCGGCGGCAGCTGCAGGGACGCCCGACCTGAGCGGAGTCGAGCCATGGATGTCGGCACGGCGTGCATCGCGTCCCACGAGCAGGACTGAGCAGCGCCCCCGGGGACATCCGGACGCGCCGGCGGCGCCGTCTGGCGGTGGACGGTCATGGATGCATGGCTGACCAGCATGCGCCGGGACGAACGGCTGCTGATCGAGGCCGGCGGCCGCTGGACCTTGGCTGCGCTGCCCGAGCTGGAGGCGCGACGCGCCCAACTGCTGGCCGGAGCGCCCGGTCGCGGGCGGGCGTCGATCAACCTCCAGGCGATCCAGAGACTGGACACTGCCGGCGCCTGGTTGTTGGACCGCATGGCGCACGACCTGGAGGGCGAGGGCTGGCGGGTCGAATGGTCCGACGCCCATGCCGCGCACGCCGCCTTGCTGGCCGAGATCCGGAGACTGTCACCCGAGCCGCTGCCGCCGGCGCCGGCGGTGAATCCTCTGATTCGCCTGGTCGCCAATCTCGGGCGCAGCACGCTCGCGGCTCTCGGCGAAGCCGCGCGCCTGTTGTCGTTCTACGGCCAGACCGTCGTAGCCCTGGCCAGGGTCGCGGTGCGGCCGAGCCGGCTCCGCCTGACCTCGCTGACCCATCACCTGGAGCAGACCTGCGTCAACGCGCTCCCGATCGTCGGTCTGATCTCGTTCTTGATCGGCATCGTGATGGCTTATCAGGGGGCCGATCAGCTGCGGCGCTTCGGAGCGGAAATCTTCACGATCGACCTGCTCGCGATCTCCGCCCTGCGCGAGATCGGGATCCTGCTCACGGCGGTCGTGGTCGCCGGCCGCTCCGGCAGCGCGTTCACCGCAGAGATCGGCATGATGAAGGTCAACGAGGAGGTCGACGCCCTGCGGACCCTGGGTCTCGATCCGCTCGAGGTGCTGGTTCTGCCGCGGCTGCTCGCGCTCATGATCGCCCTGCCGCTGCTCGCCTTCTTCGCCGACATGATGGCGTTGCTCGGCGGCGGGCTGATGTGCGCCTTCGTCCTCGACATCTCGCCGGACCAGTACATCAGCCGCCTGAGCGCCGCGATCTGGCCCCGGACGTTCTGGGTCGGCATCGTCAAGGCGCCGGTGTTCGCCTTCCTGATCGCGATGGTCGGCTGCTACGAGGGTCTCACGGTCGACGGCAGCGCCGAGAGCGCCGGCCGCAAGACGACCCTGTCCGTGGTGGTGGCCATCTTTCTCGTGATCGTGTTCGACGCGATCTTCTCGATCGTCTTTTCGGCGCTTGGCCTATGAACCCCTCGAGCGCGGCCATCGTCGTGCGGGTTCGCGGCCTGCGTACCCGCTTTCGGACCCAGGTGGTCCACGACGGGCTCGACCTCGACGTTTGCGGCGGCGAGGTGTTCGGAATCGTTGGCGGCTCCGGCGCGGGCAAGTCGGTGCTGCTGCGTTGCATCCTGGGGCTGCTGCGGCCCGAGCGCGGCGAGATCGAGGTGCTCGGGCAGGAGATCGGGCGGCTGACCGAGCGTGAACGCTACGACCTGCAGGCGCGCCAGGGTGTATTGTTCCAGGATGGCGCCCTGTTCAGCTCGCTCACGGTCGCCGAGAACATTCAGACGCCGTTTCGCGAGCGCCTTCGCCTGCCGGAGGAGCTGCTGCAGCAGCTGACCAAGCTCAAGCTGGATCTGGTCGGACTGCCGCACGACGCCTGTCACAAGTACCCCGCCGAGCTGTCCGGCGGCATGCGCAAACGAGCCGGGCTCGCGCGGGCGCTTGCCCTCGACCCCGAGATCCTGTTCCTGGACGAGCCGACCGCCGGCCTCGACCCGATCGGCGCGGCGGCGTTCGACCGGCTGATCGGCGGCCTGCAGAGCAGCCTCGGCCTCACCGTCGTCATGGTCACCCACGATCTGGATTCGCTCGCGGCGATCTGCGATCGGGTGGCCGCGTTGGTGGACAAGCGCGCCGTAGTAGGTACGCTCGAGGAGTTGCGCAACCTGGACCATCCGTGGCTGCACGCCTACTTCGGCGGGCCCCGTGGCCGCGGCGCGCTGGCAGCGGCCGGCGGGTGAGGGCGTAGATGGAGATTCGTGCCAGCTATCTGATCGTCGGCGCCACGGTCCTGGCCCTGCTTGCCGGACTCGCGGCGTTCGGCATGTGGCTGGTCCGGGCCGACGTCGATCGCGACGTGGCACGCTACGAGATCGCCTTTTCGGGCTCGGTGAGCGGTCTGCCGCAGGGCGGGCAGGTGTTGTACCGGGGCATTCCGGTCGGTCGGGTCGCCGAGATCCGGATCGACCCGGACGACGTGGAGGCCGTCCTGGTGGCGGTCGAGATCAACCGCGATACGCCGATCAAGGAGGACACCATCGCGACACTGGAGTTCCAAGGCCTCACCGGGATCGCCTACGTCCAACTGCGCGGGGGGACGCAGGCGAGCGCGCTGCTCGATCCCGATGCCGAGCCGACGCCGCGGATTCCCTCGCGCCGCTCCGCGGTGGAGCGTCTGTTCGAGTCGACCCCCGAGTTGCTGACGCAGGCAGTGGCGCTGGTCGATCGCCTGAGTCTGCTGCTGACCGACGCGAACCTGGAAGCGGTGGCCGGCACTTTACGGAACGTGGAGACGGTGACCGCCACCCTTGCCGCGCGCTCCGACAGCATCGATGCCGCATTGGCGGGAGCTGCCGAGATGACCGGGACGATTCAGGAGACCTCCAAGGAGGTCAAGGATCTGGCGCGTGACCTCAGGCAGCTGGCCGGCCGGGTCGATCGGCAGGTCGAGGGCGTGAGCGGCGATCTGGTCGCAACCCTGGCGGAGCTGCAGGGCGCCGCGGCCTCGCTGACCGGCGCGGCCGGTCAGCTCGAGCAGATCCTGGGGCAGCTCGAGCAACCGGTGGACGACTTCGCCGCCACCGGGCTGTACGAGTTCACCCAGCTGATCGGGGAGACGCGTCTGCTGGTCGCGGCGCTCAGCCGGATTACCAAGGAGTTCGAGCGCGACCCCGCCGGGTTCCTGATCGGCCGCAGCATCAGGGGGTACGAGCCCGAATGAGCCGCTGCCCCCGCCTGCGCCGCGCGGCGATCCTCGCCGGGTGCCTCGCGCTCGGCGCCTGCGCCGCCGCCTTGCAGTTCGCCGCGCCGGAGCCGCCCCGGCTGTACGAGCTGACCCCCAAGAGCACCTTTGCCGATGATCTGCCGACGGTCCACAGCCGGCTGAGCGTCGAGGTG
>JBOHKK010000392.1:0-5283 GCA_050729115.1 Geminicoccaceae bacterium | reverse complement strand
GCGTGGGGCAACGATGCCATATACACACCGGATTTGGCGTAACCGACGGAGGTTGATCGCATCACCTCCGAGCGACATCTCGGATGACCAAGATGCCGACTGGGGCAGCTCGCCCGCCAACCGTCGGCGCGGCAACTTTCCCCCTGATGCGAAGCCGGAACCCACGATCATGCGCATTCTGATCATCGAGGACGATGGCGATGCGGCGCAGTATCTGGCCAAGGGCCTGCGCGAGAGCGGGCACAGCGCCGAGGTCGCCCAGGACGGGCGGGACGGCCTGCTGATCGCGGCGGTGCAACCGTTCGATCTGCTGATCGTCGACCGCATGCTGCCGAACCTCGACGGGCTCAGCCTGGTTCAGCACCTGCGCAAGACGGGCAACGCGACGCCGGTGCTGTTTCTCTCGGCGCTCGGCGAGGTGGACGACCGCGTGAAGGGGCTGCGCGCCGGCGGCGACGACTACCTCGCCAAGCCCTTTGCCTTCGCCGAGTTGCTGGCCCGGGTCGAGAACCTCGGGCGCCGGCGCTCTCAGAGCACCGCCACCACGCATCTCAAGGTCGCCGATCTCGAGCTCGACCTGCTCGCGCGCAAGGCGACCCGGGCCGGCCGGGAGATCGATCTTCAGCCGCGCGAGTTTCAGTTGCTGGAGACCCTGATGCGCCATCCCGGCCAGGTGATGACCAGGACCATGCTGCTGGAGCAGGTCTGGAACTACCATTTCGACCCGCAGACCAATGTCATCGACGTTCACATCAGCCGCCTGCGCCAGAAAGTCGATCGCGGTTTCGATCCCCCCTTGATTCACACCGTCCGGGGGTCGGGGTACAGTGTCCGTGCGCCTGAGACGGCTTCTTGAGACCTCGACCTTCCGTCTGGCGCTGGTCTACCTTGCCCTGTTCGGGGTCTCGGCGCTGGCGCTGCTCGGCTATCTGTATTTTGCCACCGCCCGCGTCATGGAGCGCCAGACCGCCGAAACCATTGAGGCCGAGATCACCGGCCTCCGAGAGCAGTACCGCTCGGAGGGGCTCGACCGCCTGCGCCAGGTAATCGCGCAGCGGAGCGCCGCGCAGCCCAACCGGGCGAGCATCTATCTGCTGACGGACCCGAGCGGCCGGCGCGTTGCCGGCAACCTGATCCGCTGGCCCGACGTCGAGCCCGGGCCGGACAACTGGATGATCTTCACGGTCGAGGTGAGCCCCGACGGCGAGACGGTCGAGCACCGCCGGGCGCTGGCGGAGGGGTTCGCGCTCGCCCGCGGCTTCCGCCTCTTGGTCGGTCGCGAGGTCGAGGACCGTCTGCAGATCCAGACGCTGATCAAGCAGGCGCTGGGCTGGGGTCTCGCGCTCACCCTGCTGCTCGGGCTCGCAGGTGGCTTCCTGATGAGTCGCGGCATGCTCGGCCGGGTCGACGCCATCAACCGCACCACCCGCCAGATCATGGCCGGCGACCTCAGCCAACGGATCGCGCTCAAGGGCTCCCGCGACGAGTTCGATCAGCTCGCCGCCAACCTCAACGCCATGCTCGATCAGATCGAGCGGCTGCTCGCCGGCATGCGCCAGGTCACCGACAACATCGCCCACGATCTGCGTACGCCGCTCAACCGGCTGCGCTCACGGATCGAGGTCGCCCTGTTGCGGGAGCCAGGCCGCGACGAAAGCCGCGCTCTGCTCGAGGCGACTTTGGCGGACGCCGAGGCCATGATCGGAACCTTCAACGCGTTGCTCGAGATCGCCCGGGCGGAAGCCGGCAGTGAGCGCGGCGCCTTCGAAGACGTCGACCTCGAGGCGCTTGGTCGCGATCTCGCCGACCTTTATCGGCCGCTTGCCGAGGACAAGGGGCTGGTGTTCGAGCTCCAGCGCGCACCCGGGTTGCGGATCCGCGCCAACCGCCACCTGCTGGCCCAGGCGCTGTCCAATCTTCTGGACAACGCCGTCAAGTACACCCCCACGGGCGGCCGGGTGTCTCTGGCCATCGAGCGCGGCCCGAGCGGACCGATGGTCACCGTCGCCGACAGCGGTCCCGGCATTCCGCACGCCGATCGCGAGCGGGTGTTGCAGCGGTTCGTGCGGCTGGATGCCACCCGCTCGACTCCGGGCAATGGTCTCGGCCTCAGCCTGGTCGACGCCGTCGCGAAGCTGCATCGCGCCGAGCTGTTCCTTGCCGACAACCGGCCGGGCCTCAGGATCAGTCTCGCGTTTCGGGCGTCGCCGGGCGAAGGCGCTCAGAAGGTCGCGGCCTGATTCCGGCGCGCCGTCAGCTCGTCGGCGATCACGCCCGCGCACCTTGCCGCGTCACCGGGCAACGATCCAGCTCAAGTGAGCCAAAGCGTGCATGACGTCCCACCGCCGATCAAGGAACGCCCGAGCCATCCTCCACACCGCCCCGCGCTCAAAAATCAGACTCCTGAGGTTCCTGATCGCTTTGCGTTGGCCGCCATCGCGCGCCTCGATCTGGCTCTTGAGCTCAGAGGCCCACCAGCCGGTCAGTCCGCCGATGTACGCGAACGTGGTTGAGCGCGCCTGCAGCGCGATCCGGCGCCGCTGCAGCGCCGTCAGCAGGTCGATCCGCCCCGGGACCGGTGCGGCGCACCAGCCGCCATCGTGCAGCGCAAGCAGAAAGGTCAGGAGCGGACGACGGTAGCCGACCGCCACAAAGCGCGCCGACACGGCCTGCCAGTCGATGCTCTCGGCGGTCCAACGCAGCAATGCCGCGGCTTCCAGTCGATCGCCCAAGGTAATGCGACCGGAAGCATGGCCAAAGTGCCTGATCTGGCGGTGGCCGATGAGATGCACGAGCTGGTGCTCGATCGCCGGCAGGCGCACCCTCCCACCGCGGAAGGCGGCGGGTCGGGAGCCGTCGAAGATCTCCGCGGCTGGCAGAAGCCCCGCCTGTCGCGGCGTCGGAAACAGCTCCCGGTGCAGATCGATCTGGGCCAGCCCTGGCCGCCGCCTCAGCTCGTTCGAGCCCGGATCAGCTCGAGCGTAGCCCGCCTGCTCGAACGCTCCGATGGCCTCCGCGAGCTTGGCCTCGGGAACCAGAAGATCGAGGTCCCGCAACATTCGCCAGCCGTGATCGGGGTAGAGTCGATCGACCAGCCGGATCGCGCCCTTGAGCAGCACGGGCTCGATGCCCGCCCGATTCAGGACCCCGACCGCGGCCGCAAGCTCGTCGCGAAGCTCGTCGTTGCGCTCGACATTGGCGGCGTGCACGGCCAGCAGGAACGCGCCCAGCTCGGCGTCCAGCGATCCGATCAGGTCGAGATCCCGCAGCGCCGCGGCCAATGCCGGCAGAACGAGCTGGGCGCTCGCCTGGCCGAGAACCCGCGCCCATTCGATGCCTGGAGAGCGTATCATGGCCCGGAGCTCTGCCGACGGCGCGCCCCCCTGCAATCGCTCGGCCAGAATCCGAGCAACCACATCGAAGGGATGCCGCCGTCGTCGCGTCACGTCGCGCCCAGCAGCGACCACACCCGCTCGACCGCACTGTCGAGCTCGCCGTAGCTCACCCGGTACGCCGGCACCGACTCGACCCAGCGCAAGGTCTCCGCGAGCACCTCGGGCCGCCGATCCAGCATCGATCTGGCGTGGCAGAGCCCCACCAGCGCCTCGGCGGGGGTCATTCGCTGCTGCTCGAGCACGGCCCCGGCCTGGTAGCGCGGGAACACCAGGGCTTCGACCGGCAGACCGCGGTGCAGCGGCGCCATGCGCGCGCCATCCAGATCCAGATAGCGGATCTGCAGGCCGGCGAGCCTGTGCACCGGTCGCGCATAGAGGTCGGGGTAGCGTCGCCGCAAGGGGCGCCAGGAGCCGCGCTTGATCCCCGGCGCGTAGGGCACCGGCCAGACCAACCAGCTGGCCTGCTCGAGCGGCGCGTAGTCATCGGTGACGAAGCCGGCGCCGGCGGCGACCAGCGCGGTCGCAAGGGTGCTCTTGCCGGACCCCTTCGCTCCGCAGAGGACCACGCAACGCCCGTCTGCGCTCACCGCGGAGGCGTGGAGGATACCAAGCCACCGCCGCGAGGCGCGGGCGGTCTCGAGCAGCGCGGTGAGACACCTGTGCCGCGCCAGGGCGCGGTTTCGCGTCAGATCATCGGTTCGGGCGAGCTCAGCGCCGTCGGCCCGGACGGCAAACCAACCATCCTGCTCGATCACATCCACGGTCGCGCGCGCCCCTGGGGCATCTCCGACGCGACACGACCGGCACGCCGTCTCGACCACCCCGGCAAGCACGCGATCGTCGCACCGCACCCGCACCGGGTGGTCCCCGGCCAGGTAGACCTGATCCAGCTCCGGCGCGCGCCCCACCGGCCGGGCCACGACCGGCATCGCGACCGGCGCCGGCTCCGGTTCCGGAGCCGACGGATCGATGAGGCCGAGCGCGCGCCACGATCCCAGGGCGCGCGCGATGTTGGCACGGGCCACGTCTGCCGGAAGGTTGCCTTCCTGGACGCTCGCAGCGATCAGATCGTCCACGGTGCAGCCGGTCTGGAGCGCTTCCCACAGGCGGCGACCGGCGGCGTCGAGCGCGACCACCGTGCCATCCGAGGCGATCACCACCAGCTGATCCGTCAGCGGCAGAGCCAAGCCATCCAACGCGACAGGGCGCGCTGAAATGCCCGGTCCCGCATGCCCCGGGACCGGGCCGTCAAACGAGAGCACGATGCTGACCGGGATCAGTAGTCGCTACGGCCGCCTCGGCCTCCTTTACCCCATCGGCCTCCGCCGCCCAATCTGCGCAGCAAGCCCCACCCGCGCCCGCGACCCCGCCGGCGCCAGCCGGCGTGGCCCTCGCTGGGCTGGAGCAGCACCATCGCCGTCGGCGCCACGGCTGCATAGCGCCCGAATTTCTTCAGCGCTTCGCGTCGGGTCTGGTTGGTCGCGGCCTCGGCCGCCGGAACCTCAGTCGAGTTCGTCGATGTCATCTTAGGCGCCCTCTTGGTCTCAACGAGATCCATCGCGTAAGTTTAGATACCAGTATGAGGACAAACATAAACCCTCTCAGGTGGGGTAACCCTTTTGGGCAAAGACGACAAACTGATAACAGCCAACGAGTCCCTTTTGGAAATTAGATAAAATTTTAGATTCTTTGCTCATTTTTGACTGTGGAACTCACAGGACCGCGTTCAGTCCATTTCGGCGTTGCTGTCCGACAATGATCTCGAGGAAAGTCGATCGCGTGGCGTGGCGATCCGGCCCTGGGCCTCGGTTTCCGATCGGTGCTGCCAAGGCACATCACCGCCGCGACCTTCGAAGCGTGCGGCGCTGCACGCGGCCAGGGTCCGCAC
>JBOHKK010000391.1:0-5319 GCA_050729115.1 Geminicoccaceae bacterium | reverse complement strand
CCTCGGCATCGCCGCCAGGGCCGCGCCCGACGTGACCAGCGCGCTTGGCTCGATCGCCGCCGCCGAACGCGACCCCGCCCGGGTCCTGGTGTGCGGCTCGCTCTATCTCGCGGGCCACGTCCTGCGGGAGAACGCTTAGGCTGACGGATTGATGGCCTCCTCGCGGCGCGCCTCGAGAAAATCCGGCTGGCGCCTGGGCTGGCGATGACGTAGCCTTTCTGCGGGTGTCATACCGATCCCCATAGAAGTCTTGACCTTCGGGATCGGTATTGCGCGCGGGGTTGGTTGGCCGGCCGCGCGCCCAGGAGAAGGATGATACCGGGCGAACAAAGGGTTGAACTTTGTGAGCCTGGTATCAGTGGAACGGGGATCGAGCCCCATGACCGCGCCTCCCCGGCTGCTCAGCGTGGCGGCCCTGCTTGCGATCGTGATTTTCGTGGGCGTCGATACCGACGCCGCCCGAGAGCCGGGTCGCGATGCGACCCAGACCTTGCTGGCAGGCCGGCTGCTGGTCGCCACACCGGATCTGCAAGATCCGAACTTTCGCCAGACCGTCGTGTACATGATCCACCACGACGAGACCGGCGCCATGGGCCTGGTGCTCAATCGCGTGCTGGGCACGGGACCGCTCGACAAGATGCTCGAGGGCTTGGGCATCGACCCCGGGGTCGAGCACGACCTCGAGCTCGAGGTTCACTACGGGGGCCCGGTGGAAGCCGGCCGGGGATTCATGCTGCACACGCCGGACTACCGGGCCAAGGACACCGTGGTGGTGTCCGACCTCGCGGCACTCACGACATCGCCCGAGATTCTTGAGGCCATCGCCGCCGGCAACGGTCCGAGGCGCAGCCTGTTCGCGCTCGGCTATGCCGGCTGGGCGGCCCATCAGCTCGAAGATGAGCTGGCGGCGGGCGCCTGGGTGGTGGTCGAGGCGGACGAGGCGCTGCTGTTCGACGATCAGACCGCCACCAAATGGCAGCGCGCGTTCGACCGGCGCGGCATCGATCTGTGACGGGCCCATAGCCGCGCCCCACCAGCATAGGGCCACTTCGCTGCCGTGAAGCGCGCCAACGTCACCGAAGGTGGGTTCGTCAACGGCGCTCAGTTCAGGGTGCGCGGGCCGAGCAGGGCGTTGGCGAGGATCGCGTCGCGGCCGTAGACGTCGTTCCTGAAGTGCACCGAGCCGTCCTTGTTCACCCACGCGGTCAGGTAGGCGACGTGCACCGGCAGCGGCCGCTCGAGGGTCACGATCATCCGCTCCTCGGACTTGATGGCCGCGTAGATCCGGTCGAGCGACCAGCCGTCCTGACCGGCCAGGACGACGGCGCCGAAGCGCTCCGGCTGATCGACCCGGATGCAGCCGTGGCTGAAGCTGCGCTCGGGCTGCTCGAACAGATGGCGCGCCGGCGTATCATGGAGATAGACGTTGAACTGATTGGGAAACATGAACTTGATCCGGCCGAGCGCGTTGCCGTCCCCGGGGCGCTGGCGCAGCCGATAGGTGAAGCTGTCGGGCGTGATCGCTGACCAGTCGACCGACCACGGGTCGAGCGCGGTGGCGCTGTCGCCCCAGTCGCTCAGCAGCTCGAAGCCGCTCGCTGCGACATAGCCGGGATCCGCCTTGATCTTCGGCAGCAGCTCGTTGCGGGCGATGCTGGATGGCACGTTCCAGTAGGGATTGATCTCGACGTAGGTCATCTCGGCGCTGAACACCGGCGTGCGATGGTACGGCGCGCCGACCACCACCCGGGTATCGAGCACGGTCTTCGGCTCGTGCACGACCTTGAGCTCGAAGTCGGCGAGGTTGACGAACACGTAGCGCGCGCCGCGGTCATCGGGCATCCAGCGCCGGCGCTCGAGATTGAGGATCATCTGCCGGATACGCTGCGCGATCGGCACGTTCAACGCCGCGAGCGTCTTCGGGCCGACCCTGCCGTCCGGCGCGAGGCCATGGCGCTCCTGGAACCGGATCACCGCGGCCTGCAGCCGGTCGTCGTAGGTTTCCGGCGACAGGGACGCCGCCTGCGCCAGGCGCGCCTCCTCGGGATCGTTGGACGCGCGCAGGCGTGCCCGCAGCAGCGCCACCCGCAGCTCGCTTGCGCCCGGCTCCAAGGTCGGGCCCTCGGGCACGGTGTTCCAGTCAGCGGTCGCGCTCCGGGCGCGAAAGTCCGCGAGCGCCGCCTGCAGGCGCCGATACTCGTCCTGCGCCGGACGGAAGCGGCGGACGAAGGCCGCGAGGTCGCCCGCGCCGGCGGCCGCGCCGATGACCTCCGCGTGATCGACCTCCTGGGGATGGACGAACAGCTCCGCGTTTACCTTGCTGGGCTCCAGCCGACCGGAGGCGAGATCGGAGGTGAAGCGAATCAGGCCGAGGCTGAGGCGGAGCTCCAGCTCGGCGAGATCGTCGGGGTCCGTGGCACCAAGGAGACCGACGATGGCCGTAGCGCCGTAGGCGTCGGGGTCCAGACCGTCCGCATCCGCCGCCGCGAGGATCGCCGCCAGCGTGCCGGCGCGCGCGGTGGCTGCCTGCCCGGCGATCCAGAGCGGCTGCATCTGCCGCGCCTGGTAGAAGCGCACCAGAAGCGCAAAGGTCCTCCGCGTTCTGTTCGCTCGCTGGAATGCCGGCGCCGGCCTGAAGCTGCCGAACCAGCTCCTTGGCGTGCGAGGCGGCCTCCCCATGAGACGCGAGGACCAGGGCGAGCATCGCACCGGCCCAGGCGGAGGCCACGGCGGCCAGGACGCGGCGCCGCTGCCGCGGTGCCGGCGCACTCATACCTGGTTCACAAAGTTCGGACCTTTGCTCGCCCGGCATCATCCTTCCCTCGGGCGCGCGGCCGACCAACCAACCCCGCGCGCGATACCGATCCCGAGGTCAGGACTTCGTGGGATCGGTATCAGACCGTATTCAGATACCATGCGTACTCCGTCGGGGTGACGACGTCGGCGAAGCGATCGCGCTCGGCGGCCCGACACACCCGATACAGCCGGCAGAACGATTCGCCAAGATAGCCGTTCAGGACGCTCGCCCCGGCCAATGCCTCAATCGCATGGTCCCAGCTCAGCGGCAGGCTGGGGGCGACCTGGGCGTAAGCGTTGCCGGCGATCGGCGCGCTCGGCTCGAGCGCGTGCGTGAGACCATGGTGAATGCCGGCGAGGACCGCCGCGAGCACCAGGTACGGGTTGGCATCGGCGCCGGCGACCCGGTGCTCGATCCGCCGCGCCGACGCCGCGCCTGCGGGCACCCTGAGCGCCACGGTGCGGTTGTTGTGGCCCCAGGTCGGCGCGGTCGGCGCGTAGCTCAAGGGCCGCAGCCGGCGAAAGCTGTTGGCGTTCGGCGCGAACAGCAACATTCCTTCCGCCATGGTCGCCTGGAGGCCGGCGATGGCGTGGCCGAGCGCGCGGTCGTCGCGCGCGAACCGGTTGGCGCCATCGCGATCGAGAAGGCTCACGTGCACGTGCAGCCCGCTCGACGACTGCTTCGGCGCGGGCTTGGCCATGAAGGTGGCGAGGAGGCCCTCGGCGCGCGCCGCCGCCTTGACCGCGCGCTTCAACAGGAAGCCGTGGTCGGCGGCGCAGAGCGGCACGTCGACGTGGCCGAGGTTGACCTCGAGCTGACCCGGCGCGTACTCGGAGACCACGCTTTTGGCAGGCAGCCCTTGTGCGGCGCAGTAGTCGTCAAGACGGGACAGGAACGCCTGGCGCTCGTCCAGCGGGTCCAGGCCGTACACCTGGCCCGGCGCCGCCCGAGGAGCGCCCGGGAGCGCCGCACCGCCGGGGTCGCGATCCTTTAGCAGATAGAACTCGAGCTCGAGCGCGCAGACCGGCCGCAGATCGAGCTCCGCGAACCGCTTGGTGACACCGGTCAGCACCGCCCGCGGATTGGCGAAGAACGGCCCGCCGTCGTGCTCGCCGAGGCCTGCGAGGACCTGCGCGCCACCCTCACGCCAGGGCGCCGGGGCAAGCGTCGTCCAGTCGACCAGACAGGGGCGATCGGCGTCGCCTTCCTCCCAGATCAGCCCGGACGCCTCGACGTTCTCGCCGCTGGCGTCGATCCCGTAGACCGAGCTCGCGAAGGTCATTCCGGCGTCGATCGTGCTCTCGAAGGCTGCGGCGGTCAGCCGTTTGCCGCGCGCGATCCCGGCGAGATCGGGCAGGATCAGATCGACTGTCGTCGTGTCCGGACAGCGCTTGGTGAACGCCCGCCACGCCGCGCGCGGCGAAACCTCGTCATGGCGTTCGGCGATCACATCAGGATTGCGGCAGGCCTGCCGGGACCGCACGACGGGCCGCGCGCGGCGGGCGGCTCAGAGCGCCTCCTCGACCCACTCGTACAGCTTGGTCTTGGGCATGGCGCCGACCTTGGTCGCCGCGATCTCGCCGTTCTTGAACAGCATCAGCGTGGGGATGCCGCGCACGCCGTACTTGGTCGGGGTCAGCGGGTTGTCGTCGATGTTGACCTTCGCCACCACCACCTCCTCGCCCTTGTCGGCCGCCAGCTCCTCCAGAAACGGCGCGATCATCTTGCAGGGACCGCACCACTCGGCCCAGAAGTCGACCACCACCGGCCGGTCCGACTTGAGCACGTCGGTCTCGAACGAGGAATCAGAGGTCTTGATGATCGTCATCGTTGAACCCTAGGTTGGTGCCTCCGCCGCGCCTGAGCGCCAGCGCTCGGTCGAGAGTATGGGGGAGGGGCCGAAAGTCAAGCGAGCTTCGCGGGCAGGCGTACCTCGGGACCATCGGCGAGCGCGGCGTCGTCGAGGATCATCAGCCGCGGCTCGGCGGTCCAAAGCAGGGCGCAGCGGACCTCCCGTCCCGGGTAGATCTGGCGCAGCAACGCGCGGTACGCGGCCATCTGCCGGCGATAGGCGAGCGGCACCTCGGCGGCGGTGGCGGGCGGCAGACGATCGGTCTTGTAGTCGACCACCAGCACCTCGTCCGGGCCGATCGCCAGCCGGTCGACCTGGCCGAACACCGGCTGATCGCCGATTACCCCGGCGAGTGGCGCCTCGGCGCGCGAGCCCGGCTCGAACAGGCCGGCAAGCCGCGGATCGTCGAGAATCCGGCCGATCTCCTCGCCGAGCTCCTCCTGCTCCTCGCCGCTCAGTCCCAGGGCCGGATCGGCAAGAGCCCGCGCCAGCAGCGCCTCGCGACGCTGCCGCGGCTGGCCCGGCAGGCTCTGCAGAAGGCGATGGATCAGCCGGCCGCGCCGGTAGCGCCCGCCGGCCGTGGCGATCAGGGGCGAAAGCGCTGCGGGCTCCTCCTCCGCCATGCGCGAAGGCTGGAGCGCTCGCACAGGGGTCGGCGCCGGCGCCGGGC
>JBOHKK010000390.1:0-5354 GCA_050729115.1 Geminicoccaceae bacterium | reverse complement strand
GGTGACGATTGGCGGCGCCGATCTCGCGCTCGAGGCCGCGGATCACTACCGCGCGTTGCGGCGGCTCGGCGTCACGGTGCGCAAGACGATCGATCTGCTGATCGGCACCTATTGCATCGCCAAGGATTGCGCGCTGCTCCACAGCGACCGCGATTTCGATCCCATGACCCGGCATCTGGGGCTGCGCGCGCTGTGAGACTGGCGGGGAAGCGTCGGGCGCGCAGCCGCCAGCTCCTCACACCCCGTGATACTCGCGGTACCAGGCGACGAAGCGGGGCAGGCCTTCCTCGATCGCGGTCCTGGGCTCGAAGCCGAGGTCGCGCGTGCTCGCCGCGATGTCGGCGCAGGTGCGCACCACGTCGCCCGGCGGCAGCGGCGCGAGGCGCACCTCGGCCTTGCGCCCCAGCGCCTCCTCGAGAATCCTGCCGCAGGCGCCACCGCACTGACCAGGCCCCCGCTTCTCAACCATTTGGCAAGCAGCTCCCTTGATGCTCCAGTTTCCGCCTTGACCTCTCTGCATTCTAGGAATATGATCATACAAACATCACGAGGAGAATCGGCGGTGAGGTTGGACGATGTGGTCGGCAACGGCCGAACCAACCGGTCAGGAGTATGCGCTGGCCGACACGGCATTCGTCGGCGTGCCCTTGGACCAGCAGGAAGGGGACGAGGTGCGGGTCGTCTGCAACGACGCTTCCGGCCCTCGCGAAGTGGTCGAGATCACCAAGGTCGAGTAACCGATCCGAGGTCGTCCGGGCCGTCCCTGCCCGCGGGGGATCTCTCTTCTGCGGCGCAGGGGCGGTCGCGCCGTGCAGATCAACGTGCTCAAACAAGCACACGCTTCCCCGGTCGGCCACCCCGTGCCAGCAGATGCCCGGTCGAGCTGTGGCGTGGTCTCGACCTCCGGTGAGGCCAGCAGGGGGTCGTGCCGCAGGCGGTGCGTGGAGCGATCGGGCGCCCGCGATCTCGGCCTAGCGAATTTGTGTGGAAAGGCATTCTCGGCTCGCCTAGCGTGGTCGCGGAGGCCGCCCGCTAGCTTCAGGGAGGATGGGAAGCATGAGCCGGATCCGCGACGAGGTCCTGAAGGCCAACGCCGCCTATGCCAAGGAGTTCGGCGTCAAAGCCAAGCTGGCGGTGCCGCCGGCGCGTCGCTTCGCGATCCTCACCTGCATGGACGCGCGCCTCGATCCGGCGAAGTTCGCCGGGCTCGCCGAAGGCGACGCCCACGTGATCCGCAATGCCGGCGGGCGCGCGAGCGACGACGCCATCCGCTCGCTGGTGATCTCGTACAAGCTGCTCGGCACGCAGGAGTGGTTCGTGATCCATCACACCGATTGCGGGATGGAGACCTTCTCCGATCCGGTCATGTGCGAGCTGTTGGCGTGCAGCCTCGAGACCGCGAAGCTCGGCAAGAAGGGTTGGCGGGACGTCGGCCAAGGTCCGGGCTCGCCCGAAGGCGCGTTCATCTCCTGGCTGACCTTCAAGGACAACGCCAAGGCGGTGGCCGAGGACGTGCGGCGGATCCGCAGCCATCCGCTGGTGCCCGCGAGCATTCCGATCTACGGCTACATCTACGACGTCAAGACCGGCACCTTGGACGAGGTCGCCGATGCCACCGCGCTTGGCCGGGCGCGGCGCGCCAGGTCGGCCAAGTCGGCGCACGCAGCGGCCTGACCATGCAGGTGATCGGCCGTGGCCGCCTGGAGCACGATCACCAGCTGGCGCCCGTGAAGCTGGCCGAGCGCGGTCAGACCGGCTGATACCGGGCTCACGAAGTTCCGTTCATCCTTCTCTTAGGGCGGGCGGCCGACCGGCCAACCCCGCGCGCTGGGGCGCCACAGCCTCGCGCCGCGATCAGCTAGTGCACGGACGGATTCGCTTGATTCCCTCGTCATTATCCGGGCTTGACCCGGCCATCCACTCTGGAGCCAGCGGCTGCTTTGCGGGTGGATGCCCGATCAAGTCCGGGCATGACAACAAAGGTACGTTTCGTTTGCGTCACTGCACTAGAGCGACCACTCCTCACCGGACAGCCAGCGCGCCCAGCCGAGCCACTTCAAGGCCGCTGGCCATGATGGCCAGTACGAGCGGAGCAGCAGGGCGCCATGGATGGCGATCGTGATCGCGCAAATCAGCGGCCAGGCCGTGACGCACATGGCCAGGATCTCCCGCCGCTCGCGGCCGTCCGACTGGGTCGCAGGAACGACCAGCACCCCCATGAGGGCACCCACCACGACGTACCCCAAAGGCCAGAGCAGGTCGGTCATCCTGTGAGATACCCCGGCGTGCTCAATCGACGGATGAAGCGCCGAGCTTCCGCCCCGCCGCGCCTTCAGCCGGTACCAAGCGCTTGGTAGTCTAGACCAAGCGCCTGGCGGGGGCAAATTGCGCGGCTTCGAGGTGCGCTGGCCGCGCGAGGCCGGGCCCCCATGGGGCGCGCACGGAACCTTTGCGCGGCGCCGAACGTCGTGTCATAGGCGTGGCGTCCGAGCGGCGCTGGCCCATGCCTTGCCGCGGCGCCGTCGTGTTTTGGTGGTGGTACCGCGCGCCTCCAGCCCGGCGCTCGGGAGCTGCCGCTGGAGGAGATCGGCCATGACACGCAGCTACCGGCGACGATACCGAGCCATCCGCGCGGCCTTGGTCGGCCCGGCCCTCGCCGTCACCCTGGCCGCCTGTCAGCAGGCGCCGGTCACGGGGCGCAATCAGCTGATTCTGATGCCCGAGTCTCAGGCCACCCAAATGGGGCTGGAGGCGTATCAGCAGATCAAGCAGGAGAGCCGCATTTCGAACGACCGCGACCTCACCAGGCGGGTCCAGGAGGTCGGGCGCCGGATCGCCGAGGCGAGCCCGAATCCGGAGTGGGACTGGGAGTTCACCCTGTTCGAGAACCCCGAGCCGAACGCCTTCGCGCTGCCGGGCGGCAAGGTCGGGGTGAACACCGGCCTGTTCAAGGTCGCCGAGAACGACGACCAGCTCGCCGCGGTGGTCGGCCATGAGGTCGCGCACGCCATCGCGCGCCACGGCTCGGAGCGGATGTCGCAGGGCCTCCTGACCCAGATCGGCGTCGCCGCGCTCGGGGTCACCACCAACACGACCTACGCGCAGCTCGCGGCCCAGGCGGCGACGCTCGGCATCATCCTGCCCTACTCGCGCACGCAGGAGGCGGAGGCCGACCACATCGGCCTGTTGTACATGGCGGAGGCGGGCTACGATCCGCGCGAGGCGATCGAGCTGTGGCAGAACTTCAACGCATTCGGCGGCGCGCGACCGCCCGAGTTCCTGTCCACCCACCCCGCCCCCGGCTCGCGCATCGAACGCCTACAGGAGCTGATGCCCGAGGCGATGGAGGTCTACCAGGAGCAGCAACAGCAGTAGTGCCCCAAGCGTTCCCGGCGCTGCCGGCGGCGTCGAGAGACGCCGAAGCTCTCGGCTCGACTGACGATCCCCTCCCGCCCACGCGACATGCTCCCCAAGCTCGAGGCTCTAGATACTGGACCTTGGCGCCGGTTTCTGGTGACATGCCTGGTTAGCGCTTTGCGCGACAGCGCCGTGGCCGAGCTCAACGAAGGGGGCGCGCTATGCTGATCGAGCAGATTCTCGCAAGCAAGGGCCGCGACGTGGTGACCACAGGGCCGGATGCGACCATCGCCGAGGTCGCGAAGCTGCTCAAGGCCAAGCGCATCGGCGCGGTGGTGGTGACCGACGCCGCCGGCGCCCTGTGCGGCATCATCTCGGAGCGCGACCTGGCGCGCGGCCTGGCCGATCACGGCGCGAAGCTGCTCGACCTGCGGGTCAGCGAGCTGATGACCGTCGAGGTGGTGACCTGCTCGCCCGGGGACAGCCTCGACCACCTGAGACAGACGATGACCGAAGGCCGCTTCCGGCACCTGCCCGTGATCGAGGGCGGCAGGATGATCGGGATCATCAGCATCGGCGACGTGGTCAAGCATCGCATGCAGGAGCTCGAGACCGAAACCCACATGCTGCACGACTACATCACCGGTACCGGATGAGTCCGCCGGCCAAGCGGGGCTCGGCGCCGCGCGCAGCGCTGGAGGCCCTGGCATGGACCCCTCGGTAACCCGAGAGCTCGGCCGCACCGGCCTCCACCTCACCCAGGCCGGCATGGGCAGCGCGCCGCTCGGCGACCTGTGGGAGCAGATTCCCGAAGGCCGCGCCGAGGCGACGCTGGCCGCCGCCTGGGCGGGCGGGGTGCGCTATTTCGACACCGCGCCGTGGTACGGCAACACGCTGGCCGAGCATCGTCTCGGCCATTTCCTGCGCCAGCGGCCAGAGGGCAGCTTCGCGATTTCGACCAAGGTCGGGCGCGTCTATCGGCGCGCGCGCGGGCCCGACGATCCGCCGATCGGCCCCTGGGCGGGCGGGCTGCCGTTCGTGCTCCGCTTCGACTACACCTACGACGGCGTCATGCGCTCGTATGAGGACAGCCTGCAACGGCTCGGTCTCGCCCGGGTCGACCTCCTGGTGATCCACGACATCGACCTCGGCTATCACGGCGACGACGCCGGCATCGAGCGCTGCTTTCGCCAGCTCGAGGACGGCGGCGGCCAGCGCGCGCTTCAGGAGCTGAAGTCGGCGGGCGAGATCGGCGGCTACGGCGCCGGGATCAACGAAGGGCCGATGATCGGCCGCTTCCTCGACCGTTTCGACCTCGATTTCTTCCTGGTCGCCATGCCGTACACCCTGCTCGACCAGGTCCCCCTCGACGCCGCCTTGCCGCGCTGCGCGGCGCGCGGCATCGGCATCGTCGTCGGCTCGCCGTATGCCTCGGGCATCCTCGCGACCGGACCGATCGGCGGCGCCAGGTACAATTACGCGCCGGCCACGTCCGAGATCCTGGACAAGACCCGGCGGATCGACGCGGTCTGCCACCGCCATGGCGTGTCGCTCGCCGCCGCGGCGCTCCAGTTCCCGCTCGGCCACCCGGCGGTCGCCGCGATCATCCCGGGCGCGGTGCATCCGGGCGAGGTCGAGCAGAACCTCGCCCACCTGCGCACCCCGATCCCGCCCGACCTCTGGGCCGAGCTCAAGGCCGAAGGCCTCCTGCACCCCGACGCGCCGGTGCCAACTTGAGCGGATTAGCAGAACGTTTCAGCTGAAACGCACCGGCGAGCACAGACGTTGCGAGTGCGCCGCTTCGGCACGATGTCATGGCGGAGTCTCGCCTACAACATCGTCACCCTTCGCGAAAATGTTCGAACGTCGTTATTTAATTGCCCAGCATCATACCTGACAGGTCAGGCGGCGTATTGGACGGGGTCGGGCCGGAAGTAGGCACGGATGCGCTCGGCGGAACGCTGGATCGCGCGCAACACGGCGCGACTGCTTAGGGC
>JBOHKK010000389.1:0-5391 GCA_050729115.1 Geminicoccaceae bacterium | reverse complement strand
CCTCCCAACCGCCCCAAGGGTACCATCGGTGGGTGGTTGGGAGGGGGAGCGGGCCGGGGCCGCGGGTCCACCCAAGGGGAAAATGGTCTAGCCGCCCGCCTCCACCACATCCTCGAAGCAACCGCAAGGATCGAGGCGCAGACCGCAGGCAAGTCGTGGGACGCATACCTGGCGGATTGGGTGACGCGCGACGTCGTGTAACGTAACCTCGAGCGCATCTCCGAAGCGTCGCGTCACGTTCCCGACGACCTGAAAGCGCGCCACTCGAACGTCGGCTGGCGGCTGGTCGCGGATCTGGGCAACGTGCTACGGCATGCCTATGACCAGGTGGCCGACGAGCGGATCTGGCAGATCGTGACCGACGACCTCGGGCCGCTCAAGGCTGCGGTCGAGGCCATGCTGCGCGAGGCCGACACGGGCGGTCCCGACCGGACCTGAGCCGCCCCTCACCCGGGCGCGAACAGCCGCGCCATCAGTACCGGTCGCCGTCACGATCGAGGCGCGACGGTGGAAAAATGCACTATGGTGATCCCGTTCAAAGAGGCGCGAGAGCCATGACGACGTTCACCGCCTACATCGAGTTCGATGAAGAGACCAAACTCTACGTCGGCAACGTGCCCGGCGTGCCCGGTGCGCACACCCAGGCCTCGAGCCTCGACGAGCTACGCGCCAATCTGCAAGACGTGCGCGAACTCTGCCTCGAAGAGCACGGCGAGACAGCGAGGTCGGATTCGGTGTTCATGGTGCGATGACGACAAAGTCGCACGCACGCGCGAAGAGCGTGCTCGCCGAGCGCGAGCGCGTGCTGCGCATCCTGCACGAGGAGGCGCCGCGGCTGCGCGGCCGCGGCATCACGCGCCTCAGCCTGTTCGGCTCGATGGCCCGCGGCGAAGCCGGGCCCAAGAGCGACATCGATCTGCTCATCGAAACCGAATCCGCCGCCAAGCTCGGGTTGTTCGATCTGTTCGACCTGCGCGAGGAGTTGGGGCGGCGGTTCGGCAGGCCGGTCAGTTTCGCGTTCCGCTCGCAGATGCGACCCTGGCTGCGGGAATGGATCGAGGAAGACCGGATCGAGATCTACTGATGGCGAGGAAAACGCCACGGCTGTATCTCGAGCACATCAGGGAGGCGATCGCGATCATCGAGCGCCGCGTCGCCGGCAAGGCTCTCGATGACCTTGTGGCGGACGACGTGCTGCGTGATGCGGTCGAGCGCCGGATCGAGATCATCTCCGAGGCGTCGCGCCGCCTGCCGGCGGACATGAAGGCGCGCCATCCCGAAGTGCCGTGGCACAATGTCGCCGGCATCGGCAACGTCCTCCGGCACGAATACTACAGTGTCAACCTGGATATCATCTGGAGGATCGCGACCCGGGATCTCCGGCCGCTCGCCGCGGCGGTCGACGCGCTGCTGGCCGAGGTGCTCCGCGACTGGAAGAAGTGAGCGGGCCAACGCTTCACCCCGCCGCCGCCCCTCACCCGGGCGCGAACAGCCGCGCCATCAACGCCACCTCCAGCGCCGCCCGGTTCGCGCTCGTTTGGCTTTTTTGCGCCGCTCGGGTTCGTTCGGCTGCCGACGCGGGCGGGTTCGTTCGGCTGCCGACGCGGGCGGGTTCGTTCGGCGTCGCCGGGCGTTCCTCGCGTGGGCGGCGTGGTTCAAATTCGGCTTGGGAATTATACCCTATTTCCGCCGATTTGACCAGCCTGATCCGAATCCACCCGATGTCCGCTTGCGGCGCGCCGAGATCCGGGCACAGCTGCCCTACTCGGTGCGCTCGAGCGCCGTGGCGACGGTGCGGAACTGCTCGAGCGCGGCCTCCAGGTTCTCGATGATCTCGGCCGCCAGCACCGCCGGCGCGGGCAGGCCGTCGGCGTCCTCCAAGCTCGCATCCTTGAGCCAGAAGATGTCGAGGTTCGCCTTGTCCCGCGCGATGAGCTCGTCATAAGCGAAGGCACGGAACCGTTCGCTCTCTTCGCGCGCCTGCCGGTCACCGGGGCGGTAGCAGGCGACGAAGTCGTCGAGGTCCTCACGCCGCAGCGGCCGCTGCTTCAGGGTGAAGCTCTGGTTGGTGCGGAAATCGTAGATCCAAAGGCGCCTGGTCCAGGGCTCCTCGCTCGCCGGCTTCTTGTCGAAGAACAGGACGTTCGCCTTGACCCCCGGGCGATAGAAGATGCCGGTCGGCAGGCGAAGGAGCGTATGGAAGTCGAACGCGCGCAGCAGCCGCCGCCTGACCTTCTCGCCCGCCCCGCCCTCGAACAGCACGTTGTCCGGCAGCACCACCGCCGCCCGGCCGTCGGTCGCCAGGATCGACATCACGTGCTGCAGGAAGTTCAGCTGCTTGTTCGAGGTGGTGGCGATGAAGTCGTCGCGCTCGTAGATCTGCGACTCGCGCTCGATGTCGCCGTCCTCGCCGACGACCGTATAGCTGCTCTTCCTGCCGAACGGCGGATTGGTCAGCACCATCTCGAAGCGCGTGGTTCCGGCCGAGATCAGCGCATCGCCCTGGCGCACCGGGCTCTCATCGCCGCCGATGCCGTGCAGGTACAGGTTCATGGCGCAAAGGCGCACCACGCCATCGACGATGTCGACCCCGGTGAACGTCTCCTCGCGCAACCGCCGCAGCATCTCGCGATCGCGCTCCTTGCCCTTCATGTGCTCATACGCGGCGAGCAGAAAGCCGCCGGTGCCGCAGGCCGGGTCGCAGATCTTCTGAGCGGGCGCCGGGTCGATCACCTCGACCATGGCCCGGATCAGCGGCCGCGGCGTGAAGTACTGCCCCGCGCCGCTCTTCACCTCCTGGGCGTTCCGCTCCAGCAGCCCCTCGTAGATCTCGCCCTTGACGTCGACATCGAGCCCGATCCAGGTCTCGCCGTCGATCATCACCACGAGGCGTCGGAGCTTCGCCGGGTCCTGGATCTTGTTCTGGGCCTTCCTGAAGATCGTGCCGAGCAGGCCCGGCTCGCGCGCCAGCGCCTCCAGTGCATGCCGGTACTGCAACTCCAGAGCATCGCCCTCCTCGTCCTTCAGCTTCTCCCAGCGCCACTCAGCCGGAATCCGGGAAACCTCGCCCAGATGGTCGTGGCGCTCCTGGTCCATCTTCAGGAACAGGAGACAGGTGATCTGCTCGACGTAGTCGCCATAGCTGACGCCGTCGTCGCGCAGCACGTGCGCGTAGTTCCAGACCTTGTTGACGAGCGCTGCGGGGCTGGTCATGGACCGGCTCCTCTCCCTCAGATTTCAAACAGGCCGGCAGGGCGCCCCGGCGGTCCCTTGATCTCGCGGCTGCGGCAAGCTATGTAACCTGCCAGGTAACGAACGGGAAGCCATCATGTCTGCTCTGCCCGCCGCCGCACTCGATGCGGACAAGCCCATCCTTCTGCCAGTGGGCGACGAACTCGTGCGGCGCGCGATGCGGGCGCGGGGAATTACCGTTACCGCGCTCGCCGCCGAGGTTGCATCTCGCGCAAGCACCTCTCCAATATCCTGAACGGCCACGCGCCGCTGGTTGAGCCCCTGGTGCACCGCCTCGCCGAGGCCGCAAGTGTCGATCCGGTGCTGCTGGGCGCCACCATCCGGCCGCCGCGCCGGGTTACGCCGGCGCGACACGGCTTCATGAAGGGCTGGATCGTCGCGCACGGCGACCTCACCGAGCCCATGGAGGGCTGGGAGATGCTCGCGGACTGATGCAGCAGCTGGTCCTCGACACCTGCGCGCTGGTCGCGCTCGCCGAGGGTGAGACCATGCGCGCCTCGGCGATCGCCGCGATCGAAGCTGCGCAGGACGCCCAGGTGCTCTTCGTGCCAAGCTTCGTCGCCCTGGAAGTCACGCCTGAGATCACGACAGAGAGAGGTCGGGTGCGCAAGCACCAGAGTGATGAAGCCGCATCTTGAATGGTATTTCGAGCAGACCCGCAAGTTTGCGATCCTCGACGTGGACGAAGAGCGGCGTCTTGCCCGAGGCTGGCGGGATACCGAGGATTCGGCGGCTGCTCGGCAGCTGCTCGGCAGCCACCTGCGTCTGGTGGTCAAGATCGCCCGAGGGTTTGGCGGCTACAAGATGCCGCTTGCCGACCTCGTCGCCGAGGGCAACGTCGGCCTGATGCAGGCGCTTGCCGGATTCGAGCCGGAGCGGGGGTTGCGTTTCGCCACCTATGCCATGTGGTGGATCCGGGCATCGATCCAGAACCATGTCCTGCATAACGGCTCGCTCGTGAGGATCGGCGCGACCTCTGCACGGAAGAAGCTGTTCTTCAATTTGCGTCGGCTGAAGAGCCAGCTCGGCGAGCTCGGCGAGGGCGATCTCCCGCCCGACGCGGTCACCAGAATTGCCCAGGAACTCGAGGTGAGCGAGGACGAGGTGGTCGAAATGAACCGTCGCCTCGCCACCACGGACCAGTCCCTGTCCGCGCCGATGCGGGCCGACGGCGAGGCTGAATGGCAGGACATGCTGGCGGCCGACGGCCCGGACCAGGAGAGCACGCTGGCGGAGGCGAGCGAGCTTGCGTGGCGGCGCGACCTGCTCACCAAAGCTCTGGAGACGCTCAACGAGCGCGAGCGCCACATTCTGAAGGGGCGCCGGCTCAGAGACGAATCCATGACGCTTGCGGATCTGGGCCAGATCTACGGCGTGTCGCGCGAGCGCGTGCGCCAGATCGAGGTGCGGGCATTCGAGAAGCTGCAGAGAGCGATGCTCACCGCAGCTGCCAATCAGCAGGGCGGCACCCACCTATACGTACCCTGAGCAAGCGCGGATGACGGCGCGGAGGTCGCCTGCTTGGTCGAAGGCCAGAGGCGGGGGGTCCCTTGAGCGCGCATTTCGAGGTTCGGTCAGCGCTCCCCGAAACTGCGCGCGGCATCCTCAATCTGGCGCTCGACGATCGGGGTGAGGACGGCGCCGAGGGCAGGTAGCTTGGCAAGCGCCGAGCGGCCTTCGGGCGTCGCGGCGAAGGACGCCAGCGCCTGCAGCTCGCTTGCCTCGAAGAGGTCGACCATCGCAATGGTCGCGTAGAAGCGGGTCATCTCGAAATCCACCTCCTCGGTAATGAATTCGATGAACGCCTCTCGCTCCGAGGCCGGCAACTCGGCGGCTCTCTGGGTCGCGGCCTTTTCAATCAACAGGGGGTAATCGACGACCCGGGCATAAGCTTCCGCTGCTGCCTGTCGATCGCCTTGCGCGCTCGCCGGGATGGTCGGCAAAATCAACGCAAGGGCGAGCACGCCCACGACCAAGGACCGCTTGAACATGAACCTCCTCCAGCCATCGTTCGCTGAAGGCCGAGTTTGCGCCGATCCGGCGCCGCAGGGCAAGCTCTCTGGCCCATTTTCCCCTTGGGTGGACCCGCGGCCCCGGCCCGCTCCCCCTCCCAACCACCCACCGATGGTACCCTTGGGG
>JBOHKK010000388.1:0-5404 GCA_050729115.1 Geminicoccaceae bacterium | reverse complement strand
CCCACCGATGGTACCCTTGGGGTGGTTGGGAGGGGGAGCGGGCTGGTGCGAGCTGATCGAAAAATGCGCTAGCGCCTTGCGCGACCAGCCGTAGGTCGGCGCGAGCCGAAGGCGAGACCCGGCGGCGGCAGAAGTGTCGGGCCTCGCTGCGCTCGGACCGACCTACGACTGTCGTGCGATGGTCGTCGCGTCCAGGGCCCGGGCTCGATCGACGGGCGCCCTCGCCTGCCCGTGGTGCGGGGCGGCGGATCCCGAGCCGACCCCGCGCCGGGCTCAGGGCACCCGCTCGATCTCGGCGCCGACCGCGATGAGCTTTTCTTCCAGGTGCTGGTAGCCGCGATCCAGGTGGTAGATCCGGTTGAGCTCGGTCTTGCCCTTGGCCGCGAGCGCGGCGAGCACCAGCGACACCGAAGCGCGCAGGTCGGTGGCCATGACCGGGGCCGCCTTCAGCTCCGAGACCCCGCGCACCAAAGCGGAGCCGCCGTGCACGGTGATCTGGGCGCCCATGCGCAGCAGCTCGGGCACGTGCATGAAGCGGTTCTCGAAGATCGTCTCGGTGATCATCGCCGCGCCGCGCGCCAGGCACATGAGCGTCATGAACTGGGCCTGGAGGTCGGTCGCGAAGCCGGGGAACGGCCGGGTCATGACGTCGACCCCGTTCAGGCTGCCGTTCGCGCAGCCGGCGACGAAGCCGTCGTCGGTCGGCGCCAGCTCGACCCCGGCCTCGAGCAGCTTCTCGCGCCCCGCCCCCAGCAGCTCGAGCCGGCCATGCCTGAGCTCGATCCGGCCGCCGGTGATCGCGGCCGCCATCGCATAGGTCCCGGCCTCGATCCGGTCCGGCAGAATGCGGTGGACCGTGCCCGACAGGCTCGGCACGCCGCGGATCCGGATCTGCGCCGAGCCGGCGCCCGCGATCTTCGCGCCCATGGCATTGAGGCAGGCTGCCAGATCGACGATCTCGGGCTCGCGCGCGGCATCGGCGATCACCGTCTCGCCCTTGGCGAGCGTCGCCGCCATCATCAGGTTCTCGGTGGCGCCGACCGACGGCTGCGGAAAGCGGATGTTGGCGCCCCGGAGCCCCTGAGGGGCGCGCGCGTGCGCATAGCCCTCGACCAGCTCGATGGCAGCACCCATCCGCTCGAGCCCCTCGAGATGCAGGTCGATCGGCCGCGTGCCGATGGCGCAGCCGCCGGGCAGCGACACCCGGGCCTCGCCGGCGCGGGCGAGCAGCGGCCCGAGGACCAGCACCGAGGCGCGCATCTTGCGCACGAGGTCATAGGGCGCGGTCGTGTTCATGACCTCGGGGCAATGCAGCACCATGCGCCCGGGCGCGCCGGCGAGATGACGGGACTCCACGCCGAGCACCTGCATCAGCCGCCACATCGACGCCACGTCCGCGAGGTCGGGCACGTTCTCCAGCTCGAGTGGCTGGTCGGTCAAAAGGCAGGCGGCCATCAGCGGCAAGGCGGCGTTCTTGGCGCCGCTGATGTCGATCCGGCCCGAAAGAGGCACGCCGCCATTGATCAAAAGACGGTCCATCGCTTTCCCAGCGCAGCCACGGTCCGATCCGACACTACACGGACGTGGTTTACCGATGATGACCGATCGGCATCGGTTCGCCCAGTGTAGGAAATCGAGCGGAGTTACTCAATCAAAACGACAGGTCGCCGGTAGGCCGGGTATACCGGTCCTGCGAGGGCCTGACGTTCGCGGCCAGTATCGCGCGCGGGGTTGGTCGGTCAGCCGCGCGCCCCAAGAAGAAGCATGATGCCGGGCGAACAAAGCTTCGAACTTTGTGAGCCTGGCATCAGATCGTCGCCGTCACCTTGCTGAGCCCGCGCGGCCGGTCCGGATCGCGACCACGCGCCTCGGCAAGCTGTGCGGCGAGCGGATAGAAAGCCTGCACCGCGACGATCGGGTCGAGCAGGGGGTGCAGCGGCGGCGGCAGCGGCAGATGACGCCCCGCGCCCGGAACCGCGCTCGCCACCGCCACCTTGTGGCCGCGCCCGGCGAACTCGACCGCGAACGCCGCCGCGTCCTGGCCCGCGGGATCCTCGAGCGCAAGAGCCAGGACCGGAAAGGTGTGATCGATCACCGCGCGTGGACCGTGTTGCACTTCGGCCGCGGACAACGCCTCGGCGTGCAGGCCCGAGGTCTCCTTGAGCTTCAGGGCCCATTCGTGGACGATGCCGAGGCCGAGGCCGCGACCGACGACGTAGAGGCTGCTTGCTTGCGCCAGCAGCTCGAGCGCGCCCGACCAGTCGCACCCGAGCGCCGCCTCGAGCCGCTCTGGCAGGCGCTCCAGGGCCGCGGCGAGCGCACCATCGGAGCGCCAGCGGGCGATCAGGCGCGCGATGCCCACGAGCGAGCAGATGAAGCTCTTGGTCGCCGCGACGCTCCGCTCCGGCCCCGCCCGCTGTGGCAGCACGTGGCGCGCGACGCCCGCGAGCGGCGCATTCTCGGCATTGACGATCGCTACCGTGCAGGCGCCGCATGCGCTCGCCGCGCGCACCGTCGCGACGATGTCGGGACTGGCGCCGGACTGCGAGATCGCGAGCACGAGGGCGCGCCTCAGATCGAGCTCGGCGCCGTAGCGCGTGACCAGCGAGGGCGGGATCGAGGCGGTCGCCAGACCCGCGGCGATGCCGAGCAGGCTCGCCCCATAGGTCGCGGCGTGATCGGAGCTGCCGCGCGCGATGGTCGCGGCAAAGCACGGCGCCTGCGCCACCAGCGCATCCGCCAGCTCGCCGTAGCTGTCTTCGTCCCGAGCCAGCATCTCGGCGACCCGTGCCGGCGCCTCGCGCGTTTCCTCGAGCATCAACGACGTCACCGGCCGGCTCCTCGCTCGGGATCTGCTCGATGCGCCGGTCGCATCGTGCGCGACCGCGCGCTGCCGCCAGCATGACACCGCCCCTGATCGCGGGCAACCGCCGGCCGCGCCTGTTATTCCGGCGGAACGAGCCAACCACAGGTTGACTGAAGCCGATGCTGCCGAGAAGCCCTCGTTGGCCCGCGATTGCGCATCAGCGCAGGCCCGCGATGAGCCCTGCTCTACCTGAAGTAAATATTGGCTGGAATTTTCATCCGTGGTATACGTTTGCTCGAGAGGTGTGCCAACCGGCGCGACGGCCTTGCAGGGGAGGCGGAGTTATGCCGGCTGTTCACGAGATCATCTCGACCCTCAACCAGTTCGCGCAGGCGCGCCTGCCTGCGGCTGGCTGGCGCGGAGGAAGCTTTGATGCGACCCGGTTCATTCCGGCGGGCTGGATGAGATTGCAGCCGGCGATGCCCGAGGCTCCCGAGGTTCCGGAGAGCGCCTACGCGCGCGCCGGCACGGAACCGCCGCTCGAGGAGATGCTGAGCGACCCGGTGGTCCAGCTGATCATGCAGGCCGATCACCTGGAGCCGGCCGAGGTGCGGCGCCAGCTCGCGGCCGTTCGCCGCCATCGCGCCACTCCTGCGGACCCAGGGGCCATCTGCCCGCAATAGCGGGAGCGCCATCGCTCCGCCTGGCGCCCCTCGGACGGCGCCCGCGCGCCGGGTGGTGCCATGGCGAGCGCTACGGCCGCGACCGAGGATCCGGTCCGTCTTGCTGGCCGGCGTCGTATGATTCTCCTTGCAGAGCCCAGCACGGGCTCGGCTGCTGGGCTTCTTCGAAAGCCTGTCCGCGCTTGACATCACCGAGCGTCTGGAGCACGTGGGTATTACGTAATACCTTCGTACCCTAAGCAAGCCAGCATGCCCACCGTGCCCGCCTGACGACCAAGCATCAGACCACGATTCCGGTGGAGGTGCGGCGCGCGCTCGGCCTCGAGGCCGGCGACCAGGTAGAGTTTCGGGTCCAGGGGAGCACGGTGACGCTGCGCAAGGCCGAACCGCGTCTGTCCGACGATCTGGTGTTCCGACTGGTCCAGGCGCACGCGATGCGCGATTGGCACACTCCGGAGGACGACGAGGCGTTCCGTGACCTTTAGGCGCTGGGACATCATCTCGGTGCCGTTCCCGTTCGTCGAAGGTCACGCGACCAAGCGCCGCCCGGCCCTGGTCGTCTCGACCGAGGCGTTCCACCGTGCCCACCGCGCCTGCTTCGGCGCGATGATCACGACGGCCCGCCATATGGAAGACCTGCGCCCGGACGATGTCGAGATCGCCGACCTTGGCGCAGCCGGGTTGCCGCCGCCCTGCGTGATCCGCGCGGCGCGTCTTGCGACGTTCGAATGGGGCCCTCAAATCCGGCGTGTTGGCACGCTCCACCGCCGCGAACGCCACGCCGTCGAAACGCTGCTCCAGCGCTGGCTCGGCACCTGACAAAGCGGCAGCTAGGGAAGCAAGCACCACAGGAAAGCCAGCTCGAGCAGCCGCACGAGGTCGTAGCGTCCGTGGCGTCCATGCTGGTATCTATGCCCGCCGCTGGCTGGAGTTGCCATGGATACCGAGGACCGGCTCGAGCGCTATCGCGATGCCGACACTTGGCCGGCGGCGCAGTCGCTGGCCGCGATGTTCGAGAGCCAGATGGCGGCATTCGTCGCGGTCAGGACCGCCCTGCCCTCGCTCGCCCGCGCGGCCGAAGCGGCGGCGGCGCGTCTGGAGCGGGGTGGTCGCCTCGTTTACGCCGGCGCCGGCGCTTCGGGGCGCCTCGCGGTCCAGGACGGGGTCGAGCTGCATCCGACCTTCGGCTGGCCGCGCGCGCGGCTCTGCTACCTGATCGCGGGCGGGGAGCCGGCGCTCGTGCGGTCGATCGAGGGCGCGGAGGACGACGCCGCGGCGGCCGTGGCGGCGGTCGAGGGCCTGGCGCTCGGGAATGGCGACGTGGTCGTCGCGCTCGCCGCCTCGGGCCGGACCACGTTCACCTGCACGGCACAGCGCCGGGCGGGCGCGGCCGGGGCGCTCACGATCGGCCTCGCCAACAACCCGCGCACGCCACTCTTGGAGAAAGCAGAGATCCCAGTCCTGTTGGCCACCGGCCCCGAGTTCCTCGCCGGCTCGACCCGGATGACCGCGGGCACCGCGCAGAAGATCGCGCTCAATCTGCTCTCGACCCAGATCATGATGGCGCTGGGCCGGGTCTATCGGGGCTACATGGTCGAGGTGGTCCCCAGCAACGCCAAGCTGGTGGCGCGCGCCAAAGGCATCGTGCAGGCGCTCACCGGCTGCACCGTCGCCGAGGCGGAGACGCTCTGGGCGCAGGCCGGCGGCAACCTCAAGCTCGCCGTGCTGCTCGCCGACGGCCTGGAGCTCGACCAAGCCAAAGCCCGCCTCGAGGCGGCCGGCGGCAACCTCCGCCGCGCGCGCTCGGGCGACGGCCGTTGACCATCGGACCAGGGTCTGCGCACCGGCCCCTAGCGCATTTTTCGATCAGCTCGCACCAGCCCGCTCCCCCTCCCAACCACCCCAAGGGTACCAT
>JBOHKK010000387.1:0-5423 GCA_050729115.1 Geminicoccaceae bacterium | reverse complement strand
GCTCGAGCCCTGCCGCGGCGCGGGTCACGGCCTCTTGTGCGGCGCTCGCCGGCAGCGCATCCGGCGGCAGGACCACGATCGCCCACCGATCGCCCCGGGCCCAGGTCCGAGCGAAGGTGTCGAGGGACACGACGCGGCGCCGCTCCTCGCCGGAGCGCAACGCCAGCTCGCCCGCGGCAAGGTCGTAGCCTACGACGACCGCGTAGTGCCACTGCGGGTACCAGCCGAGACCGAGGTTCTGCAGCACCAGAACCGGTTGTCCCGCGGCCACCTCGCGGAGCAGGGCGGGCAGGTCCGCGACCGGCACCGCGAGACGGCCATGGCGGCGCGCGGCGCCGACCAGATCGTGGCCGAGCGTGCCTTCGCGGCCCGGCGTGTAGACCGCGGCTGCGATCGCGTCCTGGCTGGCCGGCAGCCCGGACCAGCCCAGGACCGTGGCGAGCGCCGCCGGACCGCAATACTGCTCCCGCTGCGGATGAAACGGCACGCCGGCGATCTCGGCCCGCGGCGGCAGGCCGCCGCCGTCGGCGCGCAACGCGGCAACTTCCGGCGTCGCGCAGGCAGCAAGGCTGCACAGCGCAGCGACGACGCCGAGCAGCCGCAGCCGGCCTGGCATCGCCGGCGACCCGCCGCCCCGCTAGCGGCGGACGAACGGGAAGATGTTGGTCAGGCCGAGCAGGTCGGTGACCAGCAAGACCAGAAATATGATCAGCACCGCGCCGACCACCGCCGCGATCGCGCTCTGCCCGGCCGGCAGTTGATCCAGCTGGCCGGCGATCTCCCGCACCTGCGCATCGGACAGGGCGGCGACCCGCGCCGCCGCCTCGGCCGGGTCGACCCCGAGCGCCACGATCTGCGCGCGCACGTCCGCGCGGCCGAGAAATGCCAGCACCCGCTCCCGGTCGGTCGCGCCGGCGCTCTCGGCGATGACCTGGTCGGTGGTCACCAGAGCCGCGCGTGCGGCGCCGAGCGGCATCGAGACCGCCAACATCACCACCGCGAGCAAAAGCGCCACACCCCGGCGCAGCTGCCGAATCCCATCCATGTCGCGATTCCCCAGTCGGTCGAACGCGTAGGAGCGTTCCGGACACGCCAAACGCGTGCGTTGCTTAGCCCGCCCGGGTTAACGAATGGTTAAGGCAGACCCGACCAGCCGCGGCGCCCACGGCCGCCGCCCCAAGGCGCCTCCCCGACGGCTCAGGCGCTTCGCCGCTTCACCAGCCGACACACGATCAGGAGCGCTTCACCAGCCGACACACGATCAGGAGCGCTTCACCAGCCGATACACGATCAGCAGGATGACGGCGCCAACCACCGCACCGATGAAGCCGGCGCCTTCACCGGCCTGGTACCAGCCCACGGCTTGGCCGAGCCAGGTCGCGAGGAAGGCGCCCGCCACGCCCAGCAACATGGTGATGATGAAGCCGCCGGGGTCGCGCCCCGGCATCAGGAACTTGGCGACGATGCCGGCCAGCAGACCGATGATCAACGTCCAGATGAAGCCCACAGCTCATCCCTTCCCCACCTCGAGCGAGGCTGATCCGTAGCCGGATCGCCGGCGGCCGTCGAGCCCCCGCTCCTTCCCGCCCAGCCTACCTTGGCCCCGTCGGACCGCGCGGCCGGCTGCGGTCGTCCTGCAACCAAATCTTGACTTGACGGTGATGAGATTTCGGCGCGCATGCTGCGGATGAGAGAGCCGACATGTTTTGCCACCCCGACTTCGACGACCACGAGCAGGTGGTGTTCGCGCGCGATGTGAGCTCCGGGCTGCGGGCGATCGTGGCCGTGCATTCCACGGTCTCCGGGCCCGCCTTCGGCGGCTGCCGGATGTGGCCGTACCGAGACGACGACGAGGCCCTGACCGACGCGCTTCGCCTGTCGCGCGGCATGACCTGCAAGGCGGCGATCTGCGATCTGCCCTATGGCGGCGGCAAATCGGTGATCCTGGGCGATCCGAAGCAGGCGAAGACACCGGCGCTGCTGCTGGCGATGGGCCGGGTCGTCGAAGGTCTCGGCGGCCGCTACGTCATCGCCGACGACCTCGGCACCACCCTCGGCGATCTGCGGATCATGCGCGCGGCGACCGAGCACACCGCGGCCGCGACCATGGCCGCCGGCCAGCCGCTTGCGGTCACCGCCTACGGCGTGTTCCAGGCGCTCAGCGCCGCGGCCGGGCACGCGCTCGGACGGTCTGATCTCGAAGGCCTGCGGGTCGCGGTTCAGGGCCTCGGCAACGTCGGCATGCCGCTTTGCGGCTACCTGCACGAGGCCGGCGCGGCGCTCGTCGTCAGCGATCTCAACGCCGCACGCGTCGCCCAGGCCGAGCGCGCGTTCGGAGCCCGGCCGGCGGCTCCCGATGCGATCTACGGCCAGCCCGTGGACGTATTCGCGCCCTGCGCCCTGGGCGCGGTCCTGAACGACCGCACCATACCGCTGCTTGGCGCAAGGATCGTCTGCGGCGGCGCCAACAACCAGCTCGCACAAGCGCATCACGCCGCCGCGTTGGCCCGGCGCGGCATCCTGTTCGTGCCCGACTACATCGCCAATGCGGGCGGCGTGATCGATTTCCACCAGGAGCGCATCGGCGACGATGCGCCGGGCGCGGTGCTGGCGGCGGTCGCGCGGCTGCGCGACATCACCGGCGAGGTGCTCGTGCGCGCGGCGGGCGTCGGCCAGACGCCGCTCGAGATCGCGGATCGGATCGTCCTCGACCGCCTCGCCCGCAGGCGGCAGGCCGCCGCGCGCGCTTGCGCCTGAGCCGGGCGCCGGGCGATCTGGGCTTGGTTGGCGGTCCGGGCCCTGCGAAGATTGGCATCGAACCAGCGCGGAGGCGATCCCATGCTGTTGGAGGGCTCCTGTCACTGCGGCGCGGTGCGCTTTCGCGTGCGCTCGCGCCATCCCTATCCGTTCAACCTCTGCTACTGCGGGGTCTGCCGCAAGACCGCGGGCGGCGGCGGGTACGCGATCAATCTCGGCGGCGACCACGCCACGCTCGCGGTCGAAGGGCGCGCGCACGTCCGCGTGTATCATGCCAAGATCCGCGAGCCGGACCAGGCGGAAGCGTACGAGAGCCCGGCCGAGCGCCACTTCTGCGGGCTTTGCGGCAGCCATCTGTGGCTGTGGGATCCACGCTGGCCCGAGCTGGTGCATCCGCTCGCCTCGGCGATCGACACGCCGCTGCCGACCCCGCCCGAACGCACCCACCTGATGGTCGGCTCCAAGGCGTCCTGGGTCGCGCCGGCGATCGGGCCGAAGGATCAGCAGTTCGCCGAATACCCGGGCGAAAGCCTCGCCGGGTGGCACGAGCGCCTGGGTCTGGTCGCCAGTCCCTGAACCGTGCCCTTGCGTTCATGGACCAGATCCCTACGCATGGAGACGCGCGCCGCTCCAGCGCGGTGCGCCCCGGTAAGTATCGACGCTGGAGGTGCCATGAGGTTGCGGCCGATGTTCTGGCTCGTCCTGATCCTGGTTCTGTTCATCCTGCCGCACTTGTGGACGGCAGGCTTGGTGTATGGCGGCTCGTTTCAGCACTGGAGCGAGGCGCGCTGGGACAGCGCCGGGCTGGCACCCTCGGCGGCTACCACTCCCGAGCCGGTGGTCCAGGTCTATGCGGCGCGCGCGTGGGGCTGGAAGGGCGTGTTCGCGGTGCACAGCTGGATCGTGTTCAAGCGCGCGGGCGCCCCGGCCTTCGAGCGCTATGAGGTGGTCGGCTGGGGCGTGCGCCGCGGCGCGCCCGCGGTACGCAGGAACATGCGCGCGATCGACGGTCGCTGGGCCGGCAACCGTCCGGAGCTCCTGCTCGACCGGCGCGGCCCCGAGGTCGAGGCGCTGATCGACCGGATCGAGGCGGCGATCACGAGCTATCCCTATCCCGACGCGTATCGGACCTGGCCCGGCCCCAACTCCAACACGTTCGTCGCCCACATCGGCCGCACCGTCCCCGAGCTCGGTCTCGAGCTGCCGCCGACCGCGATCGGCAAGGACTACCTGAACAACGGCAGCCTGTTCGCGCGCACCCCGAGCGGCACCGGCTATCAGCTGTCGCTGCTCGGCCTGCTCGGCCTGTCCGTCGCCCGGGAGGAGGGCCTGGAGATCAACCTGCTCGGCCTGACCTTCGGCGTCGACCCGCTGGACTTCGCGGTCAAGCTGCCGGGCATCGGTCGCCTCGGCCCGACCTGACCGGGCCGGCGCGCTGCGCGCCGGCCCGCCGCGACCCTCAGACCCGAGGGAACGCAGAGCGGTCGATCTTCGTTGTTCGGGGCAATGGTCGCCGTTGCCCGCACCGCGGTGTGGGCCGCCCAAGGCTTCTGTCGAGGCGTGCCGGCGGCTCAAAATCTTGGAGAGAGGAAGGAGCTTCCGTGATGCGTGGTCTGTCGCACCTGCCGCCTCTGATGCTGGTCGGCGCGCTGACCCTGGCGGGGCCGACATTGGCACAGGCCCCGCCAGGGAGCGCCGCGGTCACGCCGGGCTGCCACAGCCATTCCGATCTTGCGGCGATGCTGGATCACAAGTTTGCCGAACGGCCAAACGCCCTGGGCCTGCAGGCCGACGGACACCTGGTCGAGGTGTTCGTGTCCAATGACGGCACCAGCTGGACGATCGTGGTGACCCGCCCGGATGGCTGGAGCTGCATCGTGGCGGTCGGCGAGCACTGGGAGTCGCTCCCCAACCCGGTCACCGGACCGCTCGCCTGAACTACTCCGGTTCCCTGCTTTTCGTGGCTCGCCCCATGCCGGGCGACGGGTCGTCGGGGACGGGCATAGCGGATGGCGCGGTATACACCAGCGGTATAATATTATTGGAGTTGTTAACCTTATGGTAACCTATGCCATGGCCAAATGACCAGCGGCGGCCAATGGTGGCCGCGGCCACCGATGAGGAGCCTGCCATGCGTCGTCTGGTCCTGTTCGCAACCGGCGTGGTGATCGCATGCAGCGGCTTTGCCGGTTCGCTCGGCGCCCAGATGGCGCCAAGCAATGCCCGCATGCCGTGCCACAACGCCACCGAGATCGCCAAGCAGCTCAGCAGCAAGTACGACGAGGCGCCGGTGGCGTTCGGCTTGCAATCCAACGGCAACCTGCTCCAGGTCTATGCCTCCGAGCAGAAGGGCACGTGGACGGTGGTCAGCACCACGCCGACCGGGATGAGCTGCATCGTCGCCGCCGGCAAGCGCTGGGAAAGCCTGCCGTACAGCAAGACGGATCCCATGGCCTGAGCGCCCTCCGGGCGGATCGGCGCGGTCTGAACGAAGACGGGCCTCGGCTTCGGCTCGGGTGATACCCGGCGCATAAAGTTCGTTCGCCCGGCGACTTTCTTCTCTTGAGGTGCGCGGCCGCCCAGCCAACCCTGCGCGCTGGGGTGTGCGGCCGCTCAGCCAACCCCGTGCTGGGGCGTTCGGCCGACCGACCGAGCCCGTGCTGGGG
>JBOHKK010000386.1:0-5429 GCA_050729115.1 Geminicoccaceae bacterium | reverse complement strand
CCCCAAGGGTACCATCGGTGGGTGGTTGGGAGGGGGAGCGGGCCGGTGCGAGCTGATCGAAAAATGCGCTAGCCGCCCCTTGCGCGACCATGCCTCGCTCAAGGGGCGGTCTCGGCATTTCCGCAGCACGGCCGTTCTGCCCGGCCAAGTCCGACGACGTGGTGGTCGCATGGCTCGCCGGACCGGCCGAAGCGCTGGGGCATCGCACGCCGCGGCGGCGGGAGCGATCGGCCGTTGCGCGTCAGGCAAAGAAGGTCTTGATGATCAGGGCCAGGACGCCGGCGATGACGATGCCGTTCATCCACTTCAGCAGGTCGATCTGAGCCCTGACGACCGCGAGTTCCTTGTCGAGTCGGGCGATGTCCGCGCGGGTGTGGTCGATCTGATCCTGCATCTTGGGAAGCCTGCCGGTCTGCTCCTCGATGCGCTCGAGGCGGTCGCTCCCGATCATCAGGCTCTCGGCCGCCGCGCGCGCCTTCGCCTCCGAGGCGCCGGCCTCCTTCAGCGCATCGTAGACCTCGACCAGCATCGTGCTCATCTGCGACCTCCGGATTGTGAGGATGAGCATCGGAACCGCTTGAATCAAGCATTCGGCGCGGGGCGGGGCTTTGCTGCCCGATTCCTGCGCACAGTGACGTCAGGTGGCGGCTGAGACGAAGACGGGAATTCCGGAGGGCGCCCCGCCGACCGGAACGGCATGCAGTTGTGGTTCGAGGCCGGGCACGATGGCCCGGGCCGTGCGGCGAGCCGGTCATGCTTGCCGGGCAGGCTCCGGCACCAAGACGCGTGTGGATGGCTGGATCGCCACGGCCCGAGCCGCTATTTCCTGGAGCGAGCGCACGTCTGCGGCGACGCGACGGCATGGACGCGAGGAACATGGGACGGAGGGCGAGATGGCTAAGGCGATCCACATGATGGTGCGGGTGCGGGCGGAGCAGCATTCGGTCGATTTCTACGACCGGGCGTTCGGGCTGAAGGTCGCCGACCGCTTCGACTTCGACGACTTCACCCTGGTCTACCTGCGCAATCCGGAGAACGATTTCGAGGTCGAGCTCACGGTCAACAAGGGGCGGAGCGAGCCCTACCGGCACGGCGACGGCTACGGCCACGTCGCCTTCGCGGTGGGCGACCTCGACGCCGAGCACCGGCGGTTCGCGGAACTCGGACTGCAGCCCGCCGAGATCAAGGAGTTCCACCGCGACGGCGCGCTGATGGCGCGGTTCTTTTTCGTCCAGGACCCCGACGGCTACAAGATCGAGGTCCTCCAGCGCCGCGGCCGCTACCAGTAGCGATCCGGTTCGGCCGCCGCGCTCGTCCTTGATCCGGAGCGCGCGGATCGGGCGGTCGCGCGCACGCTTTTGAATTGCGCAACCTCCCCGCACGGTGCCAAAATCCGGCCCCGCCCTGAAGCGGGCCACCAACGAACCAAACAGGGGAGGTCAGGCATGCGCAGCCTTGCGATGAATCGCCGCCGGTTCCTGGAGACGTCCAGTCATCTGGCGGCTGGTGTGGCGCTCGCGGCCGCCGGCGGCGGCGCGGCGACCCTGGCGCCGAGTGGCGCGCTTGCGGCCACGCGCATCATCTCGGCGAGTCAGGCGGCGACCCTCACGGCCATGGCCCGGCACCTGTTCCCTCACGACCAGCTCGGCGACCAGTACTACCTCGCCGCGATCGAGGCGCTCGACGAGCAGGCCGCGGCCGATCCCGAACTGGCGGCGCAGCTGGCCCTGGGCGTCGCCAGGCTCGATGACGCCACCGGCATGCCCTTCATCAAGCTGTCCCCAGGCAACCAGCTGAAGGTGATCGAGAGCCTCGAGGGGACGCCATTTTTCGGCACCGTCCGCGGCGCGACGCTGGGGGCGCTGTACGGCAACGACACCGTCGCCCGCAGCTTCGGCTTCGAGGGCTCTTCGGTCGAGTACGGGGGCTACATCGACCGGGGCTTCGACGACCTCGGCTGGCTGCCGGCGGTGCCGGACAACGCATAGGGGAGGGCGCAATCATGGCTGCGGTATTCGATCTCAACGACGACTCGGTGGTCGTGGTCATCGGCTCGGGGGCGGGCGGCGGCACGCTCGGCAACGAGCTGGCCCAAAAGGGCATCGACGTCGTGTGTCTCGAGGCCGGCCCCAGGCTCGCGCTTGCCGACATCGTCAACGACTTCGGCGTGATGTTCGGCCGGCTCACCTGGCTCGACCCGCGGATCGGCACGGGCGATCTCGATCCGAGCCTGCCGCTTTGGGTGTGCAAGACGGTCGGCGGTACCACGGTGCACTGGGCCGGCGCGTCGCTGCGCTTCCAGGATCACGAATGGCAGGCGCGCACCACCTATGGCGATCTGGTCGGCGCCAACCTGCTCGACTGGCCGATCGACGGCGCGGAGATGGCGCGCTACTACGACCGGGCCGAGGACAAGATCGGCGTCGCCGGCACCGGCGACCGGCCGCGCCTGCCGGGCAACAACAACTACAAGGTGCTCGCCTACGGCGCCAAGGTGCTCGGCTACAAGAAGGTCCACACCGGCAACATGGGGATCAACTCGATCGAGCGCGACGGTCGCCCGGCCTGCCAGCAGCTCGGCTTCTGCATGGCCGGCTGCGCGATCGGCGCCAAGTGGTCGACCCTGTACACCGAAGTTCCGAAGGCCGAGGCGACCGACCATTTCGAGCTCCGGCCCGAGTCCATGGCGCTGCAGATTCAGCACGATGCCGTGGGCAAGGTCACCGGCGTGCTGTACGCCGACAGCGGCGGCAATCAGCAGCTCCAGAAGGCGCGGGCGGTGTGCGTCGCCGGCAACTCGGTCGAGAGCCCGCGCCTTCTCCTGAACTCGGCGTCAAGCAAGTTCCCGGACGGCCTCGCCAACTCGTCGGGCCAGGTCGGCCGCAACTTCATGCGCCACATGACCGGCGCGGTCTACGGCATCATGCCAGGTCCGGTCCACCTCGACCGCGGCACCCAGATGGCCGGGATCATCATGGACGAGTCGCGCTTCGATCCGGCGCGCGGCTTCGTGGGCGGCTACGAGCTCGAGACCTTGCCGGGCTTCGGCCTCGCCGGCGTTGCCGCCAACATGAAGCCGGGCGGTTGGGGGCGCGAGTATGCGGAGGACATCGAGCAGTATCGCAACACCGCGTGCATGTGGATCGTCGGCGAGGACATGCCGCAGGCGAGCAACGGCGTGAGCCTGCACCCGAGCGAGAAGGACCAGTACGGCCTGCCGATCCCGATCGTGCACTTCCGGGACCACGCCAACGACGTCGCCATGCGCAATCACGCCTTCAAGGCGGGCGGCGACGTGTATCGGGCGGCCGGCGCGACCAGGGTGTACGAGCGCGGGCCGTTCTCCAGCACCCACAACATGGGCACCTGCCGGATGAGCGAGAACGCGCGCGATGGCGTGTGCAACCGCTACGGCCAGACCCATGACGCGCCGAACCTGTTCATCTCGGACGGCAGCCAGTTCACCACCGGCGCGGCCGAGAACCCGACGCTCACCATCGTCGCGCTGGCGATCCGCCAGGCCGAGTACATCGCCGAGCAGATGCGGCGCGGCGAGGTCTGACGCTCAGGCGCGGCGGCCCCTACGGCCATATCTCGTTCCGCTTTGCGAGCCCGGGCCCCGCCCGGGCTCTTCTTCGTCGAGTATATGCCCGGGCCTGGTCGGCAGCGGGGATGGCAGAAGCTTGTTTGGTGCACGCTTGGGCGCTGGAACGATGCGCCGGACCGGCGCGTGCTGGCGCATGATCCACTCGGCGATCTGCCGGTGGATCAGAGCGCATGGCGACAGTGACCCGGGCGCTCGTCGAACGGAGAGCTGGATGCCAGCCCGACCGGGGACTTGCCACCCGCCTCGAGTGAGACTACATTCGGGCTCAACTGAGCCGAGGAGCGTAGCATGGTGCCGGCCAGCAGGATTGCCGAGATCATGGGCGGGCGTCGCGTCCTGGGCCGCCGCATCACATCATGGTCAGACCTGGATCGGGCAGTTGCCGCCGGGCTGCCCAGAGCGACGGTCGATGCCCTGACCGAGCGCGTGGCGAAGCCGCCGGACAGCACCCGGCTGAAGTATCGGATCGTGCCCAAGGCGACCTATCAGCGGCATGACCAACTGAGCGTGGTCCACAGCCAGAAGACTGAAAGGTTGGCGCGCGTGTTCGCGATGGTCGAAGCGGCATGGCGCGACGAAGAGGCGGCCCGGCGGTTCATGAACATACCCCATCCCGAATTACACGGCCGGACCCCGCTCGATGCCGCCATGACCGAGATCGGGGCGCGGCAGGTCGAAGAGGTGATCGAGCGCGGGCTCCATGGCCTCCCGATTTGAGGGGAGCTTTCAAGTATTTCGCATCGCCAGCGCGGTCTACCCAATTTTCGACGGCGGCGGCGCGCACCGCTGGGGCAGCCGCTGGTGCACGCCCGGGCGCCGCGTCATCCATACCGCATCCGCCTATTCGCTCGCATTGCTGGAAAATCTGGTCCACTGGAACGCTGCCCGGCTGCCGCCCGACATGCGCTACGTCGTGGCCACCATCCCGGAACAGGTCAGCAGGGCCGTACTCGATTCCGAAGCGCTGCCGGCGTGGGACCGACCCGACTATGGGATCAGTCGGCGGTTTGGTGACGCTTGGTATGACGAGGGCGCTGCGGCCGTGCTGGTGGTGCCGTCGGCCCTGTCGCCGTTCGAGCCGAACGTGCTGATCAATCAAAACCACCCGGATACCGGCCATGTCCAGGTGTCGTCTGAACGGCCTGCGGTTTTGGATCGGCGGCTCGCACGTTAGCGGCTCGCAAACAATAGCGTCGGCCAGCGATCTCGATGCGATCCGGATAGCATGCCTATCGCGGCTTCACCCCGCCGTGGCGCAGCTTACGTTGTGCTTGGCAAAAATAAGCTAGGCAACTATTGTGCGCGGATGCAGGATCCGCGTCCCGATCAAAATTTCGGTTTTCTGGTGCACGACGTCGCCCGGCTGATGCGCGTCGCCTACGACCGCCGCACCCGCGAGCTTGGCCTGACCCGCTCGCAGTGGTGGGTCCTCAATAATCTGTACTTCAACCAGGGGATCACCCAGTCCGAGCTCGCCGACCTGCTCGACATCGAGAAACCGACCCTGGGCCGGCTGCTCGACCGGCTCGAGGACAAGGGCTGGCTGGAGCGGCGCGGCGATCGCAGCGACCGGCGCGCCAAGCGGGTCTACCTGACCGGCAACGTCCAGGGCCTGATGCGCACGCTGCGCCGTCTGGCGGCCGACCTGCGCGCCACGGCGCTGGATGGCCTCGACGAGGTCGAGCGGGCGCAGCTGCTGGACGCGCTGCGCATCGTCAAAGGCAACCTCCTGCGCCTGAACGGCCATGGCGGGCTCGGCGAGCCCGAAGCGCGCCCGGGCGAGGGCACCGATGCCGGACGCAACGCCGCGGCAGGCTGAGCC
>JBOHKK010000385.1:0-5476 GCA_050729115.1 Geminicoccaceae bacterium | reverse complement strand
CTTCGGCTGCGGGCACCGATCCGATCGGCCCGAGGCCGGCGAATGCGCGCGCGGTCGCAACCGCCCGGCGCGGGTCGGCCAGGACCAGGTCGAGCGCGGGGATCTCGATCGGCTCGAGCCGCTCGCCGATGCCGCGCATGCGCGCCGAGCGCCCCAGCACGCAGACCGGCACGTCGGCGCCGAGCTCGAGCGCGAGCGCCAGCAGCTCCGAGACGCCCATGCGCAGGTCCCACAGGCGGGTGAGCCCGCGCAGGGTCGCCGCGGCGTCGGCAGAGCCGCCGCCCAGACCCGCCGCCACCGGGATGCGCTTGTCGAGGATCAGCCGGACGTTCGGCGGCCGCCCGGCATGCGCCGCGAGCCGCCGCGCCGCCCGGATCACGAGGTTGTCCGACTGATCCGCCAGCGCCGCCGCGAACGGGCCGGCGAGCTCGAGGGTGAGCCGGTCATCGGCGGCGATGGTCAGTCGATCGGCCCACTCGGTGAACACCACCCAGCTGTCGAGCTCGTGGTAGCCGTCCGGCCGGCGAGCGGTGATCCGCAGATGGAGATTGAGCTTGGCCGGCGCCTGCTCTTCGAGTGGTCGCATCGGCGCCTTCTCAGGTGGCCTCGTCGGGGCGGTAACGTGGGGGCCGGGCGGCAGCGACGGCGCACCCAGGGACCGACCCCGAGGGGCTTCTACGTCCGACTCGAGTGCGCGTCAGGCTTGGGCAGGCCGGAGCGCAGCTTCTGCTCGACGTCGGCGATCACGTCCTGTTCGGGGTCGAGGGTCAGGACCCGTTGCCACTGGTAACGGGCCTCGCGCTGGCGCCCGACCCGCCAGTAGGCGTCGCCCAGGTGATCGTTGATCACCGGGTCGCCGGGCTCGAGCTCGACCGCGCGCTCGAGCGACGCCACCGCCTTCTCGTACTCGCCGAGCCGGAAATGCACCCAGCCGAGGCTGTCCACGATGTAGCCGTCCTCCGGTCGCAGCTCGACGGCGCGGTTCAACATCCCCTTGGCCCGATCGAGATGCATCCCCATGTCGACCCAGCTGTAGCCGAGATAGTTGAGGACGAACGGCTGCTCGGGCTCGATCTCCAGCGCCTTCAGGAAGTCGGCCTCGGCCTCCGGCCAGCGCTTGGTCCGCTCGTACGCGATGCCGCGGGCGTAGAACAGCGTCCAGTGCTCGGGCCGCGGCTGATCGATCCGCGCGATCGCCCTGCTATAAGCGTCCTCGGCCTCGTCGTACCTCTCGTCGTGGCGCCGCAGATCGCCCAACTGCACCAAAGCGTCGATCCGCTCGGGCGCCCTGGCGGCGAGCTCCTCCAGAAGCGCGAACGCCTGCTCGCCATGCTCCAGATCGTGCAGGGCGCGCGCCTGGCGCAGCTCGGCCAGATAGAACAAGGGCGAGTCCGGCGCGACCGCGTCGTAGGCCTCGATGGCGGCTTCCAGGTTGCCCTGCTCCGCCATCATGTCGCCGATCAGAACCGACGCCTCGGCGAGATCGCGCCGCGCGAAGATGGCGAGACGAGCGTAGACCACCGCCATTCGGTTGCCGCGCTCCTGGTAGAGCGCCTCGGCGATGCCCAAGAGCGCGTCCGCGATGCCGCCCACGGCATCGTCGAACGGCGGCGCCGGCGTCGCTCCAGCCTCGAGCGGCGCGACCAGATCGACCAGGACCGGCTGCTCGCCGCGGGCGGCGAGCTGCTGCCTGACCGCCTCGATCGCCGTCTGGCGCTGATCCTTGCGGGCCAGCATGCTGGCGTAGGCCTGGAGCATCCGCAGCGGCGCCGGGCTGGAATCGGGCATGGCCTCGTTCAACGCCGCCAATGCCTCGTCCAGACGCCCTCCCAGATCGAGCATCATCGCCCGGTGGTAGCCGTTCAGGGGGCCGAGCGCCTCGCCCTGGTCGAGGCGCGCGAGAGCGTCGTCGAGGTCGTTGCCATGCCCGCGCGCCAGCAGCACCCAGGCATCGATGAACGGCATGGTCAGGCCGGCGATTCCCTCGTCGCCCAGGGCCTCGAGCCGCCGGTGCGCGCTGTCGAGCTCGCCGGCGCGGACGTCGGCAAGGGAAAGCAGCAGTTGCGCCTCCGCGACCGCCGCATCGTCCGAGGCCAGCGGCACGGCCCGGTCGAGAGCGTCGTCGTATTGGCCGCTCGCCAGCATCAACAGGAACAGCTGACGCTGAAGGTCGGGGTTCTCGGGGTCCTTGACCAGCGCCCGCTCGAAATAGTCGGCCGCCTCGGTCAACTGGCCGCTCTCCAACGCGAAGTTGCCGGCCAGGTAGTCGCCGAGCGACGAGTTGACCGAGTCCCCCGCCTCGAACGTCAGCCCCTCCGTCCCCAACCCCGCCACGCTGGACGAGCGTGGCGTCGTGTGGCCGGCGCAGGCGGTGAACGCGAGAACCAGGAGCGCGGCGACCCCTTGTGTCTGCCTTCGGGGCGACAGGATCTTGGACAGCAGATCACTCATGCTCACTTCCCGCGGCAGCTTTCACGCCCGTGGCGTTGCCGCCGCCCCATTGCCGAGCTTGACGAGCGACACGGCTGTGGGCATGGATCGCTCCGCGCCAGCGGGGATCCGCCCGGCGACCGAAGGAGCCGACCGATGCTGCAGACCAAGAGCAAGAACGATCCCGCCGTCCGTGGTCGCGCCGGCGAAGACAAGGTCTTCGAGGGCAAGAAGGTCAAACCTGTTCTGTATGTGGGTACCGCCGTTGGCCATGGCCGTTACATAGCTGCACAGGACGAGAGCGGCAAGTTGATCATGGGGCGCGACGGCCAGCCGATCGCCTTCCGCGACGTTTGACTTCGCTCGCGTGGCGCAACGCTCCAGGAAATACGTTGCGCAACCGTTAAGATAGCGCCCGCCCGCACGCGATCAAAGTTTCGGCTGCCCGGAGCCGCGCGTCGCGAGCACCGAACTCGCGTGACATCATTCGGGCCAGCGCGCGGCGATGAAGGTCGCAATGTGGCCCCGCTGGCGTTCGGTGCACGCCGCGCCGTCGTCGCTGTCCATGAGGTTCATGGTGGTGCCGTGCATGAGACCGAGATAGGCCATGACCTTGGGCGGGCGGCCGCTCGCGCGCTCCGTGCTCATGAAGCGGCGGTAGTTCGAGTCGAACCATTCGACCCCGCACCATTTGGCCATCGCCGAGACGATACCGACGTCGACCACTCGGCGTGCCAGATCCTCCGAGATCAGCGGCCGCGCCTGCTCCTCGGGCGTCTCGCGCGGCACGTGCGAGCCGTCCGGCAGCACGGCGAGGTGGAGGTTGTCGCGGGCGAGACGCATCACCTCCTCGACCTTGGTAACCGGCAGCTCCGGCAGGAACCAGAGCTGCTCGGCCCGCCCCGGCGCGTGGCCGAGGGCAACGAGCAGCAGGGCGCCGGACGGCGCGGCAAACCGGACCCAACTGATTCCCGTTCTCCTGGCAATCATCCATCAACCAATAGTTGATACATTGCCGATCCGCAAGGCGCATCCGGCTACCGCTCGCGAAGTCGCCCGCCCTCCCGATCACATGCCGACGTAGTTGGGGCCATCGCCGCCCTGCGGCACGACCCAGTTGATGTTCTGGGCCGGGTCCTTGATGTCGCAGGTCTTGCAGTGCACGCAGTTCTGGAAGTTGATCTGCAGGCGCGGCTGGCCGCCATCCTGCACGATCTCGTAGACCCCGGCCGGACAGTAGCGCTGCTCCGGCGCGTCGTACTCGGCGAGGTTGAGCCGGATCGGCACCTCCGGATCGAGCAGCGTCAGGTGGCAGGGCTGATCGTCGTCGTGGTTGGTGTTGGAGATGTACACCGACGACAGACGATCGAAGGTCAGCTTGCCGTCCGGCTTCGGGTAGTCGATCGGTCGGCAGTCGCGCGCGGGCTTGAGCCGGGTGTGGTCGGGGTGGTGGTGCATGGTCCAGGGCGCCCGGCCGCGCAGCACGTAGGCATCGAGCGCGCTGTACGCGAGGCCGCCCAGCAGCCCGAAACGAAAGCTGGGTCGGATGTTGCGCGCCAAGCGGAGCTCCTGGCACGCCCACGAGTCGTGGAACGCCTCGGGGTAACCCTCGAGGATCGGGCCGTCGGCCTCGGCCAGCCCCTCGAACGCCGCTTCCGCCGCCAGCATGCCGGACTTCATCGCGGTATGCGTGCCCTTGATCTTGGGCACGTTGAGAAAGCCCGCGGCGCACCCGATCAGGGCGCCGCCCGGAAACACCAGCTTCGGGATCGACTGGAGACCGCCTTCGTTCAGGGCGCGCGAGCCGTAGCAGATCCGCCGCCCGCCTTCGAAGGTGCCCCTGATCGCCGGGTGGGTCTTGAAGCGCTGGAACTCCTCGAACGGCGACAGATAGGGGTTCTGGTAGTCGAGCCCGACCACGAAGCCGACCGCCACCTGGTGGTCCTCGAGATGGTAGATGAACGAGCCGCCGTAGGTGCGCCGGTCGAGCGGCCAGCCGATCGAATGGACCACGAGCCCCGGCTGATGCCGCGCCGCATCCACCTCCCAGAGCTCCTTGATGCCGATCCCGTAGGTCTGGGGGTCGGCGCCCGCGCGCAGCCCGAACCTCGCCTCCAGCTGCTTGGTGAGCGAGCCGCGGCAACCTTCGGCGAACAGCGTGTAGGTGGCGTGCAGCTCGATGCCCGGCTCGAAGTTGGCTTTCGGATTGCCGTCGCGACCCACGCCCAAGGCGCCGGTGGCCACGCCCTTGATGCGGCCGTCGTCGTGGTAGAGCACCTCGGCGGCGGCGAACCCGGGATAGATCTCGGCGCCGAGCGCTTCCGCCTGCTCGCCGAGCCATTTCACCACGTTGCCCAGGCTCACGACGTAGTTGCCGCGATTGTGCATCTGGGGGGGCGTGGGCATGGCGATCGCGCGCTTGGCCGTCAGGAACAGGAAGCGGTCCTGGCTGACCGGCGTCTTGAGCGGGGCGCCCTGCTCCTGCCAGTCCGGCAGCAACTCGTTCAGGGCGCGCGGCTCGAGCACCGCGCCCGAGAGCGTGTGCGCCCCCAGCGCGGATGCCTTGTCGAGCACGCAGACGCTGACGTCGCGCTCGTGCGCCGCGGCCAGCTGGCGCAGCCGGATCGCCGCCGCCAGACCGGCCGGCCCGGCGCCCACGATGACGACATCGAACTGCATGCTCTCGCGTTCCATGATCCGCGGCTCCTTTCCGCCACGCGCTCGATCTCTCTACGCCAGGTTGCACGAGCCCGGCGCGCTGGCAAGAAGTCCTTCCGTTCGCCCTCGAACTCACCTAAGAGCAGACGGCCCCTCGACAACCCTACCTGCGCCCGACCTGGTCATGACCCCGATCGCACCTGCACACCTGCGCGCCTGGCTGGAATGGTACGAGGCGATGGGCGTGGTCGAGCCGGTCGGCGAGCATCCGATCGATCGTCTGCGGCCGGCGCCGCCCGGCTCGCCCCCGCGTGAGGAGTCGTCCCGATCCGGCCGCGACGCGCGCCCCGTGCCGGCGACGCCCGCGCCGCCCTCGCAACCGCGGGCC
>JBOHKK010000384.1:0-5506 GCA_050729115.1 Geminicoccaceae bacterium | reverse complement strand
GCCGCGCGCTCCCAGCGCGCGGGTTGGTCGGTCGGCCGCGCGCCCCCGGCGCGCGGGGTTGGTCGGTCGGCCGCGCCCCCGCAAAAGAAGAATGCTACCGGGTGAGCAAAGCTCCGAAGTTGGTGAGCCCGGTATCAGCGAATCACGATCGGCGGCGCGCTCAGCGTCCCCGGTTGGAGCAGCTGCAGCCAGGGCCGGACGCCGTCGATCAGGCCCGGCGGATTGGCCAGCAGATCCAGCGCCTGCTCCCACAGGTCCAGCGGCGGCGGGAAGGAGCGGAGCTCGACCGGCTCCTCGGGGGCGATCCCCGCCGCCTCCTTGGCCAGCGCCAGAGCCCGGGTGAAGCCGCCGAGCTCGTCGACCAGACCGAGCTCCTTGGCCTGCTGCCCGGTCCAGACCCGTCCCTGGGCGATCTCGAGCACCTCGTCGCGCGACAGCTCCCGCCCTCGCGCCACGCCGTCGGTGAACGCCGCGTAGACCCGGTCGAGAAAAGCATCGAGGCGGGCGCGCCCGCGCCGATCGTAGCCGACCAGGTTGCTCCACATGGTGGCATTGGCGCCGCGCCCGACCTGCCCCCAATTGACACCGAGCTCGTCCCAGAGCTCGCTCAGGACCGGCTTGCCCGCGAACACGCCGATCGACCCCGTGAGCGTCGCGGGCTCAGCGACGATGCGCGACGCGTCCATGGCGATCCAGTACCCGCCCGAGGCGGCGGCCGCAGCCATCGACACGATCACCGGCTTGCCTTGCGCGACCGCGCGGCGCACCTCGCGGCCGATCGTCTCGGAGGCCACCGCCGAGCCGCCCCCGGAATCGATCCGGAACAGGATCGCGACCACGTCCGGATCGTCGATCGCGTCGGCCAGCGCCTGGGCAACGGTGTCGGCGCCCATGTGCCAGCCGCCGAGGGGGCCATGGTCGCTGTCGCCCCGTTGAATCTGTCCGACGCCGTGGACCAGCGCCACCACCGGCGCATCGTCCAAAACGGCGTCGACGCTCCGCACATACGCCGCCAAGGACACCAGCTCGCTGCCCGGCCCGGCCCGGGACCGCGCCCGCTCGATCACCTCCGGCCAATAGCTCAGGCGATCGACCAGACCCGCGGCCTGGGCCTCGTCCGCCAGGTAGGGACCGTGGTCGATCAGCCGCCCGACTTCGGTGATCGCCAGGCCGCGCCCTTCGGCGATCCCGGATCTGATCTGCCGGTCGAACGAGCTCGCCAGGGATTCGAGCGATTCCCGGTGCTCCGGGCTGAGCGAGGAATCGGTGAAGATGTCGGCGGCGTGCTTGTAGGCGCCGCGTTTGCCCCCGATCGGCTCGATCCCGAGCTTGTCCAACAGCTCGCCCAGCAACGGCGTCTCGATCAGGATACCGGTCAGACCGAGCCCGCCGAGCGGCTGCAGATGGATCTGGTCGAAGGCCGTGGCGAGGTAGTAGCCAACCGTGCCCGGTCCGAACTCGCCAAAGCTGTCGGCGTGCGCATGGGCGAACTTGCCCTGCTCGCGAAAACGCGCCAGCGCCGATCGCAGCTCTTGGGCCTGGGCGAGGCCCGGGCCGTCGCCATCCAGCCGGGCAACCAGGCCCAGAACCCGTGGATCCCGCGCCGCCTGCTCGAGCCCGAGCGTGATCTCGATCAGCGTCGGAGGCTGCCCGAACCCGAGCGCGCCGAGGGGATCGCCGCCGGGCATCTCGGGGAGGTCTTCCCTGAGATCGAGCGTCACGATCATGTGCGACGGCAGCTGCGGGCTCTTGCCGAGCAGCAGCCAGGCGGCGGCGATGCCGCCAGCGGTCAGGAGCAGAGCGATCGCCCCGATGGTGGCCAGAACGCCAATGAGGACGCGGCGCATGGCTCAGGCGGCGAGGCGCGCCCGCCGGCGCCGCTCGCTCGCGGTCTTGAGCTGGCCGCAGGCCGCGAGGATGTCGTCGCCGCGCGGCGTCCGCACCGGCGCCGGATAGCCGGCGCGCGCCACGATGGCGGCGAACGCGGCGATCCTCGCCGGCGGCGAGCAACGATAGGGCGCCCCGGGCCAGGGATTGAACGGAATCAGGTTGACCTTGGCCCGAAGCCCCTGGATCAGGCGCACCAGCTCGCGGGCATCCGCGTCGGAATCGTTGAGCCCATCCAGCATGACGTACTCGAGCGTGACCCTGCGATCGGACCGAGCGGCGTAGTCTCGGCAAGCCTTCAATAGCCGAGCAATGTTCCATTTTCGGTTAATCGGCACCAGCCGGTCGCGCAGATCGTCGCGTACCGCGTGCAGTGAGATCGCGAGGCCGACGCCGAGGTCGCGACCGCAGGCGTCGATCTTGGGCACCACGCCCGAGGTGGACAAGGTGATCTTGCGCGGCGCGAAGGCGAGGCCGTCCGCGTCCATGGCGATGCGCAGCGCCGCTGCGGTCTGGTCATAGTTGAGCAGCGGCTCGCCCATCCCCATCACGACGATGTGGCTGAGGCGCCGGGGGCCATCGGGGGTCGGCCACTCGCCGAGCGCGTCGCGCACGATCATCACCTGGCTCACGATCTCGCCCGCGCGCAGATTGCGCACGAGCGCCATGGTCCCGGTATGGCAGAACGAGCAGCTGAGGCTGCAGCCGACCTGGGTCGAGATGCAGACCGCGCCGCGATCGGGCTCGGGGATGTAAACGGTCTCCACCTCCCGGCCGTCGGCGAAGCGCAGGAGCCACTTGCGCGTGCCATCCACCGACCCCTGCTCGTCGACGACCAGCGGCCGGTCGATCCGGTAGCGCTCGGCCAGGCGCTCGCGCAGGCCGGCGGGCAAGGTGGTCATCGCCGCGAGGTCGGTGGCGCCGCGGCGATACAGCCAGTGCCACAGCTGACGCGCGCGCATCGGCGCCGTCCGCTCCGGCTCGCCGAGCCCACGCACGATCTGGGCCAACTCGGCGCGCGACCGGCCGATCAGATCGGAGCGCCCCTCGGAGGCATCGGCATCGATGCGATCGGCGGCTACGGTCACGCGCACACCCCCTGTCTCACCCCTGACAAGCTTCGACCATGGCTTCGTAGGCGGCGGTGAAGCCGAGCAGCGAATAGGTGTCGAGCGAGTAGGTGCGCTTGGTCGAGGTGCCGCGCACGGTCATGTCGTTGCCGCGCCTCATCGCGGTGATCAGGGCCTGGTCGGCCTCCTCGCTCTTGGTCCAGGCGTGCTCGCCCCGGGTGAACAACGCGAACTCGCGGCTGCCGATCGTCACCGCGACCTCGCTGCCCTCCAGATAGCTGTAGCCGGGCTGCACGCTCACCTCGTCGACCACCTTGGGCCCGGGGCGCCGGGTCACGAGCACCGCGGGATCGCCGCGCCGGGTGTAGTCGCCTTCCTGCTTCTTCGGCTCGCTCGCCATGTAGCAGATCTTCTGGCTGTCCTCGGTGAACGCGTACACGTTCCAGTCGCGATGGGAACCCAGGAACTGCGGCGTCTGGGCGAGCGCCGCGAGGCTGAGGAGGGGGCTGAGGACGAGGGCGACGATCGTCGGTATCTTGCGTGCGCTCATGGTCTTGGCCACTCGACTCCGCTGAGGCTGGCGAGCCCGTTATGTCGGAAAGTTTAAGCCCAAAAGCAAGATCCTTGTCGCCGTGGCGGTCGACGGCGCCGGCCGCTGCGCTACCGGTCACGGGCGCGAGCGGTTTTCCGGACCGATCGCAGGTCCGGCGGGCGTGGGGCCGCGAGCGGTCATGAGCGCGCGCCCGCTCACACCCCTTCGACCAGGACCACGTTGCCCTCCGAGGCCCCCTGCCGCAGCGGCAGAATCTCCTGGTACTCGGGCGAATCGTAGAACAGGCGGGCGGCGGCCCGGCTTTGGAACTCGATGATCACCAGGCGCGGCAGGGGCCACGCGCCCTCCAGCACCTCGAGCTCGCCGCCGCGGGCGCGAAAGCGGCCGCCGAAGCGGTCGACCAGCGGCGGCACCGCCTCCCGGTATCGCTGGTACGTCTCCTGGTCGTGAACCCTCACCTGGGCCACGAGGTAAGCAGTCATGATCGTCTCCCTTCGGCGCGGCAACCGCACTCCGCGCATGCCTACCACGTTGGCTTTGCACCTGGAACGCTCGCGGGTCTAGATTGTTGCGACGGCGGCGTCGCCCGCCGTCCAGTTGGGAGGCCCGTACCATGAAGTACGTTCTCTTAGGCACGCTCGGCCCGGAGTGGGCCGGTCGGCACGCCGAGCGCACCGACCAGGCCAAGGCCAAGCTCAAGGAGCTGAAGATCAAGCTCGAGGCGGTCTACTACACGCAAGGCGAGGTCGACTTCGTGGATATCGTCGACGCCCCGAGCGCCGATGCCATGCTCGCGTTCTCGATCTGGTACGTGAAGCAGGGCTTCGGCCGCTTCCGCTCGCTGCCCGCCTTCGACGACGCGGCGATGCGCGCCGCGCTCGCCAAAGCCTGAGCACCGCAGGGAGGAAGCATCCATGGTCAAGCGCGCCGCCGAGATGGTCGCCGAGGCGAACGCCGCCGTTGGCACGCTGAACGTCGAGGACGCCAAGCAGCTGGTCGGCCAGGACGACGTTCAGTTCGTGGACGTGCGGGACGGCGCCGAGCTGGCCAGCCAGGGCAAGATCCCGGGCGCCGTGCACGCGCCGCGCGGCCTGCTCGAGTTCTACGCCGATCCCTCGGCGCCCTACCACAAGCCGGAGCTCGGCTCGGGCAAGCGGCTGGTGGTGTACTGCGCCTCCGGCGGCCGTTCGGCGCTCGCCGCCAAGACGCTCAAGGACATGGGCATCGACAACGTCGCCAACATGCTGGGCGGCTTCACCGCCTGGCAGCAGGAAGGCGGCAAGATCGAGCGCTAGCCGGCGCGACCTTCGAGCGGCCCACGCTCGCCTCGGAGGCCGCGCGCCAGCGTCTCCACGAAGGCGCACCCGCGCGGTGCGTCGCAGGTCGGGCGTGGGTGAGGAGCCAGAGCTCGCGGCCAGCGCCGGCTGCGGCGGCAGGACCCGGATCAGGTCCGGGGCAGGATCGGCGAGGATCGATGGCAGGATCTGACTGCGCCCCAGGCACGGTCGCCATGAGCGCGGCGTCGGCGAAGCGCGGCACCGCGCCCCCTATGGACAATATTCCTAGGATCGGTTAGACTGGCGTTCTCTGCCCGGGCGTCTCGGGCGCCGCCGTCAGCTCCGTAACCATCCTCGAGCCCTCGCCTTCCAGCCCCTACTCTCGCCAAAGGATCACCGCCATGTCCAGTCCTGGCGCCGCGCCCCGCGCGGCCGTCTCCGTCAGCAACGCCCGTGCCGCGGCCAGCCGCAAGAACGGCGCGAAATCGCGCGGGCCGAAGACCCCCGAAGGCAGGGCGCGCGCGGCGCAGAACGCCCTGAAGCACGGCCTGCGGTCCGAGAGGTACGTGGTGCTCCCGGACGAGGACGGCGCCGCGAGGCGTGCTCCAGATGATCCTCGCCCAGCGCATCGCGCGCGCCGCCTGGCGGCTGGAGCGGGCGGAGCGGCTCGAGGTCGAGCTGTTCGAGGAGCATCACATCCCGACCGGCACCCGCGGCCT
>JBOHKK010000383.1:0-5508 GCA_050729115.1 Geminicoccaceae bacterium | reverse complement strand
GCCCTGCGCGTCCTGACCGACAGCTTCACCGCGACCACCCCATAGCCCACCCCATAGCCCATCCGCGGGCCCGGTTCGGCCGCCGCCGCCGGCGCCGGCCGGGCCCAGGGGCAAGGCCCTCGCAAGACCGGCCTTGGCCCCGTATGGTGGTCTGAGCTTGGCGATGTCGCTTCGAGCCGCTCGAGGGGGGCAGGCGAGCGGGTCGCCCGTGGGTTCGTTGTCCGATGTCACTGGCTCCCGCCGAGCGAAAGCCGCTTGCAGCATCCCCCGGCGCATCGTTTCGGCCCTTCGGTCCGAGCAAGCTCAGCGTCCGGCTGCTGCTGCTGGTGTTGCTGGCGGCCGTGCCGGTGTTCGCGGTCGAGGCATATTACGAGCTGCAAGTGCGTAAGGAGAGGCGGGCCGAGATCAACCAGCAGGTCCGGCAGATGGCGGATCTGGTCGCGGGACAGCTCGACCGCATGATCGAGGGCGCCCAGACGGTCCTGGTCACGCTCGGCCAGTTCCCGGCGATCCGGGAGCGCAACGTCGCAACCTGCAACGCCACCTTGATCCGTCTGGCGGCACGCTTTCCGAACCTCGACAGCATCGGCGTGGTGGCGCCGGATGGCGCGCTGCTCTGCAACAGCCTGTCCGGCTCGCCGCCCATGGACGTCGGGGACCGGCCCTACTTCCAGCGCGCGTTGGGAACCAAGTCCTTGACCGTGAGCGATCTGCTCACCCGCCAGGTCACGGGCCGCAAGCTGATCGGGCTCGCCCAGCCGACGTTGGACAACCGCGGCGCCGTCGAGACCGTCCTGATCCTTACCCTCGATCCCAGAGCCATTTCCGATCTGCTCGTCCGGGTGCCGCTCCCCGAGGACGCGATCATCGGGGTACTGGACGAGGAGGGGCGGCGCGTGGCGCTCGTGCCCTTCGATGCCGCCCAGATCGGCGAGCCGCTGCTGGAATCGGGCGTCCTGGAGCAGCTCTCCAGCATGACGGAGGGGCACTTCGTGGCGTGGGAGGACGATGGCCTGGCGCGTTTCTACGGCTTTGCCCATCCGGCCCGGGCCGCCAATCTGGTCGTCTACGTGGGGCTTGCGCGCGATGCCGTGTTCGCTGCCGAGGACCGTCTGTTCATCCGGCGGGCGGCGCTGTTGGTGGTCGCCTTCGTGATCGCGGCGCTGGTCGCCTTCTGGTTCGGCAGCTACGCGGTCCGGCGCCCGATCATGCAACTGCGCGGCGCCATGCAGCGGGTCGCCGCCGGCGATCTCTCGGTGCGTGCCGAGGTCGCCAGTGGGATCGAGGAGCTGTCCAAGCTCGCCGCCAGCTTCAATGAGATGGCGGACAAGCGACGGCATGCCGAGGAACAGCAGCGGATCCTGTTGCGCGAACTCAACCATCGCATGAAGAACAGCTTCGCCGCGGTGCGCTCGATCGCCGCGCAGACGCTCAGCCACACCGACAACGAGGAAGATTTCCAGCGCGCCTTCGATGGCCGCCTCACCGCGCTGTCCAGGGCCTCGACGCTGCTGACCGCGGGCAACTGGCAGGCCGCCGATCTGCGCGCCCTGATCGAGGCGACCTGGAGCCGTTTCGCACCGACGACAATCTGAGGCTGCGCGGCCCGCGCGTCACGCTGGCGTCCGAGGCGGCGCTCACGCTCGGCCTGGCGTTGCACGAGCTCGCGACCAACGCCGCCAAGTACGGCGCGTTCTCCGCACCCGAGGGGTGGGTGGAGATCGTGTGGGCGGTGCAGGACGCGGCCGGGCAGCCGCGCCTGATCCTCGACTGGTCGGAGCACGGCGGACCACCGGCGCAGGAGCCGGAGCGGCGCGGCTTCGGCCGGTCCCTGATCGAGCGCAGCGTCGCCTACGAGCTCGACGGCAGCGCCGAGCTCACCTTCCCGCCCGCGGGCGTGCGCTGCCACATCGAGGTTCCCCTGGGCGACAGGGCGGCGGACACTTAGTCTTAGTCGGGGCGACCGCGCGCCGCGCTCAGAACACCGGGATCAGGTCGTCCGGGTCGAACGCCACCGTCTTGCCGTCGATGCCGACCTCGGGCAGCGCCGGAAACTCGATGCCGTAGGGCTCGATGAAGCCCTTGAGCTTGAGCACCGCCTGGCGCCAGTTGTCGCGGCGCTCCTCCAGCGTGAGCACACCGAGCCCGGCCGCGCGCGCGGTGTCCTCGAGCAGGCGGTGCGCCGGCGCGAAGGTCTTCGGCAGCTCCCAGAAGTCCTTGGGCGGCTCGTACAGCACGCCCGAGAGGAACACGAAGCCGGCGCGCAGCTGCTTGGTCACGCGCTCCTTGTCCTCGTCACTCAAGGACGGCATGACCTTCTGCAGGAGCGTCAGGCAGATGCCGAGATGGCGCGCCTCGTCCTGGCCGATGCAGCGGAACGCCTCCTTCAATACCGGGATCGAGGTGCGCTGGTGCATCGAGTGGAACAGGGTGGCGGCCGCCGTCTCGCCGAACATGAAGGCGGTGAACAGGAGCGGCAGCGGGTGCTTGTGCACGCCCTTCTTGAAGCCCTCCCAATAGCGCGCGCCGTTGTGATAGAGCCACTCGATGTTGTTGCGCGCGAGCTTGCCGAGGGCCGTCTTTGGCTCGTAGCCGAGCGGCCCGCCCGGCGTGAACAGCTGGATCGCCCGGCCGCACACCTCCTCGTGGTTGACCTCGTCGCGGGTGATCGAGAAGAAGCACTTGCGGATCGGGTCCTCCTCGTGGGTCTCGTAGGTGTGGATCATGGCGCGGGCGAACACCGCCGGGCCCGAGCTGTCGAACACCGAGAGCAGCGCGAACCAGTACGCGAGCGCATAGCGCTGATCGAGGCTGAAGGCGTCCGGGTCGACCGAGTCCCAGGGCAGTCGCGACGGCGCCCAGCCGGGATCGCGCGCCTGCTCGTAGATCTGGAGCAGCTTGGGCGTCTCGACGTGCCACTCGATCGGGAAGATGTTCATCGCCGGCAACGGCGGCGCGTCCTCGGTGCCGAACAGAAGCTCCTCCGGATCGGGCTGCTTGTCCGGAACGTAGGGCGGGCGTTTCAGGCCTTGAGAGAGGTCGTCGACGTTCGGCATGAGGTCGGTCTCCCGAACGAAAGCGAGCGCGAGGCGAGCGCAACTGCGTTGGAAGATACGCCGCCGATGCGACCGGTCAACGCGTGTTTTCTCTCTCCGGTAGATAGAATCCCACGGAGCGCAGCGAATCACGCTAGCCCAGCCCGGCGTCGCCGCGCCGGCGAACTGGATTTCCTCGAGCGTCGGGGTGACCAAGTGCCGCCAGCGCCCGGACCCGATCGAGTTTCCGGGCCGGGTCCGCGCGGGCGGGCGCCGCCGCAGCGCGCGGCCGAACTCAGGCCTTGAGGCTCAAGGCATTCGAGATCTCGGCGAGGGTCGCCTTCTCGGCGTCGCTGACCTGAACGCCGCCGAAGCCGAGAAAACCGCCTTCCTTGGCGGCTTCGGCGACCTGCTGGCCGATGCTCTGGAGCCAGGCCTTGAAGGCGGCCGCATCGTTTGGGGCCTTGGCGTCCAGAAGCGTCGCCACCTGGCGCAGGCCCTGGACCGCCTTGTCCTTGGCCTCGCCGGGCTGGCTGCCCTTGAGGCGCGCCTGCAGGCCGTCGCGGGCGGCGCCGCGCCCTTCGCCGCTCCCGAAATCCGTGACCACGGCCTTGATCAGCTCGTTCGCGCCGGCATCGGTCTTGGCCTTGGCCAACGTGCCGCCGGCGGCGAAGCTCTCCTTGAGCAGGCCCCACAGGCCACTGGGCTCGGCCGCGGTCATTGCCATGCTGGCGAGCATCGGGCTCTCCAGCAGCTGCTTCCATTCCTCCGGGGTGAAGCTCGCCTTGTTCGCCATCGTCATTCCCTCCCGTTGCACGCTGGTCCGTCACGAGCACTTCGGGGCTCGCGATCACAGGATCACCTCCTAGCACATCCTCGATCTGCGGTGGTCTTCCGATCGCATCAGTCCTGACTGACCAGGGGCGGCCGCGCTCATGGGCCGACGGCCGCGGCTACCTGCCATCGAGGCGCATCGATCGGCGGGCGTCCGCTTCGATTTACCGCGCGGACGGTATACGGCTGTTGACCTGACCGCGCCCGGGTCGCCGCCGATGCGGGCAAGACGGGTCCTTTTGAGGCGCGGCTGACGCGCGCGGCCCGCCCGAGGCAAGACAATGTCGCCCATAGCCCGCCTGGCCCTCAGCGCTCTCGTTCTCGTCGTCTGCCTGTCGGTACGTGCGGAGACCGTTGCGGCTGCGGAGGGCGCCGAGGGGGCGATCGTCATCACCCTGCCGGCGGATCTGAGCCCCGAGCAGCGGGATGCGCTCATGGCAGCGCTCGGACGACTGCCGCAGCCGGTCGTCGTGGCGGACCAGCCGCCGTCTGCGGACGACGACACCGCCGGCGGCGTCGCGCTGGCAATCGACCGGTTCGACGACGCCATGGTGGCCGCGCGCGTGATCCCGGGGCTGATCGCGACCTGGTGGGTCCAGCTCTCCGGCACCGGCGGCATGGCATCGGTGCTCGCGGTCCTGGCGGGGATCGCGGCGGTGGCTGCCGGCCTCGGGCTCGAGTACCTGCTCGACCGGCTGCTGGCCGGCTGGCGGCGTACCTGTCTGGAGGCCCGCCCGGACCGCTTCGCCCCCAAGCTCGGCTACGCTTTCGGCTGGTTCGGCCTCGAGATCCTGGGCCTCATGGCGTTCGGCGCCGGCGCGCTCCTGGTCGGCTGGCTGATCGTGCCCGACACGGCGATCGCGCGCCTGACGCTGGCCGTAGTGGTGGTCGCGGTGATCAGGGTGCGCCTGGTGCTGGCGCTCGCGCATCTCGTGTTCGCGCCGCGCACGCCAGATCGGCGTCTGATCGCGCTGTCCGATGCCGATGCCACCCTGGTCTGCCGCTGGATTCTGATCACGGCCCTGGTCGCCGCGGTCGCGTTCGGCTTTCGCGACGTGCTCGCGGGCGCCGGCGTGGTCGGCCTCGCGATCGGCTTCGGCGCCCAGACCCTGGTCAAGGACGTGATCACCGGCCTGTTCTTCCTGCTCGAGGATGCCTTCCGCAAGGGCGAGTACATCGAGACCGATGCCGGCAAGGGCGTGGTCGAGAAGATCTCGATGCGCTCGGTGCAGTTGCGCCACCACCGCGGCCCGTTGTACACGATCGCCTTCGGCCAGATGGGCAACGTCGTCAACCACAGCCGCGACTGGGTGAAGATCAAGTTCGAGCTGCGCGTGCCGTTCGATACCGACCTCGAGCTGGTGCGCAAGGTGATCAAGCGGATCAGTCAGGAGATTCAGGACGATCCCCGGCTCGGCCCGATGCTCCTGCAGCCGGTCAAGTCCCAAGGCGTGATCCAGGTCGACGATTCCGGCTTCGTGATCGGGGTCAAGTTCGTGAGCCGGCCGGGCCAGCAGTTCATGGTCCGGCGCGAGGCCTACGCCAGGATCAAGCAGGCGTTCGTCGAGAACGGCATCGCGTTCGCCTCGCGCCGGGTCACGGTCGACAGCGAGGCCGAAGGTCAGGCCGGGCGCGCGGC
>JBOHKK010000382.1:0-5509 GCA_050729115.1 Geminicoccaceae bacterium | reverse complement strand
CGCTAGGGCATTTTCGGTTCAGTTGAGATCGGCGCCAGCCCACGCCCCCTCCCGGCCACCCACAGCGTACCATGGGATTGGGTGGCCGGGAGGGGGCGCGGGCTGGGTCCGCCGGCGACGCCGGGCCCGTCCGGTTTCGATGCGGCGGGTGGGGTGCTGGGGCGCCTTCCCGCCAGCTGGCGCAAGCGATCAGGAGCGCGCCATGAGCACAGCCGTTGCGTCCGCCGAGGCGGCAGCCCTCCCGGTCGTCGAGAAACCGTCCCGGCTTACGCGGTTGCGCGTTCGCTCGGCGTGGCTGTTCATGGCGCCGATGCTCGTGGTGCTGGGGCTGGTCGCCGGCTGGCCGTTGCTCCGCACCATCTGGTTCGGCTTCACCGACGCCAATCTGTCCGATCTGAGCGCCGCCGAGTTCGTCGGTCCGATCAACTACTTCTATCTGCTCCAGGACCCCGACTGGTGGAACGCCGTCTGGAACACCTTCGTGTTCGCCACCGTCTCGGTCACCCTCGAGACCATTCTCGGGCTCGGCATCGCGCTGGCGCTCGATGCCCATTTCCGCGGGCGCGGCCTGCTGCGCGCCGCGGTGCTGATTCCCTGGGCGATTCCGACGGTGGTGTCGGCGCAGATGTGGGCGTGGATGTTCAACGACGTGTTCGGCGTGATCAATCACGCGCTCCTTTCGATCGGCCTGATCGACGCGCCGATCGCCTGGATCGCCTCGCCCGACACCGCGCTGATCGCCGTGATCATCGTCGACGTGTGGAAGACCACGCCGTTCATGGCGCTGCTGCTGCTCGCGGGTCTGCAGATGCTGCCGCAGGAGTGCTACGAGAGCGCCAAGGTCGACGGCGTCCACCCGATCAAGGTGTTCTTCAAGGTGACCCTGCCGCTGCTCAAGCCGGCGCTCATGGTGGCGATCATCTTCCGGGTGCTCGATGCGCTCCGCATCTTCGATCTGATCTACGTCATGACCGGCAACAACAAGGACACCATGTCGATGTCGGTCTACGCCCGCCAGCAGCTGGTCGACTTCCAGGACGTCGGCTACGGCTCGGCGGCGGCGACGCTGTTGTTCCTGATCATCGCCCTGTTCACGGTGGTCTACCTCACGCTCGGCCGGTTCGGCCGGGAGGACTGAGGCGGGAGGACGCGCGATGAGCCGCCGCACCAAACGCCTCCTTGGCCGGATCGGGTTCTACCTGCTGCTGGCGGCGATCATCTTCTACACGGTGTTCCCGTTCTACTGGGCGATCGTGTCCTCGCTGAAGGCGGGCTCGGCGCTGTTCCGGGTCGACTTCTGGCCGCCGGACCCCGCCTGGGACAACTACGTCGCGGTGTTCCGCGAGCAGCCGTTCGGGCGCAACATCCTGAACTCGATCTTCGTCGCGGTCTCGACCGTGATCCTGTCGCTGATCCTCGCGGTGCTCGCGGCCTACGCGCTCGGACGCATCCGGTTCCGCGGCCGGATGCCGCTCCTGTTCACCGTGCTCGGCGTCTCGATGTTCCCGCAGATCGCGGTGCTCTCGGGCATGTTCGAGCTGGTCCGCGCGCTCGGCCTGTACAACAATCTGCTCTCGCTCACGCTCTCCTACATGATCTTCACCCTGCCGTTCACGGTCTGGGTGCTGACCACCTTCATGCGCGAGCTGCCCAAGGAGCTGGAGGAGGCGGCGATCGTCGACGGCGCCAGGCCGCTCACGGTGGTCACCAAGGTGTTCATGCCGCTGATGGGCCCGGCGCTCGCGACCACGGGTCTCCTCGCCTTCATCGCCGCCTGGAACGAGTTCCTGTTCGCGCTGACCTTCACGCTGTCCTCGGAGATGCGCACCGTGCCGGTCGCGATCGCCCTGATCTCGGGCGCGTCCGCCTACGAGCTGCCCTGGGGCAACATCATGGCCGCCTCGGTGGTCGTCACCGTGCCCCTGATCCTCCTGGTCCTGATCTTCCAGCGCCGGATCGTCTCGGGCCTCACCGCCGGCGCGGTCAAGGGGTAGTCAACGGCTCTGGATCCGCCCCTTCAAGACTGTCTCAATAGCGGCAACAACATACTGGTCTGAGTGTTCAAGCTCGGGTTGACGCGCGCATGAGAGCAAATACTGGAGCGTCGGCTCGTACATTTGCTTGTACTCAGGAAATGCAGTCAGCTAATAGATCGCAGGGATTTGCTGGGCAACGCGCAGAGGTTGCCCGCGATCATGGCCGCTCACCCATGTCATGATTTGTCGAAACTGCTCGAAGCGCAGTCTCCGTTCTTCCCTTCGCTTTGGGTCGGTGTACTGCCAGACACCAACACCAATTGTCAGGACTGAAGCAAGAGCTGTGAGCCATGGCAGCCAGGAAGATGCCATGGCAGCCTGTGCTCCTCACGCCTCGACCGGCGGCTTGGCGCCGGGGGCTTTGGCGCCGAGGAGGAAGCCGTGGACGTCGAGGTCCTCGTCGATGTCCGGCCAATGCAGCGCGTCGCCGAAGGGCAGAATCTCCCAGTTGTTGCGCTGCGCCGGGGTGGCGTGCAGCAAGCGCGGGTACCACCAGAGCGGCACCGAAATCTCCCGTCCATCGTGCAGCAGGACGTACATGCGCTCGTCGTCGAAGCGTACGTTGGCGATTCGGTCCGTCCGCTCAGCTTCTGCCAAAGAACACATTCCAAGCCCTCAGAAACAGGTCGCGGTCCTGCCGCACCTTCTGCGCGATCCGCGTGCGCTCATGATCTGCGAAACCCACGCTTTTCGCCAGAGAGCAGTCCGCAAGCCAGAACTTGGCCTGCCCGCTGCCTTTGACAACATGGACGTGCGGCGGCTCGTGCGGCTCCCGGCTGTAGAAGGACAAGCGATATCCCCGCCATCGCGCGATCGTCGGCAAGTTTGACTCTCAGGGCAGCCAGTCGCCGGTGATCTGGTCGAGGCTGTAGGGGCAACTTTCCGGCAAAGCGTCGGCAGCCGTGGCCTCGCCGTGCTTTTGCAGCGATGTTTGCGTGCGTCTCCGGGCCTGCGCGTATAGTTCCGGCAACTCGCCCTCGGCGTGGCGGCGCAAGGTTGCGGTGAGACCATCGAGCAAATCGTCGCGCTGCGTCAGCACGGCGTCATACCAGCCGCCTCGCGGATCCTGCGCCTGGGAATATTCGAGCTTCAGGAGGTGCTCGATGATGTTACGGATTCGGCTTCGAACCGAGCGCTCGAGGGATTCACCCAAGTCTTCGACCTCCTCGATCAGGTGGTCCAGATCGAGATCGCCGAAGCGGCCGGCGCGGAGTAACTTCGCCTGCTCCTTCGACCAGGCGTAGAAGTCCTTCTCGTAAAGGTCCTTCGCGACGGGCTTGATCCGAGTTGCCATGTTCCAAGTCCGGGCATGAGAGATTTCAGCCTGCGCAGCGGTCGCGCTCACGGCAGCCAGTCGCCGGTGATCTGGTCGAGCGTATAGGGGCAGCTGTCGGGCAGGGCGTCGGCCGCTGCCGGCTCGCCGTGGTCGCGGAGCGACACGTCGGCACGCTTGCGCACCTGCTCGAACAGCTCGGGCAGGGCTTTTGCGGCGCGACCTCGAAGCGTTGGCGTCAGATCGTCCCGGAGGTCGTCCCGCTGCGTGAGCACCGTCGACCGCCAGGCGGCGCGCGGGTCTTGCGCCGGCGAATGCTCGAGCTTCAGCAGGTGCTCGATGATCGTGCGGATGCGCGAGCGCGCCGACCGATAGAGGGACTCGCCCAAGTCTTCGACCTCCTCGATCAGGTGCTCGAGGTCCAAATCGCTGAAGCGCCCCGCACGTAGCAGATCGGCCTGGTGCCGGGTCCAGACATAGAAGTCCTTTTGATAGAGGCCTTCGGGGGTGGGTTTGATCCGCGTCGCCATGCGCACTCCACAGCTTCGAGCTGGTCGAGGCTACACGAACCGGGTCGAGGCTACCAACGTGTTTCCCTTCACCAGCAGCCAGTCGCCTGTGATCTGGTCAAAGGTGTCGCGGCCTGTCTCGGGCAGCAGGATCGCGGTCGCTGCACCGGACCAGGTCTCGCGCAATGGGTCATGGCCCGCATCGGGGCCCACTCACCATCCTGGTGTACCGTTTAAGCGCCTCGGCTCCGACTCCACGCCCGGCGCCGTGACGGGGAAGCGGCAGCGCTAGGCCGCGGCGCGGCATCGGCGTATGGTGCCGAGATTGCGCAGGGTCGCGTTCGGGGAGGCTGACGATGGCCGCCATCACCATGCGCCGGGTGCACAAGTCCTTCGGTCAGGCCAAGGTGATCAAAGGGGTCAGCCTGGAGATCGCGAACAAGGAGTTCGTGGTGTTCGTTGGGCCCTCGGGCTGCGGCAAGTCGACCTTGCTGCGTCTGGTCGCCGGGCTCGAGGACGTCACCTCGGGCGAGCTGCTGTTCGACGGCGAGGTGGTGAACGAGCTGGCGCCGGCGGAGCGCGGCATCGCCATGGTGTTCCAGTCCTACGCGCTGTATCCGCACATGAGCGTGTACGAGAACATGGCCTTCGGCCTGAAACTCGCGAAGCTCGGCAAGGAGGGCGTCGACCAGCGGGTGCGGAGCGCGGCGCGCATCCTGCAGATCGAGCACCTGCTCGAGCGCAAGCCCAAGCAGCTCTCCGGCGGCCAACGCCAGCGGGTGGCGATCGGCCGCGCGATCGTGCGCGACCCGCGGGTGTTCCTGTTCGACGAGCCGCTGTCCAACCTCGACGCCGCGCTCAGGGTGCAGATGCGGATCGAGATCGCGAAGCTGCACCACGAGCTCGATGCGACCATGATCTACGTCACCCACGATCAGGTCGAGGCGATGACGCTCGCCGATCGGATCGTGGTCCTGAACGCCGGGGCGGTCGAGCAGTTCGGCTCGCCGCTGGAGCTCTACCACCACCCGCAGAACCTGTTCGTCGCCGGCTTCATCGGCTCGCCCAGGATGAACTTCCTGGACGGCCAGGTGACGAACGTTTCCGGGAACGGCGTCACGGTCGATGTGGCCGACGGCGCCGCGCTCACCGCGCCGGTCTCGCGAGATGGACTGAGCCCGGGCCAGAGGGTCACCGTGGGCCTGCGCCCCGAACATCTGATCGAGGGCGGCGGCGGCGCCGGCGAGCTCAAGGGGCGGGTGATCGCGGTCGAGCACCTGGGCGGCGAGACGTATGTTTATCTGGAGCGCGGCGGGGCCGATCCCCTGGTGGTGAGAGCCGAGGGCAGCTCGCGGACCAAGGTCGCCGACCTGCTGCCGGTCGGCGTCCCGGCGTCCGCCTGCTATCTGTTCGACGACCAGGGCCAGGCCTTCCCACGGGCCGCGTGATCGGTCGCCCGATCGGCGGCGGCGCATCGCCAGCCGCTCGACCGCATTCGCTTGATCCCCTCATTATTGCCGGGCTTGACCCGGCAATCCACTCTGGAGCCAGCGCCTGCCTTGCGGGTGGATGCCCGGGTCAAGCCCGGGCATGACAACAAAGGTACGTTCCGTTTGCGTCACTGCACTAGCGCACTTTTCGATCGGCTCGCACCAGCCCGCTCCCCCTCCCAACCACCCCGAGGGTACCTT
>JBOHKK010000381.1:0-5523 GCA_050729115.1 Geminicoccaceae bacterium | reverse complement strand
TCGCCGATGTGCTCGGACGGGCCGAGCGGCCGCTCGTCGTCTCCGGTGCGGGCTGCGGCAGCCTCGCCGTGGTGCAGGCGGCTGCGAACGTCGCGCGGGCGCTGCACCGGCGAGCGCGCCCGGCCAGCCTGTGCTACGCGCTGCCCGAGTGCAACAGCATGGGGCTTGCGCTCCTCGATCCGCGCGCGCTCGAGGACGCCCTCGCCGCGGTGCGCACGGGCGCGGCCGATACCGTGATCGTGCTGGAGAACGATCTCTACCGCCGCGCGCCGCAACCCGCCATCGACGCACTCCTCGACGCGGCAAGGCACGTGGTGGTGCTCGACAGCCTGCACACGGCGACCGTCGACAAGGCGACGCTTGCCCTTCCCGCCGGCACCTTCGCCGAGGCCGATGGCACCCTCGTCAGCTCGGAGGGGCGGGCGCAACGCTTCTTTCAGCTGACGGTGCCGGAGGACGACGTGCAGGAGAGCTGGCGCTGGTTGCGCGATGCCATGATTGCGGCCGGGCGCAACGAGGCGGCCGGCTGGGAACGGCTGGACGATCTGAGTGCGGCGTGCGCAGCCGACGTCCCGGCGCTCGCGGCCATCGAAGCCGCCGCGCCCGGCGCCGACTTCCGCATCAGCGGGATGCGGGTGCCGCGCGAGCCGCACCGCTACAGCGGTCGCACGGCGATGCACGCGGACCGCACGGTGCACGACCCGAAGCCGCCCGAGGACCCGGATTCGCCGCTGTCGTTCACCATGGAAGGCTATCACGGCCGCCCGCCCGGAGCGCTCACGCCGTTCTTCTGGGCGCCGCGCTGGAACTCCAACGAGGCGCTCAACAAGTTCCAGGACGAGGTCGACGGCCCGTTGCGCGGCGGCAATCCCGGCGTGCCCCTGATCGAGCCGGATGGCGCTGCGCTCGACTATGCCACCGATGTGCCCGAGGCCTTCGCCAGCCGGGCGGATGCGTGGCTCGCCATTCCGGCGCACCACGTCTTCGCGAGCGAGGAGTTGAGCGCCCGCAGCGCCCCCGTGGCCGCGCGCGCGCCCGAGCCTTACGTCGCGGTCAACCAGGCGGGCGCCGCGCGCCTCGGGCTGGAACCGGGCGCCGCGGTCGACCTCGACACGGGCGATGAGGGAGCTCGGCTGCGGTTGCGGATTCATCCCGCGCTGCCGGACGGCGTCGTGGCGGTGCTGGTCGGCACGCCGGGGCTGCCGATGCGGCCGCTCCCCGCCTGGACGCGCATCGCTGGGGGTTCGGATTGAGCGAGGTCGTCCTGTCGCTGATCACGATTGCCGGGTTCCTCGCCGCGCTGTTGTTCCTCGCCGCCGCGATGACCTGGCTGGAGCGCCGCTTTCTCGGGCTCTGGCAGGACCGCTACGGTCCCAACCGCGTGGGACCGTTCGGCACGCTTCAGGCGGTGGCGGACGTGATCAAGATCATGGCCAAGGAAGACTGGATCCCGCCGTTCGCCGACCGGCCGGTATTCGTGCTCGCGCCGGCGATCGCGATGGTGGCGATGCTGACCGCGTTCGCCGTGATCCCGGTCTCGCCCGCGCTCGGCGTCGCCGCCGACCTCAACATCGGCCTGTTGTTCTTCCTCGCGATGAGCTCGCTTGCGGTCTACAGCGTGGCGCTCGGTGGCTGGGCCTCGAACAGCAAGTACGCGCTCCTGGGTGGCCTGCGGGCGGCGGCGCAGATGGTCAGCTACGAGGTCTTCATGGGGCTGTCGGTCATGGGCGTGGTGCTGATCGCCGGCACCTTCAGCCTGAGCGGCATCGTCGAGGCCCAGGCCGGCTTGTGGTTCGTGGTCCCGCAGTTCCTCGGCTTCGTCGTGTTTTTGGTCGCGGGCATCGCCGAGACCCATCGCCTGCCGTTCGACCTGCCCGAGGCGGAGACCGAGCTCATCGCCGGCTTTCACACCGAATACTCGGGGATGAAGTTCGGGATGTTCTTCGTCGGCGAGTACGTCGGCATGGTCGTGGTCTCGGCGATGATCACGACGCTCTTCTTCGGCGGCTGGCGCGGCCCCGTGCTGCCGCCGGTCGTGTGGTTCGCGATCAAGACCGCGGCGTTCCTCCTGTTCTTCGTGCTCTTGCGCGCGGCTCTGCCGCGCCCGCGCTACGACCAGCTCATGGCGTTCGGTTGGAAGGCGATGCTCCCGCTCACGCTTTTGAACCTGGTCGCGACCGGCGGCGTCCTCCTCTGGCTCGAGCAGCCGGCCTGAACCGAGTGGAGACAGCCGTGCTCAGCAACCTGCGCACGCTCTGGGAGGTCTTCAAGCACACGGTGCACCGCCGGGTCACGCTGCAGTACCCGGAGGAGAAGCCTGAGCTCGCGCCGCGCTACCGCGGGCGGATCATCCTCTCGCGCGATCCGGACGGCAACGAGCGCTGCGTCGCCTGCTATCTTTGCCAAGTCGCCTGTCCGGTCGACTGCATCGCGTTGCAAAAGGCCGAGGACGAGACCGGCCGGTGGTATCCGGAGTTCTTCCGGATCAACTTCTCGCGCTGCATCTTCTGCGGCTTTTGCGAGGAGGCCTGTCCCACCTTCGCGATCCAGCTCACCCCCGATTTCGAGATGAGCGAGTACGAGCGTCCGAACCTCGTCTACGAGAAGGAGGACCTGCTCATCAGCGGCACGGGCAAATACCCGGGCTACAGCTTCTACCACTTCGCCGGCCTCGCGATCGGGGGCAAGGACAAGGGCGAGGCGGAGAACGAGGAGCCGCCGGTCGACCTCAAGAGCCTGATGCCTTGAGCGGAGGCGCCAAGTCGGAAGGTCCATGCAGGTTCTCTTCTATCTCTCCGCCGTCGTCGCGGTCCTCGCCACCGTGCTCGCGATCACCCGGGCGAACGCCGTGCATGCGCTGCTCTACCTGGTCGTCTCCCTGCTCGCGGTGGCGGTGATCTTCTTTCTGCTCGGCGCGCCCTTCGTCGCCGCCCTCGAGGTCATCATCTACGCCGGCGCGATCATGGTGCTGTTCGTGTTCGTGGTGATGATGCTGAACCTCGGGCCCGCCTCGGAGCGGCAGGAACGGCAGTGGCTCGGCACCAAGGTCTGGATCGGGCCAACGTTCCTCGCGGCCATCCTCCTGCTCGAGCTCGGCTACATGCTGGCCGTCGAGGGCACCGGGGTTGCGCGCGGCGCGGCCGAGGTGTCGCCCAAGGCGGTCGGCATCGCCTTGTTCGGGCCTTATCTGCTGGCGGTCGAGCTCGCCTCCATGCTGCTGCTCGCGGGCCTGGTCGGGGCCTATCACCTCGGCGCGCGCCGAGGTGCCGGCGAAGAGGCCGAGCCGTGATCCCGATCCCGCTCGACCACAGCCTTCTGGTCGCGGCCATGCTCTTTGCGACCGGGCTGCTCGGCGTGATGGTGCGGCGCAACCTGATCTTCATTCTCCTCTCGATCGAGGTGATGCTGAATGCGGCCGGGCTCGCCTTCGTCGCGGCCGGCGCGCACTGGCAGGCACCGGACGGCCAGGTGATGTTCATCCTGGTGCTGACCCTTGCGGCATCCGAGGTCGCGATCGGCCTCGCCCTGATCCTCCAGATCTGGCGCCGGCTGCACACTCTGGATGCCGACGCCGTCAGCCGGATGCGCGGCTGACGTGCTGGATCTTCTCTGGCTCGTCCCCGCCCTGCCGCTCGCCGGCTTCGCCATCCTCGCGCTGGCCGGAGGCGCTCTCGGGGCGCGCGGCATCGCCCTCGTCGGCGCCGGATCCGTCGGCCTCGCGGCTCTCCTGGCACTTCTGATCGCGGCCGCCTTCATCGCCTCGCCACCCGAGCAGGCCGCCTACCGCCAGACGCTGTGGCAGTGGATGGCGATCGGGCCGTTCGCGCCCGCAATCGCGCTCCATCTCGACCGGCTGTCGCTGGTGATGGTCCTGGTCGTCACCTTCGTCGGCTTCCTGATCCACCTGTACTCGACCGAGTTCATGGGCAGCGACGAGGGCTACCGCCGCTTCTTCGCCTACATGAACCTGTTCGTTGCGGCGATGCTGGTGCTCGTCCTCGCGGACAATCTCGTCTTCCTCTACCTCGGCTGGGAAGGCGTCGGCCTGTGCAGCTATCTCCTGATCGGCTTCTGGTACCGGGACGCCGCGAACGGGCGCGCCGCGCGCAAGGCGTTCATCGTGACCCGCGTGGGCGATGCGGCGATGGCGCTCGGTCTGTTCCTGCTGTTCGCGGCGCTCGGCACGCTGGACATCCAGGCCGTCCTGGAACGGGCCGAAGCCGAGTGGCCGGTGGGCTCGGGCCTGGCGGTGGCCGCCGCGGCGCTGCTGCTCGCGGGCGCCGTCGGCAAATCGGCGCAGCTGCCGCTGCAGGTGTGGCTGCCCGACGCCATGGCCGGCCCCACGCCCGTCTCGGCGCTGATCCACGCCGCGACCATGGTGACGGCGGGCGTCTATCTGATCGCGCGCACGCACGTCCTGTTCGAGCTCGCGCCGCCGGTCCAGACCGCGGTCGCCGTGATCGGCGCGCTCACCCTGCTGCTCGCGGCGGGCGCCGCGCTCGCGCAGCGCGACATCAAGCGCGTGCTCGCGTATTCGACCATCAGCCAGATCGGCTACATGTTTCTCGCGCTCGGCGTCGGCGCCTGGACGGCCGCCATCTTCCACCTCATGACCCACGCCTTCTTCAAGGCGCTCTTGTTTCTCGCCGCAGGCGTGGTGATCCAGGCCCTGCACGAGGAGCACGACCTGCACCGAATGGGCGGGCTGCGGCGGCAGCTGCCGCTCGTGTTCTGGACCTTCCTGATCGGCGCGGCGGCGCTCTCAGCGCTGCCGCTGGTGACGGCCGGCTTCTACAGCAAGGACCTCATCCTGGCTCAGGCCTGGGCGTCGCCCCAAGGGGATGCCTGGCTGTGGCTCGCGGGCGCGATCGGCAGCGTGCTCACCGGCGTCTACATCTTCCGCGTCGTCTTCCTCGTCTTCTTCGGCGAGGCGAGAGCCAGGCCCGTCCGCGGCGCCGGCCCGGCCATCGCCATCGCTCTGGTCTGCCTCGCCGCGCTCTCGGTCGTCGGCGGCTTCCTCGACGTCCCGGCGTATCTCGCCGGCACGCTCCCGGCCCTGCCCGCGCACGGCGCGCTCTGGCTCGAGATCGTCTCCGCGGTGCTCTCGCTGGCCGGGATCGCGCTCGCCGGGTGGCTCTTCGTCGTGCGCCCGGACGTGGCCGCGACGTTCGCGGGCACTGCCGTGGCGCGCTACCTCGCAATCGGCTGGGGGTTCGACTGGCTGTACGAGCGCCTGTTCCTGCGGCCCTTCCTTGCCGTGGCACGCCGCAATCGGGGCGATGCCATCGACCTGGTCTACGACGGGCTCGCTCGGCTCAGCCTCGGCGCCCACCTCGGGCTCAGCCGCACCCAGACCGGACGCCTGCGCTGGTACGCCTCGGGTCTGGCCGCGGGCGCCGCGGCGGTGCTCCTCGTGGTCATGGTGCTCGCATGACGGCCCTGGTCTGGCTGATCGCGATCCCGCTGATCGGCGGCATGCTCGCCTGGCGCGCCGAGCGATGGCGCGCGGCCGGGCCGCGCTGG
>JBOHKK010000380.1:0-5566 GCA_050729115.1 Geminicoccaceae bacterium | reverse complement strand
CGACTGGGACGTGTTCCGCGCCGAGCTGCTGGCACCGGTCGTCGCGGCGCGGCCCGACGACCAGGCCCTCGCCCGGCTCGCCGCGGCGGCCGAAGCGGCCAGAGCCGAGGGCTACGCGAAGGTGCGCGCGGCGATCGAGGCGCCTGCCTATACCCGCTACATGCTCCAGCTGCGCGGCTGGATCGAGGCGCGCGGCTGGCGCGAGGCCGGGGCCGAGCGCGGCCAGGCCTGGCTGGAACGGCCGATCGTCGACTTCGCGGCGCACGTGCTCGGCAAGCGGCAGCGCCGCGCGGTGAAGCGCGGGCGGCGCTTCGCTGAGCTGTCGGCAAAGGAGCGGCACCGGGTGCGGATCGCGCTCAAGAAGCTGCGCTACGCGAGCGAATTTTTCGCCGCGCTCTATCCCAAGAAGCGCACCAAGCCGTACCTTGCCGCGCTCAAGGAGCTGCAGGACGGCCTCGGCCATCTCAACGACGTCGCCACCGCCGAGCAGCTGATCGGCACCCTGGTCGAGCAGGTGGGGCCACGGGAGGACGGCGCCGAGCTCCGGATCGCCGGCGGCCTGGTGCTGGGTTGGCACGCCCGGGGCGTCGCCGACCTCGAGCCGGCCGTGCTACGGGCCTGGAAAACCTTCGGCGAGCGCGAGCCGGTCTGGCGCTGAGCGAGCAGAGAGCGCCGATGCTCATCGTCCTGGTCGCCAACACCAAAGGCGGGTGCGGCAAGACCACCGTGTCGACGCACCTGGCGGCGGCGTTTGCCGGCGCCGGCCACCCTACGGCGCTCGCCGATGCCGACCGTCAGCGCTCGAGCCTGGAGTGGACCCGTTTGCGTCCCGGCACGGCGCCGCCGATCGCCGGGCTCGACTGGTCGAAGGCTCTGGCCGCGCCGCCGAAGGGTCTCGATCGCCTAGTGATCGACGCCCCCGCCGGGATCAAGAAGAAGGACGTGTTCGAGCTGGTGCGCATGGCCGACGTGATCGTCGTGCCGGTGCTGCCCTCGGTGTTCGACCAGGGCTCGACGGTGACCTTCCTGGCCCGGCTCAACGAGCTGAAATCGATCCGCAAGAACCGGAAGCCGGTCGGCGTGCTGCGCAACCGGGTGCGCCCGCGCACCCGCGCCACCGCCCGGCTCGCCCGGTTCCTGACCGAGATCGAGCACGCGGATCTGGGCGCCTTGCGCGATCGCGCGATCTACAACGACGTCGCCGCCGAAGGCCTTTCGATCTTCGATTTGCCCGGCAAGCGCGCGGTTCAGCTCCGCCAGGACTGGGCACCTCTGCTCGGCTACGTCGGCGGGTTCGGGCAAGATGCCGTTCCCGAGCTTTGATCCTCGGTCCGGAGCCGGCCGGGATCGCGGAGCGGAGGTCGAGGCGATGTCCACAATCGGCCGGCGCCGCGCCGAGCGCGTTGCCGAAGGCGCGTTCCTGGGATACATCAGCTGACACCTCCGTAAGCGAACGGCGCCATGGCCGATCCAGTCGTTGCGCTCGTCGCCGATCACGCCGGCTTCGAGCTGAAGAAGGCGCTCAAGGGCGTGCTCGACGAGCGCGGCTTCACGGCGGTCGATCTCGGGCCGCACGAGGCGGATCCCGTGGACTACCCGGACATGGCGAGAAAGCTGGCTCTGGTGATCAAGGACGGCGGCGCCGAGCGCGGCGTGATGATCTGCGGCACGGGCATCGGGATCAGCATCGCCGCCAACCGCTGCCCTTGGATTCGGGCCGCGGTGTGTTACGACGTCACCGCGGCGCGGCTCGCGCGGGAGCACAACGATGCCAACGTGCTGGCACTCGGCGCCCGCCTGATCGGGCTCGAGGTGGCGCGCGATTGTCTGCTGACGTTCCTTGGCACCGCCTTCGCCGGCGGCCGCCACGCCCGCCGCGTGGCCAAACTGTCGACGCCCGAGCCGTGACAGTCCCTTCGTCCTTCGAGGATCCGATGTCATTGAGCCAGGCCGCAAGCAACCTCGATCCCGCCGGGAGCTTCTTCGACCGCACGCTTGCGGACGTGGATCCGCAGATCGCCGCTGCGATCCAGGGCGAGCGCCGGCGCGAGCAGGCGCAGATCGAGCTGATCGCGTCGGAGAACTTCGCCAGCCCCGCGGTGCTCGAAGCCCAGGGCAGCGTGCTGACCAACAAGTACGCCGAGGGCTATCCGGGCCGGCGCTACTACGGCGGCTGCGAGTTCGTCGACGTCGCCGAGCAGCTCGCGATCGACCGGGCCAGGCGGCTGTTCGACTGCGCCTTCGCCAACGTCCAGCCGCACAGCGGGGCGTCCGCCAACCTCGCGGTGTTCCTCGCTCTGCTACGCCCCGGCGACGCCATCCTCGGCCTGTCGCTCGCCGCCGGCGGCCATCTCACCCACGGCGCGCCGCCCAACGTCTCGGGCAAATGGTTCGAGGCGATCGGCTACGGGGTGCGCCGGCACGACCAGCGGATCGACTTCGACGAGGTGGCGGCGCTGGCCGCGCAGCATCGGCCGAAGCTGATCATCGCCGGTGGCTCCGCCTATCCGCGCGTGCTCGATTTCGCCCGCTTTCGGGCGGTCGCGGACGCGGTCGGCGCCTGTCTCATGGTCGACATGGCGCACATCGCCGGTCTGGTCGCCGCCGGCGTGCATCCGAGCCCCTTCCCGCATGCCCACGTGGTCACCAGCACCACCCACAAGACGCTGCGCGGGCCGCGCGGCGGGCTGATCCTGGCGGGTGACCCGGAGCTCGGCAGGAAGCTCAACTCGGCGACGTTTCCCGGCCTGCAGGGCGGGCCGCTGATGCACGTGATCGCCGCCAAGGCGGTCGCCTTCGAGGAAGCCCTGCGCCCGGACTTCAAAGTCTACGGCCGCAAGGTGATCGAGAACGCCCGGGCGCTCGCCGAGACCATGGTCGCAGGTGGCCTCGACCTGGTCGCGGGCGGCACCGACACGCATCTCGTCCTGGTCGATCTGCGGCCCAAGAAGCTGACCGGCAAGGCCGCGGAAACCAGCCTCGAGCGCGCCGGGATCACCTGCAACATGAACGGCATTCCGTTCGACCCGGAGAAACCGACCGTGACCTCGGGCATTCGGCTCGGCAGCCCGGCCGCGACCACCCGCGGCTTCGGCATTGCCGAGTTCCAGGAGACCGGGCGCCTGATCGTCGAGGTTCTGGACGGCCTGGCCGCGAACCCGGACGACAACCGTGCGGTCGAAGACCGCGTGCGGGCCCAGGTCGAGCGGCTGTGCGCCGGGTTCCCGGTGTACGCGGTTGGAGACGCGAGGTCGCCGACGGTCGCCACGCCTGCCGGGTCGCGAAGCGTTGCGTCGCCCAGCGCTGCCGGGTCGCCAGGCGCGGTGCGGTGAGGCCCGGGTACCAGTTGCTTTGGCCGAAATCCAGCCGCCCTATCTTGCCTTCATAAGCCATTCGTCCACGGATCGCTGGATCGCGAGGCAGATGGCGGCAATCATCGAGCGAAAGGCGAAGCGCTATGGCATCCGGATCTTCTTCGACGAGAAGGATCTCGAGGCAGGCGCCATCATTCCGGAGGAGATTCGGCGACATCTCGAGGGTTGCGAGGAGTTTGTGGTGCTCCTCACCTCGCTATCGATCTCACGCCAATGGGTCTTGCTCGAGCTCGGCGCGGCCTGGGGACTGCGCAAGCGCATCGCGGCGATCACTGACGAGGTAGCCGACGACGATCTACCTGATATCATAAGGCAGACGAAGGCCTACGGGCTCAACGACTTCGATCGCTTCGTCTCTGAGCTGGTTGGTCGCGCAAGGCGAAGGCGAGCACCATGACGGCAGCTGCGAGAGAGACTCTTCCGGCCTTTCGAGCCTTCCTCAGTCATGCCCCAGGCGACCGTCCGTCCGCCGACCGCGTGATTCGCCTCCTCGCGGCCGGCGGGCGGGTCCACGTGTTCGCGGACAGCATGCTGAGCTCGGGGGAGAGATGGGCGGAGCGCTTGCGGCAAGAACTCGAGGCGTGCGACGTGTTCGTGGTCATCGGGTCGCCACGGGCGGCGACGTCGGACTGGGTTCTGCATGAGCTCGGCGGAGCCTGGGCGCTGGACAAGCCGATCGTTGTCGTCACGCCCGAGGTAGGGTGGACCTGGCAATTGCCGGTGGCCGCCCCCTCGGTCAAGCATGTCTCGATCGAGGACCTCGAGCAGCCAGGGTTCATCGAGCATCTGCTCGCCGAACTCACCCGCCCCGCCAATTCCTCACCGGTGTAGCCCCATGCGCTGTCCCTTCTGTGGCTCGGACGACAATCAGGTCAAGGACTCGCGGCCGGTGGAGGAGGGCGGCGCGGTCCGCCGCCGGCGCCAGTGCAACGCCTGCGGCGCCCGCTTCACGACCTTCGAGCGCATCCAGCTGCGCGAGCTCACCGTGATCAAGCGCGAGGGCAAGCGGGTGCCCTTCGATCGCGACAAGTTCAAGCGCTCGATCATGATCGCCACGCGCAAACGCGGGATCGACGAGGACCGCATCGACCGCATCGTCAACGGCATCGTGCGCGAGATCGAGCTGAGCGGCGAGACCGAGATCGACGCCAGGCGCCTTGGCGCGCTCGCCATCCAGCGCCTCGCCGAGCTCGACCAGGTGGCCTACGTCCGCTTCGCCTCGGTCTATCACGACTTCACCGGGGTCAGGGATTTCGAGCGCTTCATCGCGCGCATGGCCAGCGAGAGCGAGCGCGCGTCTGCCGAATCCAATGCCGACGTCGCCGCCAAATGAGCGCGATGCGCACTTCATGGCGGTGGCGCTGCGCTTGGCCGAGCGCGGCCTCGGCCGGACCTGGCCCAACCCCGCGGTCGGCTGCGTCGTGGTCCGGGACGGCCAGATCGTCGGCCGCGGCTGGACCCAGCCGGGCGGTCGCCCGCATGCCGAGTTCGAGGCGCTGAGGCGCGCGGGCGCCGAGGCGCTCGGCGCGACCGCGTACATCAGCCTCGAGCCCTGCGCCCACTACGGCCAGACGCCGCCGTGCACCATGGCGCTGCTCCATGCCGGCATCCGGCGGGCGGTGATCGCGGCAACGGATCCCGATCCGCGGGTCGACGGCCGCGGCATCGAGCAGTTGCGCCAGGCCGGCCTCGAGGTCGCGGTCGGCATCGGGCAGGACGACGCCACCCAGCTGAACGCCGGGTTCTTCCTGCGCGTCCGGGCCGGCCGGCCGCTGGTCACGCTCAAGCTCGCGACCTCGCTCGATGGGCGGATCGCCACGCGCACCGGGGCAAGCCAGTGGATCACCGGGGAGGCAGCGCGGCGGCGCGCGCACCATCTGCGTGCCACCCACGATGCGGTGATGATCGGCAGCGGCACCGCGCTCGCCGACGACCCCTCGCTCACCTGCCGCCTGCCGGGCCTGGACGAGCGCGCACCGGTCCGCGTGGTGCTGGACGGCCGGTTGCGCCTCGCGCCGACCAGCCGCTTGGCGCGCACGGCGCGTGACGTGCCCACCTGGGTGGTCACCCGCGCCGACGCCGAGCCGCGGCGACGCGCGGCGCTCGAGGGCTCCGGCGTCGAGGTGGTGACGGTGCCGGCGGCTGCCGGGGCGCCGATCGAGATCGGAGCGACCCTCGCCGCCCTGGCGGCG
>JBOHKK010000379.1:0-5575 GCA_050729115.1 Geminicoccaceae bacterium | reverse complement strand
GCCATACCTGATCCACGTCCCACGCCCGAAAGGTCTTGCTCATCGCCGTAACCCAAGGAGTTGCGCCTTGCCCACAGAATCACCACAATACCTTGTTGTCAATTCTCGGACAGGCTCCTAGTCCAGCCGCTCCGTCGAGCGGCTCGCCGCGCTCGAGCCCGCGATCGCCGCGACCGGCCACGGCACGCCCGTGCGCGACCAGGAGCTGCGCGATGGATTGGAACGTCTGGTCCGGAAATTCGAGCGGATCGCCGTCCCCGATCAGGGGCACTACGTCCGCTGATCCATGCCGTCCGCGTGGGCGGGACCCAGCCGAGGGAGGACGTCCGGGTCGGCGCGACCCGCTAGCGCTAGCCTTTGGCGAGCGGGCTCCGTTCGAGAGGCGGGAGCGGAGCACGCCGCCCGCCAGACTGAGCACCAACAGCACCGTCGCGGCGACCGCTGCTGCCGGACCATGGAGTGACCCCCCAACACATTTGTCCCGCCGCTCAACGGTACAATCCATGTCAGTTGGGTCGGATGGTTTCGCAAGCGATGAGGTGCTCGGACGAGGACTGCCGCTGCCACGCCACCCTCACTGCTCCGGCGCCCCGGAACGGTAAGCGAGACCGCCGACCAGGCTGAGCGCGAACAGCGTCGTCGCGGCGACCACGATCGAGGGGCCCGCCGGCGTGTCCCAGACCAGCGAGCCGCCGATGCCGGCGAGCACCGCCGCCACGCCCGCCAGCACCGCAAGCGCGGCCATCTGCTCCGGGGTGCGGGCGAACTGCCGGGCGGCAGCCGGGGGAATCACGAGCAGCGCCACGATCAGGAGGATGCCGACGATCTTCATGCCGATCGCCACGGCAAGCGCCATCAGCAGCATGAAAGCGAGCCGGACGGCTCGGGTCGGGACTCCCTCCGCGGTGGCGAGCTCCTCGTCGAGCGTCACCCGAAGGAGCGAAGACCACAAGGCCAGCAACGCCCCCAGAACGAGCGCGCCGCCACCCCAGATCCAGAGCAGATCGCGCCGGGTCACGGCCAGCACGTCGCCGAACAGATAGGCCATCAGATCGACCCGGAGGAACTCCAGAAACGCCAGCACCACCAGCCCGAGCGCCAGCGCGGCGTGGGCGAGAATGCCGAGGATGGTATCCGTGGCGAGCCCGCGCCGCTGATCCAGGAGCACCAGGAGCAGCGCGAGCAGGAGGCAGACCGCGACCGTCGCAAGCGTCAGGTCGAGCGAAAGCAGCGCGCCGAGGCCGACCCCGAGCAGGGCGCTGTGGGCGAGCGCGTTGCCGAAATAGGCCATGCGCCGCCAGACCACGAAGCAGCCGAGCGGGCCCGCGAGCGCGGCGACGCCGATGCCGCCGAGGATCGCGCGGATCAGGAAGTCATCGAGCATCGGTGCCGGTGCGCGCCCGATCGTGCGGCGTGGCCCGAGCGTCGTCCTCGGGCAGCGCCACCACCTCGCCGGCCAGATCGTGGGCGTGATCGTGGTCGTGGGCATAGATCGCCAGGCTGGCCGCGGCGCGCGGTCCGAACAGACCGAGATACTCGGGATGACGGCTGACCGTCTCGGGCGCGCCGGAGCAGCAGACGTGCCGATTCAGGCAGACGACGCGATCGGTGGCGCCCATGACCACGTGCAGATCATGGCTCACCAGCAGCACGCCGCAGCCGCGCTGGTCGCGGATGCGCTCGATCAGCCGGTAGAGCTCGAGCTGACCGTTGAAGTCGACCCCTTGCGCCGGCTCGTCGAGAATCAGCAGTGCGGGATCGCGGACCAGCGCCCGGGCGAGGACGACCCGCTGCAGCTCGCCGCCGGAGAGCTCGTGCATCGAGGCGCGCGCCAGATGCCGGGCGCCGACCGCCGCGAGGACCGAAGCGATCTCCACGCGGCGGCTGCCGATGGTCAGGAAGCGCCGGACGGTCAGCGGCAGGACGGGATCGATGCGCATCCGCTGAGGAACGTAGCCGATCACCAGGCGCGGTCGCCGCCAGACCCGTCCCGCGGACGGCGTGAGCAGACCCAGGAGGACGCGGATCAGCGTGGTCTTGCCGGCGCCGTTCGGGCCGATCAGCGAGACCACCTCATGCGGGCGGACCTCGAGGTCGACGGCGCACAGCAGCTCGCTGCGACCGATCCGCAACGTGATCCCTTGCGCCTCCACCAGAGTCGGCAAAGAAGCTTCAGTCATCATTCGACGGCCGCGGTGCCGCGGCAGCTGCGGCAGACGCCGCGCACCTCGACCGTCTGCTGTCCGACCGCGAAGCCGAGGTCGGCCGCCTGGCCGGCGATCGCGGCCTCGATCGCCGGCGCCGCAAACTCGCTGACGGTGCCGCAGGCATCGCAGATCAAAAACTGGCCATCGTGCGGCGCCTCGGGCTGCGGGCAGCCGACGAAGGCATTCAAGCTCTCGAGGCGATGCACCAGACCGTGGGCGATCAGAAAGTCCAGTGCCCGGTAGACGGTTGGCGGCTTGGCGGCGCCGTCGCCCCGATCGAGCGCCCCCAGGAGGTGGTACGCCTTCACCGCCGAATGGCCTTGCCACACCAGCTCGAGAACCCGGCGGCGCAGCTTGGTCAGCCGCGCGCCGCGACGTGAGCACAGCAGGGCCGCCCGGTCGAGGGCGGCATCGATGCACAGGTCGTGGTCGTGGTCCACAGCAAGGTTCGCTTGGCGCGACATGGCCGATCCCGGGAACGTCTGCGCATGTTATAGCATAGCATCGGCGTCAGCAAACAACCGTCAGGGGGCAGGCTCGATCTCGCCTCCGACCGGATCAGGAGTCGCCGGGGATGCCGTTGCGTCGAATGTCGACGATGCTGTCGTAGTGCTCGTGGGTGATCAATTCGAAATCGATCGCATTGCCGCCGACGATGCGCTCGAAGCAGGCGCGGTCGCGGTCGGCCAGATCGAGCAGCACCTGTCGGAACAGGTCCTTGGCCTCCTGCGGCAAGGCTTTGCGCACGACGTATGGCCCCTCGGGAATCAACTCCGATTGCCATAAGATCCGGAGGTCGGCCATCTCGAGCAGACCGCGCTCGACCATGCGCCGCAGATTGCCGCGCGAATAGCCGTTCTCGACGTCGCCCATCACCGAGCTCCAGGTCACGCCGGCGTCGAAATCGCCATTGAGCACCGCGGTGACCGCCTGCGGATGACTGCCCGCGAAGGCGAGGCGGCCGAAAAACCGACGCGGCTCGTAACCCTGCTCGGTCAGCTCGTGGTAGGGGATGAGAAAGCCCGATGCCGACAGGCGCGCGGTGAACGCCAGGGACTTGCTGCGCAGATCGTCGAGGGTCTGATAGGGGCTGTCGGCGCGCACGAACAGCACCGAGTGGTAGCCGAGCTGGCCGTCCTCCTGCTTGACGGTCACCAGCGGCTCGACCAGATCCGGGCTCTCCAGGAACAGTCCGGCATAGCCGGCCGCGCCGAGCGCGGCCGCCTCCAGGGTGCCACCGTGGAGCCCTTCGTAAATGCCGCCGTAGTCCGGCCAGGGGGCCAGCTCGACCGGTACCCCGAGCGCCTGTTCGGTCCTTGCCTGGAGGCAGGCATGGCGTCGGAGCTGGATGGCCTCGAGCTCGCCGCCCAGAATGCCGATCCGGAACGTCGGCACCTGATCCCGCCAGTCGGCGCTGGCGGCGCCGATCCCGACCATCGAGCTCGCTGCGACTGCCATGACGGCGATCGCCTGGCGGCGAAGCAAATTCATCTCACGTCCTCCCACGAGCTGCAGCTTGCCTGGAACGAGGCCAGATCGGCCCCTTTGCGACGGCAGAGAGCTTGCCCCGGAACCCTGCCCGGCTCAATAGCTCCCGTCGTCCGGCCGGTCACGACCACGCGAAGCCTCACGGAGCGCACCCTGCCACACACTTTCGAACAATTGGGTAACGCCGCTCGCGCTCTCGGTCCGGATGAGCTCCTGGAGCGGCCTCAGCACCTGATCCCAGGCACACAAGGTTTGAACCTTGGCTCGCCCGGCATCATCTTTCTTTCGGCGCGCGCGGCCGACCAGCCAACCCCGCGCGCGCTACGATCCCGAAGGTCAGGACGTTGTGGTATAAGCCACCGATGCGGTTCTAATACCCGAGCGCCAGCCCGTCCTTGCGTGGATCCGAGCCCCCGATCAGGATGCCGCGCGCGTGATCGATCACGATCATCTGCGCGCCGCCGAGCGGCCTGCCCGCGCGCACGACCTCGTGGCCGAGGCCGGCCAGGGCTTCGGCCACGGCCTGGGAGATACCGCGCTCGAGCCTCAGCTCGCCGTCCTGGGCGAAGGCGCGTGGGGCATCGATGGCAGCCTGCGGATCCAGCCCGAAATCGACGAGGTTGGTCAGCACGTGGGCGTGGCCGACCGGCTGATAGTGTCCGCCCATCACGCCGAAGCCGATCGTCGGCCGGTCGCCCTCGAAGGCGAGTGCCGGAATGATCGTGTGCATCGGCCGTTTGCCCGGCGCGATCACGTTGGGGTGCTCGGGATCGAGCGAGAAGCTCTTGCCGCGGTCGTGGAACAGCACGCCGGTCTCCGGGCAGACCAGGCCGCTGCCGAAGCTGTCGAACACCGAATTGATGAACGAGACGAGGTTGCGGTCGCGGTCGACCACGGCGAGATAGACGGTATCGGGATGCTCCGGCAGCAGGGGCGGCGGCATCTCCCTGAGCGCCCGCTCGGGATCGATCAGACGGCGCAGGCTGGCGGCGTAGTCCTTGTCCAAGAGACGCCCAAGGGGCACCTCGGCCGCGGCCGGATCGGCCAGGCAGGCGTTGCGGTCGCGAAACGCGAGCCGCGTGGCTTCGGCCTCGAGATGCAGTCTCCTGGCGCCGTTCGGGTCGAGCGCGCCGAGCTCGAACCCCTCCAGGATGTTGAGCATCAGGAGCGCGATCACGCCCTGTCCGTTGGGCGGGCACTCGTACACCTCGAGTCCGCGGTACGAGGTCTTGATCGGCCGCACGAACTCGCCGGCCGCAGCGGCGAAATCGTCGAGCGTGTGCAGCCCGCCCCCGCTTCTGAGGTAGGCGACCATGCGCTCCGCCAGCTCGCCCCGGTAGAAGGCATCCGGGCCGCGTTCGGCGATTCTCCTCAGCGTGTTGGCCAAGGCCGGCAAGCGCATCCTCTGGCCCGCGAGCGGCGCCCGATCGTCCGGAAGATAGCTGACGCGTCCCCGGCTGCTGCGCAGCAGCCGCTCGCCGTCGCGCGTCCAGTCCCAGGCGACGCGCGGCGTGACGACGAAGCCGTCGGCGGCGCACCGGATCGCCGGCCGCAGCAGCTCGGCGAGATCCTTGGTGCCGTGGTGCTCCAGCAGCCGGGCCCAGGCATCGATGGCGCCCGGGATGGTCACGGCGTGCACGGTGCCCGCAATGTCGCCGACCCCGAGCTCGCGCAGATGCGCGGCCGTGGCCGCCGCCGGCGCCCGCCCGGAACCGTTGAGGGCAACCACGCCGCCGGCGGCCGGCGCCAGCAGGACGAAGCAGTCGCCGCCGATCCCGGTCATCGCCGGCTCGACCACGCACTGCACGGCGACCGCCGCGACCGCCGCATCGACCGCATTGCCGCCCGCGCGCAAAACGTCGAGCGCGGTCAAGCTCGCG
>JBOHKK010000378.1:0-5579 GCA_050729115.1 Geminicoccaceae bacterium | reverse complement strand
CGTGAAACGAGGGCGCCCGATCTCAGATCAAAAGCGCCAGTGGGCCCGAAGCAGCACGTTGTGGCTGTCGTATTCCATCGATCCGATGTCGGTGAATTCCCGCCACAGATCCTCGCCCCGGACATGGCGGTACCCGAGCCCGACGGCCAGTCGCTCGGTCAGCGGGAGCGCCAAGATCGACCTGCCCTGGCTGCGCCATGGGAGAGCCAGCCCCTGCCGCTCCCGGCGCTCGGACCTCAGGCCGCGACGCCCGCTGGTGCCGTCGACCTGCGGGTCAACAACGCGTGGCTGCAGCGACCGCGCCATTGCCAGAACGGCCGCCCCCCGACCCGCCAGGGCCTGCTCTTCACCCGAAGGCCGCCCCTCATGGACGAGCGGTGAACCATGCCGGGCAACGCCGGCCCCGCCGCTCACCCGATCGCCCCCCGCCTCGGCCGGCGTCGCCGCGCCTACGACAAAAACCAGCGCCAATCCCACGACTCGCAACATCACATCCGACCTCCGGCGTTTCCCTGTTCTTTTTATCGGAGGCCATACTAAGACGATGTCGTTAACACCTTGCTAATCCGCTCGCAGATTCACACGCCTCGCTAAATGCGTGTTGGGTTAATCTCTTTACCGTTATCGTGAAATTTACTATTTCGACTTGAGACCGCGACAAATAGATCCCGACGAGTTACTCTAATCTGGTCTATCATTTGCCAATGCAGAACTCGGCGAAGATGCGATCGAGCACGTCCTCGACCGCGACCTCGCCGGTGATGCGTCCCAGTGCGCGCGCCGCCAGGCGCAGGTCCTCGGCCATCAGTGCCAGCTCCGTCCCTTCGGGCGCCGCCGAAAAGCGGGCGAGCGCCTCGGCCGCGTCTTGAAGGGCCGCCCGATGACGTGCCCGGGTCAGAAGAGGCGCGTGGCCGACGGTCATCAGCTCGCGGGCGCGCGCGGTCAGCACCTCGAGCAGGCTCTGAACGCCGTCCCCGGTGAGACAGGATACGCGCAGGGCCGCGCGGCCGCCGACGGCGAGGTCGCCCGGCAGGGCGATCAGATCGGACTTGTTGACCGTCACCACCGCGGCGGCGTCCACCAGGGCCAAGGTTGCCGGATCCCACGCCGGCCAGTTCGCTCCGTCGAACATGATCAGGCGCAGATCCGCCCGCTCGGCACGATCGCGGGCCCGGCGCACGCCCTCCGCTTCGATCATGTCGGCAGCCTCACGCAGGCCGGCGGTATCGAGCAGGGTGACCGGGTAGCCCGCGAGATCCAGATGCACCTCGAGCACGTCCCGGGTGGTGCCCGGAAGCGGCGTCACGATCGCCACATCCCGCCGGGCGAGCCGATTGACCAGGCTCGATTTGCCCGCGTTCGGCGGCCCGACCACCGCGACCGTCAAGCCGGCGCGCAACTGCTCGCCCCGATGACCGGCCGCCAGATGCGTCACCATTTCGGCAGACAGCCGATCGACCTCCGGCCGCACGCTCGCGAGCAGGTCCTCGGGCACTTCCTCGTCGGGCGCAAAATCGATCTCGGCCTCGAGCCGGGCGAGCGCCCCCAACAGAGCCTGCCGCCACGACCGGTAGAGCCGTCCGAGAGCCCCGTCCAGCTGCTGCAGGGCCTGGCGGGCCTGAGCGCGGGTCTCGGCATCGATCAGATCGGCGAGGCCCTCGACCGCGGTCAGATCGAGCCGGCCGTTCAGGAACGCGCGGCGGGTGAACTCGCCGGGCTCGGCCGGCCGCAGACCCGGCAGATCCGACAGCGCCTCCATGATCCCGGAGATGACCGCACGCCCGCCGTGGACCTGCAGCTCGAGCACGTCCTCGCCGGTGAAGCTGCCGGGCGCCGGGAACCACAGGACCAGTCCCTCGTCCAGGACCTCTGCGGTGTGCGGATGATGCAGCCGGGCGAGCGTGGCCCGCCGCGGCGCCGGTGGCGGTCTGCCGGTCAGACGCCGGCAGACATCATGCGTGGCCGGACCCGAGATGCGTACGATCGCCAGCGCCGCCCACCCGATCACGGTTGCCGGCGCAAAGATCGTTTCGGCGGCAGGATGCACCATGTTCTTCGCCATCTCAAAAGCGCCGTGCCGCTGCCAGGCTCGCCTCGAGCCGCGACCCGGAGCACGAAGTTCGGTCCCTCGGGTTTGCCGAGGCCGCCTGGCGTATATATCGACAGGAATGCGGACACCAAGCCCGGCTCGTCGCCTTGGGGCCCGCCCGACAATCGCCGCATCCTCGATCGCCGCAGGTTGACATGACCGCCACCCGCAATCGCCTCGCCGAGGCCACGAGCCCCTATCTGCTCCAACACCAGGACAACCCGGTGCACTGGCAGCCCTGGGACGAGGCCGCGCTCGCCGAAGCCAGGGCTCTGGACAAGCCGGTTCTGCTCTCGATCGGCTATGCCGCCTGCCATTGGTGCCACGTCATGGCGCACGAAAGCTTCGAGAATTCGGGCATCGCGGCGCTGATGAACGAGCACTTCGTCAACATCAAGGTCGATCGCGAGGAGCGACCGGATCTCGATCAGGTCTATCAGCACGCGCTCGCCCTGCTCGGCCAGCAGGGCGGCTGGCCGCTTACCATGTTTCTGACCCCCGCCGGCGAGCCGTTCTGGGGCGGCACCTACTTCCCGCCGGAAGCGCGCTACGGCAGGCCCGGCTTCCCTGAGGTGCTCGAAACCGTCGCGCGGATCTGGCGCGACGACCGGGAGCGGGTCACGAGCAACACCGCCGCGCTCAAGGACGCGCTGGCGCGGCTCGCCACCCCGGCCCGCCCCGAGACCCTCTCGCCGGCCTTCGTAACGGAGACGGCACAGCGGCTGACCCAGGCCTTCGACACCATCCACGGCGGCTTCGCCGGCGCTCCGAAATTTCCGCAGGCGCCGATCCTCCATCTGCTCTGGCGCCAGGCTCTGGCTGGCGCCGATCCGGCGATCCGCCAGGCCGTCCTGCACACGCTGGCCAACATCTGCCAGGGCGGCATCTACGACCATCTGGGGGGCGGCTTCTCGCGCTACGCCGTGGACGCGCTCTGGCTCGTGCCGCACTTCGAGAAGATGCTCTACGACAACGCCCAGCTGATCGGGCTTCTGTCCGACGCGGCGGCAGACACCCGAAATCCGCTGTTCGCGGCGCGGGTCGCCGAGACCATCGGCTGGCTGGAGCGGGACGTGCTGGTCGACGACGCCTTCGCGTCCAGCCTCGATGCCGACAGCGAGGGGGAGGAGGGCAAATACTATGTCTGGGATGCTGCCGAGATCGATCGCCTGCTCGGACCCGCTGCCGCCACCTTCCGGCTGGCCTACGGGATCACCGACGGCGGCAACTGGGAAGGCAGGACGATCCTGAACCGTCTGCATCGGGCCGGCCTCGGTTCTCCCGAGGAGGAGAAGGCGCTTCGAGCCAGCGCCGACGTCCTGCTGGCGGCGCGCGAGCGGCGGATTCGTCCCGCCCGCGACGACAAGGTGCTGGCGGACTGGAACGGTCTGACCATAGCGGCGCTGGCGCGCGCCAGCGCGGTGTTCCGCCGCCCGGACTGGCTGCAGCGGGCCACGGCGGCCTTCGAGTGCGTCTGCCAAAACATGGCCGATGGCGACCGGCTCGCCCATAGCTGGCGCGGCGGGCGGCGCCTGGACCTCGCCTTCCTCGACGACTATGCGCAGATGGCCGCCGCGGCGCTCGGCCTGTTCGAGCACACCGCCGAGGCCGGCTATCTGGAGCGGGCGGCGGCCTGGATCGGTCGCCTCGATGCCGACTATCTGGATCCGGGAGGTGGCTACTTTCAGGTGTCCGCCCAGGCGGACGACGTTCTGGTGCGCCCCAAGAACGCCCAGGACGGACCGACGCCGGCAGCGAACGGCACGCTGGTGTCGGTGCTCGCGCGTCTGTTCGCCCTGACCGGCAAGGACGCGTACCGGGCGCGCGCTGAGCAGTTGATCGAGGTGTTCTCCGGCGAAGCGCGTCGCAATCCGGCGGTGCATTGTGCGCTGCTGAGCGGTTATGCCCTCGTCGCCCAGCCGGTCCAGGTCGTTCTGATGGGCGGCCCCGACGACTCCCGCCTCGCGGACCTGCGCCGGATCGCCCTCGGCGCGGCCGCGCCGGATCTGATCGTCCTCACGGTGGCGCCCGGGACCGAGTTGCCGGACGAGCATCCGGCCGCCGGCAAGGGTGTGATCGATGGTCGCGCGACCGCCTACGTCTGCCCGGGGCGGACCTGTCTGCCGCCGACCACGGAGCAGGGCGAGCTGGCGGATCTCCTGGCGCCGGCGCATCTGCGCACGCTGGCTTGACGGCGGCACGCGCCGGCATCGGGCCGGCACCGCATCCTCAGGACTGGCGAGGGTCGCGGGGGCCACTTGGTCCTGTGCGCCTGCAGACGTCGAACCTTCGTAGTCAGAGGTCAGCAGCCGAGGCGGTATTCGGCAGACAAGGCGTCGTTTTCGGCTGACGAGCACCGGCGGCCGGCGGCCGCGCCGATCGGGGTCAGGATCATGGTCGGGCACCGGCCATGTTTGCTTGGCGATCGGTCCAACCCCTAGTAGGCTCCGGGTATGGAACCGGCCAAGGGAGGATCAGATGGCGGGTATCGTGCGCGTGCATGAGGTTGGCGGACCGGAGGTCCTGCGCTTCGAGGAGACCGAGGTCGGGTCGCCCGGGCCCGGACAGGCGTTGATTCGGCAGACGGCGGTCGGACTGAACTTCATCGACGTCTATTTCCGCAGCGGGCTCTACCCCGCGCCGCAACTGCCGTTCACGCCGGGGCTCGAAGGTGCCGGCGTGGTCGAGGCGGTGGGCGAGGGCGTGAGCGACCTGCGCGCGGGCCAACGCGTGGCCTACGCCGGGCCGCCGATCGGCGCCTACGCCGAGCGCCGCCTGATGCCCGCCGATCGTCTGGTCGCGCTCCCGGACGGCATCAGCGACGAGCAGGCGGCCGCGATGATGCTCAAGGGCATGACCGCGCAGTACCTGCTGCGCCGGACCTATCGGGTGCAGCCCGGCCAGACCATCCTGTTCCACGCGGCCGCCGGCGGCGTCGGCTCGATCGCCTGTCAGTGGGCCAGGCACCTCGGCGCCACGGTGATCGGCACGGTCGGGAGCGAGGCCAAGGCCGAGCTCGCGCGCGCGAATGGCTGCGCCCACGTGATCCGTTACGACCGCGAGGACGTGGTGGCTCGGGTGCGCGAGATCACCGGCGGCAAGGGCGTGCCGGTGGTCTACGACGCGGTCGGGCAGGCGACCTTCGAAGCCTCCCTCGACTGTCTGGCCACGTTCGGCATGCTGGTGAGCTTCGGCCAGTCGTCCGGCAAGATCCCGCCGGTCGATCTCGGCATCTTCAGCCAGAAGGGCTCGCTCTACGTGACCCGCCCGACCTTGATGAACTACACCGCCGCGCGCTCGGATCTGGTCGACACGGCGAACGAGCTGTTCGAGGTGGTGCAGAGCGGCGCCGTCGAGATCCAGATCAACCAGCGCGTGGCGCTGCGCGATGCGGCCGAGGCCCACCGGGCTCTGGAGGGCCGCCGCACCACCGGCTCGACGCTGTTGTTGCCTTAGGCCCCGCCGCGCGTGGACCAGGATACCACCGGCC
>JBOHKK010000377.1:0-5589 GCA_050729115.1 Geminicoccaceae bacterium | reverse complement strand
GCGCTGGGCCGCGCGGCCGCCCAGCCAACCCCGCGCGCTGGGGCACGCGGCCGGGTGCCTGGCTCCCCGTGGCTGGCTCAAAAGGGTCGACCTCCGGTGGCCGGTGCGGAGCGGCACGCCCGCCCCGCGCGCGCTACCGATCCCGTTGATCGGGACTTTGTGGGATCGGCCTGAGATCAGCTGATCACGCCGATCTTGGCGCGTTCGATCAGCTCGAGATCGATCGGGTAACCGAGGCCCGGGGCGGTGGGGGCATGGACCAGGCCGCTCGCATCGACCTCGATGTCCCGGGCCAGACCGTACTTCTGGGCGCCGGCGGGCAGCAGGACCTCGAAATACGCGCAGTTCCTGATGGCCATGATGACGTGCAGATTGGCGACGTTGTTGAGCGAGTTGCCGCCGTGATGCACCTCGAAGTTCATGCCGAACGCCTCGGCGAGGTGCGCGGTCTTGATCAGCGCGGTGATGCCGCCCTTGACCGCGACGTCGCCGCGCAGGTAGTCGGTCGCGCGGTTGATGATCCAGGGCACGTAATTGGTGAAGCCGCCCGGCGCGTACTCGGTCGCCATGAGCGGGATGTCGAGCTTCTCGCGCAGGCGCATGCACCCGAACAGGTCGTCGTCGGGAAGCGGGTCCTCGTACCAGTAGAAGCCGAGTTCCTCGATCGCGCGCCCGACCCGAAGCGCTTGGTCGTAACGGTAGCTCCAGGTGGCATCCAGCATCAGGCGGTAGTCCTCGCCCAGCGCCTTCCTGACCGCCGCGCACACCGCGATGTCCTCATCGGGCCGGGTCGGCGGGTGAATCTTGTAGGCGCTCCAGCCGGCTTCCTTGAAGCGCGTCGCCTCGTCGGCGTAGGCGCCCGGGGCGGGCAGCACGGCCGAGGACGCGTAAGCCGGGATGCTCTTGCGATAGGAGCCGAGCAGGGCGTGGATCGGCAGGCCCGCCATCTTGCCGGCGAGGTCCCACAGCGCCACGTCGACCGCCCCGATCGCGCGCAGCGTGGTGACGCGGTTGCGATGCCAGATGCGATCGTACAGAAGCTCGCGATCGAGCGGATTCTGGCCGAGGAGAAGCGGCTTCAGGTTCTTGATCAGCGACGACCCGTCCTGATCGGCCGAGTACATGGACGAGCCGAGAAAGGCATGGCCCTCGACGCCCTGATCCGTGCCGATCCGGAGCAGCCCGAGCTGGCTCGTGCCCTGGAAGGTGCCGGTGTGCTGGTTGTAGGTGGTCGCCGGGATACCCTCCCAGGCGAACAGCGTCAGCGTGACGTCGGTGATCTTCATCCTGCGGCCCTGCGTTCAGTTCGCTTGATCGATGTGCGCGAGTTCTTCCCTGGCAATCACCTCGAGGGGACGCAACTGCTGCGTCGCAGTGTGCCAGACCACCGCTGGGACCACCGCCTCGTACTCGTGCCGATAGACGTTTCCGGCAGCGCCGATCGCCTGCCAGTCGACGCCCGGATGTTTGGCTTTCAGATCGTCGGGAAGCCGCCGGCTTGCTTCTGAGATGATCTCGAGAGCGCGAAGTACGGCGTAGAAAGTCTTGCGATCTGCCGCGAAAGACTCGAAGCTCATGTCTGCCATGAAAGTCCGCGCGGCCTCGATGTTTTCGATGATGTCTTGAAGACGCTGGCCCGGATTTCTAGAAGACACTGATGGCCTCCCGTAGAATGTTGCCGCGCAGACGCGCCTTGAGATTGGCCCGACTCACGATATCGACGGGACCATCGAGGGAGTCGACGCCGAACAGACCGGCGATGTAGAGCTTGATTGCCGCATAGTCGAACAAGCCGATGGCTTGTTCGGGATCGAGGTCGATCAAGACGTCGACGTCGCTGGTCGCGCGGGCCTCGCCGCGCGCGACCGAGCCGAAGACCGCGGCGTGGATCACGCCCCGGCGCCGGAGCTCCGGCTCGTGGTCCTTGAGAATGCGAAGCGCCTCGGGCAACGAAGCAGGCATGGTCCACCGCCGATCGCAACCTGGTCTGGCTCCGATACTAACAGCTCGCCGCCGCGGCGTCATCGTGGGCGGGGCCCCGCCTCACCGAGCAGGGCAGCCCACGGGACGCCGATCGTCCAGCGAGATTCGGGTGCGGCCAAGGGTGAGCGGGCAACCGCGCTGCTCACGGCGCAAGGTGGGGCGACAGCATCTGTCCTTGGCGGCAGGCATGCCCGCCCCACCATGACACATGGAAACAAAGGAACTACTGTAGGGTCGATCGGACGTTTCGTGGGTGCGCTTGTGACAGAACCCTTGCCCAGACCGTGGACGGTCGAGGACTTCCTCGCCTGGGAGCGCCGGCAGGCCGAGCGCTACGAGTTCGTCGGCGGCGTCATCCGCATGATGGTCGGCGGTTCCAACGCCCACACCATCATCAAGGACAACGTCGTCAGCGCATTGCGCGCCCGTTTGCGCGGGCAGCCATGCCGAGCGCTCGGCGAACGACCCAAGGTGGTGACGGCGACCGCCACCATGTACCCGGATGCCATCGTCGTCTGTGGACCGATCGATCTGGCCGAGGATCAGGTGCGCGCCCCGGCCGTCGTGGTCGAGGTCCTGTCACGCGGGGCGGAGGATCACGATCGCGGCGCCAAATGGGTCGCCTACCGGGACCTCGAATCACTGCAGCATTATCTGCTGATCGCGCAGGATGCGCGGCGGATCGAGGTCTACAGCCGCGAGGCGAAGCGCTGGTCGCTGCAGGTCCTCGCGCCGCCGGACCTGGTCGCCCTGCCCGCGATCGGCGTCCAGCTGACCTTCGATGAGATCTACCAGGACAGCGGCTGCTGAACGTTTCACCACTGCCGCGAGGCTTGGCGCAATCCGGCGTCGATCGCCTTCGCCGGTGATAAGGGCCGCGCGCTCGGCTTTGTTGAGACCGGGCAGCAGCGGAGAGATCAGCATGACCAAGCGCATCGGCTTCATCGGCGCCGGCCTGATGGGCCACGGCATGGCCAGGAACGTCGTGGCCAAGGGCTATCGGCTCTGCGTGCTCGCGCACCGCAACCGGGCGCCGATCGAGGATCTGCTCGCGCGGGGCGCCAGCGAGGCCGACAGTCCGGCGACGCTCGCCCAGGGCAGCGACGTCGTGATCCTGTGCGTGCCGTCATCGGTCGAGGTCGAACTCTGCGTGCTCGGCGAGGACGGCATTCTTGCCGGCGCGCACGAGGGCCTGATCGTGATCGACTGCACCACGGCCGAGCCCGCCTCGACCGAGCGCGTCGCCAAGGCGCTCGCCGCCAGGAACGTGCGCTTCGCCGACGCCCCGCTCACCCGCTCGCCCAAGGACGCCGAGGCCGGCCGGCTCAACACCCTGGTCGGCGCGGACGCGGCGACGCTTGCCGCGATCCGGCCCGTGCTCGAGACCTTCTCGGAGAACGTCTTCCACGTCGGCCCCGTCGGCGCCGGACACAAGCTGAAGCTGATCAACAACTTTTTGAGCCAGGGCATCGCCGCTCTGGTGGCCGAGGCGGTGACCACCGCTGCCAAGGCTGGCATCGATCTCGCCACGATGTTCGAGGTGGTGAGCGCGGGCGGCGCCAATTCGAGCGTGTTCCAGCGCTTCATGCCCTGGGTGCTCGGCGGCGAGAGCGGCATGGTGTTCAAGCTCGAGAACGGCCGGAAGGACGTCCGCTACTACACCCATCTCGCCGAGGCGGTCGGCAGCACCGCGTTCCTCGGTGAGGCGGTGCACCAGATCTACACGCTCGCCGCCGCCCAGGGCGAGGGCGAGAGCTACGTCCCGGCCCTTGCCCGCGCGCTCGGCAAGGTCAACGGCGTCAAGATCGGCCCGCAGGACTGATATGAGCGCTCAAAGCGGACGTTCCGCGCGGAGCGAGAAGGCGCGCGGTAGCCACGGCTTGTCGGGCCAGCGGTACATGCCCCCGGTATCCCGCACCAACACTCGGAACATCCGCCATGGCACCGCGTCGTGCTCGTGGAGCCACCTGAGCCCGAGCCTGGCCGCGAGCAGGCTGCTGACGATCTCGCCGAGCGGATGGAGCCACGCGTAGGTCCGCGCGTTGCGCAGCCGCGCGGTCTCGTCCGCGTAGTCGGACGGATCGTCCAAGACCAACGGCTCGCGCAGGAAATACGGCGCGTACCAGCCGGGCATGTCGCCGTGGCCGGGCGCCGCGTCGTCGAGAACCAGGGCGGCCGGATGCGCCTCGGCCAGATAGAGGGCCCCGCCCGGCTTCAGGAAGTGGGCCACGATCTCCGCCCAGCGCCGGATGTCCGGCAGCCAGTTGATCGCGCCGCAGGTGACGAACACGAGGTCGAACGCGCCGGGCTCGGGGATGGCCGTCGGCGCATCGTACAGATCCGCCCCGACGAGCCCGGTCCGCTCGGCCAACCCCAACTCGGCTGCCAGCTCTCGGGCGGTGGCGATCGCCGATCCAGAGAAATCGAGGCCGACGACCCGTGCGCCGCGCTGCGCCAGAATCAGGCTGTCGCGGCCGAAGTGGCATTGCAGATGCAGTATGCGAAGGCCTTCAACAGGCCCGAGCTCGGCTTCCTCGATCCGGTTCAGCTTGCCCCATCCGACCCGCGCCAGCGTCATCGCCTACGACCAGCATCTCGACAAGGAGCGCCATCTGGTCGAATGCTTCATCAACAAGCTCAAACACGTCCGCCGCATCGCCACCCGCTACGACAAGACCACCACCAGCTTCCGAGCCTTCATCGTCCTGGTCGCCCCCCTCATCGGCCTGCGCTGATGTCAACACGACCTAGTCGATCTTGCTCTCGTCGCGATACATCACCTTGTGGCGCTCCTCGCGCACCCACCGGTCGATGTCGTCGATCGACATGTGGTTTGCCGCATCGAAGCGCTCCCAGTGCGCGATCTGGGCCAGGGTCTTCTTCCACCGTTTGTAGGGCGTCTTGGCCGGGACGCCGAACAACATGACGTCGATCACGGCGAGGTCCTCCGGGATTTTGAGCAGCGGCTTCAATGCCCTCTGTGCGCCCTCCTGGCCGATGGCCGTCACCCACCACACCTGGTAGCCGAGCGCCGCCGCTGCCAGGTGCGCTGACATGGTCGCCGCGGCCACGCTTTGCAGGAGGATGCGTTCCGCGTTCGCCTGATACTGCCGGTCGAGATCGGAGCCATCGAGCAGGACCGGAAACGCCCGCATGAAGCGAAAGTCCGCGGCGATCACGATGAAGCCAGGCGCCGTCTCCAGCCCGCGGTAATTGGGCGTGGGAAACTTCATTTTCAGCTTCGCACGCCGTCGCTGCTCGTCGACGAAATAGTCGGCGATCCGGCGCTTCACGTCGGGGTCGCTCACCACGATGAAATGCCAGGGCTGCGCGTTGGCTCCCGACGGGGCATGCCGCGCCGCCTCCAGGACCATCTCGACATGCGCACGCGGCACAGCGATGTCCGGCTTGAACTGCCGCGAGGTCATGCGGTTGCGCACCACGTCCATCAGCTGCTCGTAACGCGCCAGGTTGGGGGTGAACCTTCGTGCAGTCTCGTCGCCCATCTTGCTGTCTCTAGACCGTTTTCCCCTTGGGTGGACCCGCGGCCCCGGCCCGCTCCCCCTCCCAACCACCCCAAGGGTACCATCGGTGGGTGGTTGGGAG
>JBOHKK010000376.1:0-5604 GCA_050729115.1 Geminicoccaceae bacterium | reverse complement strand
AGCAGCGGCCTGCCCGAAGCAGTAGGTCGACGAGTAATCGCCGGGCGTTGAAGCCGGTGCCGGAGGCGGCGGTTGGTGCCGTCCGCGAGACCCTGCGCGAGCATGGCGAGCCGATCTCCGCGGGCGGCATGACCTTCATGCAGGCGCGGACCGCGAACGAGGTGCTCAAGGCGCAAGAGCGCCGGCTCCGCCTGCAACAGATGAAGGGCGAGCTGGTCGACCGGGCCAAGACCGTGGCGCAGGTGTTCAAGCTTGCCCGCGACGAGCGCGATGCCTGGGTCAACTGGCCGGCGCGGGTGGCGGCGATGATCGCAGCCGAGCTCGAGGTCGATCAGCATCGGCTGCACACGGTGCTCGAGCGCCATGTCCGGGACCATCTCGCGGAGCTCGCCGAGGTCCGGCCGAATCTGCGCTGACGAATACCATCAAGGGGTCAAGCTCGTGCTGAGGACGCTACTGCAACACCCGCTGCTGGTCGGCACGGCCGAGGTGCTGGTCGACGCCGCCCGCTACGTGGCCATCCTCGCGCTCGTGCTCCTGCTCGTGGGACAGCTCGCGAACGTCGCGCTCTGAAGCAGCGCCGATGATCAGCTCCGATCCGCATGGACGTCTATGACGGCGCTGATGCGATCGAGCGCGCGTGGTGGGACGGGCTCAAGCCCGACCCGCTGCTGACGGTCTCGCAGTGGGCTGACCGCTACCGCGTCCTGTCGCAGCGAGCGTCCTCGGAGCCCGGGCGTTGGCGGACCGAGCGGACGCCGTACCTCCGCGAGATCATGGACTGCCTCTCGCCGTCCTCGCCGGTGCAGCGGGTCGCGCTGATGAAGGGTGCGCAGATCGGCGGCACCGAGTGCGGCAATTGTTGGATTGGGTACGTGATCCACCAAGCGCCGGGGCCGATGATGGCGGTGGCGCCGACGGTGGAGCTTGCGAAGCGCAATTCCAAGCAGCGGATCGATCCGCTGATCGAGGAGAGCGAGGTCCTGCGCGAGCGGGTCAAGGAGCGCCGCTCGCGCGACAGCGGCAACACCGTGCTGTCCAAGGAGTTCCCGGGCGGCGTGCTGATCCTCACCGGCGCCAACAGCGCCGTCGGGCTGCGCTCGATGCCGGCGCGCTACCTGTTCCTGGATGAGGTCGACGGCTATCCCGGCGATGTCGAGGGCGAGGGCGATCCGATCCTGCTGGCCGAGCGCCGCTCCGCCACTTTCCAGCGGCGCAAGATCCTGCTGGTCTCGACGCCGAAGACCAAGAGCCTGTCGCGGATCCAGCGGGAGTACGAGGCGAGCGACCAGCGGCGGTACTTCGTACCCTGTCCGCATTGCGGCGAAAACCAGACGCTGGAGCTCGAGAACCTGCGGTGGCCGGAGGGCCAGCCGCGCGAGGCCGAGTGTGCCTGCGCGCACTGCGGCGCGCTGATCGGCGAGCGCCACAAGACCTGGATGCTCGAGCACGGCGCCTGGCGGGCCACTGCACCTGGAGATGGGCGGACCGCCGGGTTCCACCTCTCCAGCCTGTACAGCCCGGTTGGCTGGTTCAGCTGGGCGGACGCCGCCGAGATGTACGAGCAGGCCCGGAAGGCGCCCGACCTCATGAAGGGTTTCGTCAACACGGTGCTCGGGCTGCCGTTCGAGGAGGAGGCCGAGGCGCCGGAGTGGCAGCGGCTGTATGAGCGACGCGAGGATTACCGCATCGGTGTCGTGCCCGAGCCGGGCCTCTTCCTTACCGCCGGGGTCGACGTCCAGAAGGACCGGATCGAGGTCGAGGTGGTCGCCTGGGGCCGGGGCAAGGTGAGCTGGTCGATCGACTACCGGGTGATCGAGGGCGATACCGCCCGGCCCGACGTCTGGGCGAAGCTGGACGCGGTGCTCGCGAAAGACTGGCCGCACGCTTCAGGGCACACGCTGCCGATCCGAGTGATGTGCGTCGACGCGGGCTATGCCACGCAGGACGTCTATGCCTGGATCCGGCAGCACCCGCAGGCGAGCTGGGGACCGGCGGGTGCCGCAGCCAGGCAGCCACGCACGGCTGTGGCGGTCAAGGGGCGGGACCAGGACACGGCGCTGCTGCTCTCGGTCTCCAAGGCCGATGCCGGCGGCAAGCGACGTGGGCTTCGGGTCTGGTCGGTCGGCACGCCGGTCGCCAAGGGCGAGCTGTACCGATGGCTGAAGCTGGAGTGGCCGACGGAAGAAGCGCTGGTTGAAGGAGCGAGCTATCCGCCCGGGTCCTGTCACTTCCCTCAGTACGGCGAGGACTATTTCAAGCAGCTCACCGCCGAGCGGCTGGTCACCCGCATCGTCAAGGGCTTCCCGCGCGGATCGTGGGAGAAGGAGCCGGGGCGGCGCAACGAGGCGCTCGACTGCCGGGTCTACGCTCGTGCAGCGGCTGCGATCTACGGCCTCGACCGGTTTGACGAGCGCCATTGGCAGCGGATGGAAGAGGCACTGGCGCGGACCGTGGAGCGTGATGATGAGCAGTCTGCATCGACGCGACCTCCGGTCCGTCCGCCGGCGCGGCAGGTGATCCAAAGCGGCTACATGGCGCGCTGACATGGCGACGGTCACCGAGCTGGAGGCCCGCCTCGAGGCGCTGAAGGTACAGCGGGACAGCGCGGTTGCGCGCGTCTCCTACGATGGCCGCTCGGTCGAGTATCGCGGCACGGCCGAGATCGCCCGGGCGATCGCGGAGCTGGAGCGCGAGTTGCAGGCGCTCGAGGGCAATGCGCCCGTCCGTCAGATCCGGATCTACACCTCAAAGGGCTACTGAGCATTGACCCTGATCTCGCGCATCGCCGGAGCGGCACGGCTCCTCGCGACGGGGAAGCTCGCCCTGAGCACAGGATTCGACGGCGCCCAGATGCAACGCCGGCTCATGACCTGGCGGGCCGGTGGCGAGAGCATCAACAGCCTGATCCTGCAGGGCGGCGAGCTGCAGCGGGCGCGCGCCAGGCAGCTGGTGCGGACGAACCCGTACGCCTCGAACGCCTCGGCGAGCTTCACCGCGCATGCCGTGGGTTGTGGGATCAAGCCGTCGAGCCTGGTCGAGGACGGCGCGCTCAAGGACGAGATCCAAAGGCTCTGGCTCGCCTGGACGGACGAAGCAGACGCCGATGGCTTGACCGACTTCTACGGTCTGCAGGCGATGGCGGCGCGGGCCATGTTCGAGGCCGGCGAGTGCTTCCTCCGGTTCCGGCCGCGCCGCCCGGACGATGGGCTCACGGTGCCGCTGCAGCTGCAGATGCTCTCCTCGGAGCACCTGCCGCTCGGCAAATGCGAGACCCTGCCGAACGGCAACGAGATCATCTTCGGCATCGAGGTCGATCGGATCGGGCGCAGGGTCGCTTACCACTTTCACCGCACCCACCCCGGTGACGTTCGCCAGCGTGGCACCGGTGAGCTGGTCCGGGTGCCGGCGGATCAGGTCTGCCACGTGTTCCATCCGGTTGCCGAGGGGCAGATCCGTGGCGTGCCCTGGGTCGCGCCGGCGATGGTCCGCCTCTGGCTGCTCGACCAGTACGACGACGCCGAGCTCGACCGGAAGAAGGTCGCGGCGATGTTCGCCGGCTTCGTCACCCGGCCCGGTCCAGACGACGTCATGGGCGAGGACAGCGCCCAGAAGGATCAGGATGGGGCAGCACTGATCGGCCTCCAGCCCGGGACGATGCAGCTGCTGCTGCCGGGCGAGGACATCAAGTTCTCCGATCCGGCCGATGTCGGTGGCAGCTACGAGGCGTTCCAGTACCGGACGCTCTTGGCGTGCTGCTCAGCGATGGGCGTGCCCTACACCAACGTCACGGGCGACCTGCGCCAAGCCAACTACTCGAGCCTGCGCGAGGGCAAGCTCGAGTTCAGGCGGCGCATCGAGCAGCTCCAGCACGGCACGCTGGTGTTCCAGCTGTGCCGCCGAGTCTGGCAGCGCTGGCTCCGAGATGCGGTGCTCGCGGGTGCGCTGGATCTGCCGGGCTTCGCCGAGAACCCGGCGCCCTACCTGGCGGTTAAGTGGATTCCGCCGAAGTGGGACTGGGTCGATCCCTTGAAGGACCGCAAGGCCGAGATCGAGGCGATCGAGGCCGGGCTCAAGTCTCGCTCCGACGTGATCGAGAGCGAGGGCTACGACGCCGAGGAGGTCGACCGCCGCATCGCCGCAGATCATGCGCGCGAGGAGGAGCTCGGTCTCAAGTTCGGCCGGCCCGCAACCGCTCAGGCCGAGCCGGCGGTCGAGGTTGATCCCGAGGATCGCGACCGCCCGACCCAGAGCGAGGAGCAAGCCGCTTGAAGCGTTGGTACGAGTTTCGCGCCCAGATGAAGGGCGCCGAGATCGTGATCTACGACGAGATCGGCGCCTTCGGCATCCCGGCCAAGGTCTTCCTCGACGAGCTGAAGGCGCTCGGTCCGGTCGCGGAACTGACGGTGCGCATCAACAGCCCGGGCGGCTCGGTGTTCGACGGGGTCGCGATTTACAACGCGCTCAAGCGCCACGGCGCCGCGATCACCGTCTGGATCGACGGCATCGCCGCCTCGATCGCCAGCATGATCGCCATGGCGGGCGACGAGGTCGTGATGCCCGAGAACGCGATGCTGGTGCTGCACGATCCCTCGGGCCTGGTCGTGGGCACGGCATCGGACATGCGCACCACGGCGGACGCGCTCGACAAGATGGCGGCCGGCATGGTCGCGGCCTACCGCGACAAGTCGGGCGCCGGTGACGCCGAGATCGAGGCCCTGATGGCGGCCGAGACCTGGCTCTCGGCCGAAGAAGCGGTCGAGCTGGGGTTCGCCGACCGCGTCGAGCCGCCGGTCCGGATGGCGGCGCACTTCGATCTCTCCCGCTTCCGCAACCCGCCGCCGCGCCTCGCGGCGCTGACGGCAAGCGCCACTGCTCAGGAGGATCACATGCCCGACCCGCAGAAGAAGCGGCCGAGCCGATCGGCCCCGACCGCCCAGGCCGATAAAGCTGAGGATCGCCAGGTCCAGGCCGGTGCCGAGGAGGTGCAGGCCGAGGCGCCCGAGGCTGACACTGAGACCGATCGGGCGGCGCAGCCCGAGCAGCCGGCTGCGCCGGACCCACTCTGTGAGCCGACCGGGGAGCCTGCTGCTGCCACGAGCGCCGCATCGGAGGCCGCCGCCGGCAACGGCTCGCCGAAGCTCGCTCTGCAGCCAACCGCTCAGGTGATCGACCTTGGCGCGGTCCGCGCGGATGAGCGCCGGGCCACGCTCGCCTACGTCGCCGAGGTGCACGAGCTGTGCGCCCTCGCGGGCTGCGGCGATCTCACCGCCGGGTTCATCGCCAAGGCGACGCCGGTCAACCAGGTGCGGCGCGCGCTGCTCGAGGGCCGGGCCGCGGAGGACGAGGCCACCGCCATCCGAGGTCAGGTCCGCTCGCCCACGGTCGAGCCCGCCCAGCCCGCGATCGACACCGCAGCGATCTACGCCGCCCGCAACCAGAACGTCCGATAGGAGAGTTCGATGCCCGAGCTTAGCGAAGGCCGGTACGCCGGCGAGTTCGTCGTCTCCGAGGGTAATGGCAAGATCTCGCGCGAGACCATCACCGTGCTCTCCGGTGAGACCCTTCAGGCCGGCGCCGTCCTCGGCAAGGTCACCGCGAGCG
>JBOHKK010000375.1:0-5613 GCA_050729115.1 Geminicoccaceae bacterium | reverse complement strand
GGTGCCGTTGCCGTCGCGGATCAGCGCGAGGCCGCGGGTGCCGGTCGGGATGTGATGCTCCTCGAACAGCTCGACCTCGAGCCGCTCCGCCCGCTCCAGCCGCCAGGCGGCGCGCGCGATGCGCTGGGCGAGGATCATCTGGAGCACGCCTTGCGGCGCCAGCTCGGCGATGAGCGCCGCCTCGAGCGCCGCGAACGCGGCGCCGTCCTCGTCCGGGAGCACCACGTACTTCTGCGCCCGCAACCCGTGCTTCAAGGCGTTCTGCGCCGAGCGCGCCTTGCCCTCGGTGGTCTTCGGTCCGCGCGACCTGGCGCCGTTGCGGCGGCTGGCCTCGGCGCGGGCGCTGATGGCGGGGACGGCCGCGCGGGGCGCGGCGCCGGTCACTGGACATGGCGCGATTCCTTAGGCTGGTGGGATGGAGGTGAGGGGCACCGGGGCCGTACGGCCCCAGGAGGCTCAAGTCTAGCCGATAATAGGAATCTTGTCCAGGGCGCATGGAGACCGGCCGCCGTGCGTCTATCCGTCGAACTATTCACATGCCCGAGGAGGAAAAGCTGCCCGGCCCGAGGATCTGGAGGAGAAACAGAGTCGAAGGGCTTCAACTTTCCGTGTCGGCCGCGCTATAGTGGCCTACATGAACACCGCTAGGTTGGCCTTTGGGCTGCCGCTTCTCTTTGCCGCCGTGCTCCTCATAGTGCGGGAGACGGGCAATGGGTCAGTTTGAAAGCTCGGAATATAATTCTATGGTAGCAAGCTTGCCCCGCAAAAGGGAACTAAGGCCCCTTCCTGCGCTCTACAGTTCGGTGAGACACCGCCTTGTGCTTATTGAAGCAGTGCAAGGAGGTGGGGATGACGGACACGACGGCACGGGGCGCTGGCCCGGCGCAGCGTCTGGTGGATGCGCACAAAATTGTAGTGCATGGAGTGCAGCGCGATCGCCGCCTCGTGGTTCGCGAGCTTCTTTGAGAAGGCATTGGTGAGACGGGTGAAGCGCCGCATTGCCATCCGCATGGTGGGATCCTGCCGCTCCACGTAACTCGTGCTGACGTGCTTTGGATCGGGATTGCCGGTGACCAACGCGCGCTTGGCACCGATGCACTGAGCGGGGCTATGCGCTTTTCGGCCTCGGGTGGCGTGCCGTACAACTTCTGCAACACGGCGTAGTCCGCATCATCGTCGAAAGCTTCCTCAACCGCGTCCAGGTATGCCCTGAGGCCGTCCGAAGTGAGCTGCACACGGTTGGCGAACCGCTGGCGCAGATCATCGATGAAGGCCAGCGCGTACTCGCCGTCGCGCCCGCCCACCAGCCAGGACGGCACCAGCTTGGTATCGGCGCAGATGGCCGTCCAGGTCCAGGTGTCACCGGCACCAATTGGGGCCGCCTTGGCTGTTGGAACGTTCTTGGCCTTCGCATAGGTGAATGACCAGATTTCGTCGGCCTCGATGCGCTTGCAGGGCAGATTACAGCATTGACACTGCGAGAGTTTCGATAGGCAGGGAGCGAGTGCTCGCCCCGGCGTAGGCCAAAAGCTGACAATCGCCGAAGAGGCCGGGAGGGCCGCGGCAAACCTCCCGGTACCCACCGGCGCGGGCGCTGATCGCGCAAACGGCCGCGCCGGGCCGCAGCGTAGCCGATCGGCGCCTCGGCGCTCTTCAGCCGGCCGGTCCGGCGGCGGTGTCGGTAGCGGTAGCGCTCGTCGCCGTCTGCCAGCCGGCCATCGAGTAGCCCGCAACTCTTCCCGCGTGCGCTCGAATGCTGGTACTTTCGGCGCATGGGGTGCTCCTGGTTGCGTGATCCATCTCCAGGCTGCCCAATTTCCAGCAACCCTATGCCTTCACCCAGTCAGAGCTTCGTAGGATCGGCCCAAGGTACTATCATTCGAAGGATCGTAACTTAGTACCGTGCCGGGGCGGCGCGAGCGCCGCGTCGCGCATGGCAATGGGCAGCGGGGGTGCGAGCATGACGGGCAAGGGCGTCGGCAGCCGGCTGATCCGCAAGGAGGACGACCGCTACCTGCGTGGCCGCGGCCAGTTCGTCGCCGACATTCGCCTGGCCGGCATGAAAGACGTCGCGTTTGCGCGCAGCCCGGTCGCGCACGCGCAGCTCCGTGGCATCAGGGTCCCGGACGGGCACCAGGGCGCCGTCTTCACGGCGGACGACATGGCCGAGGTGAAGCCGATCTCCGCCGTCTCCGGCCTGCCGGGCTTCAAGGTCTCCGACCAGCCGGCGCTGGCCACAGGCAAGGTCCGCCAGGTCGGCGAGCTGGTCGCGATGTGCCTCGCCGAGAGCCGCGCCGAGGCGGAGGACATCGCGGCGAGCGTGAGCCTCGAGCTCGAGGAGCTGCCCGCCGTCCACGACATGCTCGAGGGGCGTCAGCCCGGCGCGCCGCTGCTCCACGAGCACTGGGGCGACAATATCTTCCTCGAGACCTTCGTCGAGGCGGGCGACTGGTCCGCCGTGGCAGCGGCGCCGATCAGGGTGAGCCGCGAGGTGCGCACGGCGCGCCAGTGCATGGCGCCGCTCGAGGGCAAGGGCGTGGTCGCCTTCTGGGACGGCCGCCTCGAGCAGCTCACCGTTTACAGCGCGACCCAGATGCCGCACATCGTGCGCACCGGCCTCGCCGACTGCCTGGGCCTCGAGCACGGCCGGGTGCGGGTCATCGCGCCCGATGTCGGCGGCGGCTTCGGCTACAAGGGCATCCTCGCGCCGGAGGAGGTCTGCGTCTGTTGGCTCGCGCTCCGCTGCCGGCATCCGGTCCGCTGGATCGAGGATCGGCGCGAGCACCTCGTCGCCAACGCGAATTGCCGCGAGCACCACTACGTGATCACCGGCCATGCCGAGCGCGACGGCCGGCTGCTCGGCATCGAGTGCGAGGCGACGGTCGATTCGGGCGCCTATTCGGCGTATCCGTTCTCGGCCTGCCTGGAGGCGGCGCAGGTGGCGAGCATCCTGCCCGGCCCTTACGACTTCCCGGCCTATCGCTGCCGCACCTTCTCGGTCGCCACCAACAAGTGCCCGATCCTGCCCTATCGCGGGGTGGCGCGCACCGGCGTCTGCTTCGCGATCGAGCTGATTCTCGATGCGATCGCGCGCGCGGCCGGCCTCGAGCCGCACGAGGTGCGCCTCAAGAACCTGGTCAGGCCGCAGCAGATGCCGTTCGACAACATCACGAACAAGCACTTCGACAGCGGCGACTATCCGGAATGCCTGCGGCGCGCCGTCGCGGCGATCGACCTTCCAGCGGTGCGCGCGCGGCAGCGAGCGGGCGAGGCGGACGGGCGGCTGCTCGGCGTCGGGTTCTCGGTGTTCTGCGAGCAGTCGGCGCACGGCACCTCGGTCTATGCCGGCTGGGGCATCCCGATGGTGCCGGGGCACGAGCAGGCGAGCGCGCGCCTCACGCCTGATGGCGGGCTCGAGCTGCGCGTCGGCGCCCATTCCCACGGCCAGGGGCACGAGACCACGCTCGCGCAGGTGGCACACGAGATCCTCGGCATCGACCCGGACGTGGTCAAGGTGGTGCACGGCGATACCGCGTACACGCCCTATTCGACCGGCACCTGGGGCTCGCGCTGCATGGTGATGGGCGGTGGTGCGGTGGCGCGGGCCTGCCGGGAGATCGCGCGGCGCGCGGCCCGCATCGGCGCCGCCCTCCTGCAGGTGGGCGAGAGCGAGGTGCAGATCGCGGACGGCAGGGTGGTCGGGCCGACCGGCAGCGTGAGCCTCGGCGAGATCGCCAGGGCCTGGTACCTGCGGCCGCAGGACCTGCCGGCCGACGTCGATCCCGGCGGGCTCGAGGTCACGGCCGGCTACAAGCCGGCGCGCGACAGCGGCACCTTCAGCTATGCCGCCCATGCCGCGGTGGTGGCGGTCGACCCGGAGATCGGCGCCGTCGAGATCCTCGACTACGTGGTGGTCGAGGACGGCGGCGTGCTGGTCAACCCGATGATCGTGGATGGTCAGGTCTGCGGCGGCACCGCCCAGGGCATCGGCACCGCGCTCTACGAGGAGATGCCGTTCGATGCGGCGGGCCAGCCGCTCGCCTCGACCTTGGCCGACTATCTCCTGCCCGGCGCCACCGAGGTGCCGGCGATCCGGATCCTGCACATGGAGACGCCCTCGCCCTACACCGAGTTCGGGGTCAAGGGCATCGGTGAGAGCGGCGCGATCGGCCCCCCGGCCGCGATCGCCAGCGCGATCAACGACGCGCTGCGGCCGCTCGGCGCCGAGGTCTGTGCTTCGCCGATGACGCCGCGGCGCATCTTCGAGGCGATTCGAAGGGCCAGGGCCGCGGCATGAAGCCCGCGCCGTTCGATTATGCGCGGCCTTCGACTCTGGCCGATGCGCTCGCCCTGTTGCGGTGCGAGGGCCCTGCCGTGAAGCTTCTGGCCGGCGGCCAGTCGCTCGGGCCGATGCTCAATCTCCGCCTGGTGCAGCCCGACCTGCTGGTCGACATCACGGCCGTGCCCGACCTGCGGCGCGCCGAGACCGACGGCGACGGTCTTCTGATCGGCGCCTGCGTCACCCACGCCGACATCGAGGACGGCCGCGTGGGCGATCCCACCGGCGGCGCCCTGCCCGCGGTCGCGCGCGCGATCGCCTATCGTGCCGTGCGCAACCGCGGCACGATCGGCGGCAGCCTGGCCCATGCCGATCCGGCGGCGGACTGGATCGCGGCGCTTGCCGCGCTCGGCGCCGAGGCCATCGTGCGCGGGCCGGCGGGCCAGCGCCGGCTGCCGGTCGAGCGGTTCATGGCCGGGGTGTTCGAGGCGGCACTCGAGCCGGACGAGCTGCTCGAGGCGATCCACGTGCCGCGGCTGTCGCGCCACAGACGCTGGGGCTTCTACAAGTTCTGCCGCAAGGCCGGCGAGTTCGCGCACGCCATCGGCGCGGTGCTCTTCGACCCCGAGCGTGCGGTCTGCCGCGTCGTGATCGGCGCTACCGAATCGACGCCGATCGTGGTGCCCGACGCGGCGCCATTGTTCGGTGGCCGGCCGGAGGACGGGCTCGCGCTGACCTACGATCCGGCGCTTGCGGCCACGCTCCTCGACGACAAGGGCATGCGCGACCCCTTCGGGCGGCAGATCCACCTCGCGGCCCTCGAGCGCGCCGTCCGGCTGGCGAGCCGGCCATGAGGACCATCCGCCTCACCGTGAACGGCAAGGCGGTGGCCGCCGCCGTCGAGCCGCGCACCCATCTCGCCGATTTCCTGCGCGAGAGCCAACTGCTCACCGGGACGCACCTCGGCTGCGAGCACGGCGTGTGCGGTGCCTGCACGCTCCTGATCGACGGCGCGCCGGCGCGCTCCTGCATCACCTACGCGATCGCCTGCGAGGGCGCCGAGATCACGACCATCGAGGGGCTGGACGACGACGAGCTGACGCGCGACCTGCGCGCGGCGTTTTCCCGGGAGCACGGCCTGCAGTGCGGCTATTGCACCCCCGGCATGCTCGTGAGCGCGCGCGACATCGTGAGCCGGCTGCCCGATGCCGACGAGCGCCGCGTCCGCCTCGAGCTGAGCGGCAACCTCTGCCGCTGCACGGGTTATGTCGGCATCGTGCGGGCGGTCTGCGCGGTGCTCGACGAGCGCCGCCGCAACGGCATGACGGCCGAAC
>JBOHKK010000374.1:0-5626 GCA_050729115.1 Geminicoccaceae bacterium | reverse complement strand
CCCGATCGGCGGCCGCTTCAATGGACTCGGGCTCGGTGTAATCGAGATAAAGGCTCTCGAACCCCTCCCCTTGCAGTCGCGCGATGTCCTCGGGCTTGCGCGCCGTGGCGAACACGCGCCAGCCCCGCGCCTTCATCTCCCGCGCGGAGGCGAGGCCGATACCCGACGAGCAGCCGGTGATGAGGACGGTCCGCTCGGTCCTGGGGAACGGCTTAGGATTGTCCGGAATAGGACTCAGCCCTCGAGCAGGCGGCGGGCGATGACATGGGCCTGGATCTCGGCGGCGCCCTCGAAGATGTTGAGGATGCGCGCATCGCACAGGATCCGGCTGATCGGATATTCCAGCGCGTAGCCGTTGCCGCCGTGGATCTGCACGGCGTTGTCGGCGGCGCTCCAGGCGACCTGCGCCGCCAGCAACTTGGCCATGCCGGCCTCGAGGTCGCAGCGGCGATCGGCGTCCTTCTCCCGGGCGGCGAACAGGGTCAGCTGCCGCGCCACCATGATCTCGACCGCCATCCCGACCAGCTTGTCCGCCACCCGCGGAAACATGAAGATCGGCTTCCCGAACTGGCTCCGCTCCCTGGCGTAGCCGAGGCCCAGCTCGAGCGCGTTGCGGGCGACCCCGACGGCGCGCGCCGCGGTCTGGATGCGCGCCGCTTCGAAGGTCGCCATCAGCTGCTTGAAGCCGCGCCCCGGGGCGTCGCCGAGGAGACCGTCGCGCGCCACGGCGAAGCCGTCGAAGGCCAGGGTGTATTCCTTCATGCCGCGATAGCCGAGAACGGGGATCTCGCCGCCTGAGAGCCCGGGGATCGGGAAGGGCTCGGACTCGCCGCCCCGCGGCTTCTCGGCGAGCAGGATCGAGAGGCCGCGGTGGCCGCGCTCCTTGGGGTCGGTGCGGCACAGGATGGTCATCAGATCGGCGCGGGCGGCATGCGTGATCCAGGTCTTGGCTCCGGTCAGCCGGTAGCAATTGTCCTCGAGCACCGCCCGGGTCTGCAGCGAGGCGAGGTCCGAGCCGGTGTCGGGCTCGGTGAACACCGCGGTCGGGATGCTCTCGCCCGAGGCGATCCGCGGCAGATACTTCGCCTTCTGCGCCGCGGTGCCGGCCAGGCGGATCAGCTCGGCGGCGATCTCGGAGCGGGTCCCGAGCGAGCCGACCCCGATGTAGCCGCGCGCGAGCTCCTCGGTCACGACGCACATCGCCGCCTTGCCCATGCCGAGCCCGCCCCAATCCTCGGGCACGGTCAGGCCGAACACGCCCATCTCGGCGAGCTTCTCGATCACCTCGAGCGGGATCAGGACGTCCTCGGCGTGCCAGCCGTGGGCGTAGGGTGCGATCTGTTCCTCGGCGAACCGCCGAAACTGCTCGCGCACCATCTCGAGCGTGTCGTCGGCGAGGCCCCAGTCGCCGAACTCGCCGTCGCCGATCAACGCCGCGAGGCGCGCCCGGACCGGCGCTGCCGTACCATCCCCGACCATGCGCGAAACGGCGGCATCGGCGGCGAACGCGCTGATCGCCGAAGGCGCCAGGTGGAGCTGGTGCAGCCGGGTGATCTCGCCCTGGCTCATCGGGATGCCGCCGGCGATGCGCGCCAGATATTCGCCAAAGGCGACGTGCCGAATCAGTCGCTCCCGCTCGCCGAGGCGGCCCAGGTCCTCCAGCCGGACCGCCCAGTCGCGCATCTGGCGCAGCGCCTCGACGTAGGTGGCGAGCCAGGCGAGGCCATGCACCGCGTGCTGCTCGCGCTCCAGACGATCCGTGTCCGCGGCGCCATCCGGCGCCACGGCGGCGCGCACCGCATCCGTCGCCCGCGCCAGGACCGTCTCGACCGCGCTCATGCAGGCGTCCGTGAGCGCGGCCGTCGATGCCCGATCCGGCGCTTGGGCAAGAGACGTGGCCATGGGGCTTGGCTCCTCGATATCGCGGACCTGTCAAAACGCGGGCGGGTCTGCGCTCCTCAGGCCTCGATCGCCTCTTCCAGCGTGCGCAGGCCAGGACGCTTCGCCTGGACCAGGACCGCCATGTTGCCCGGCTTGTGCTGGTTGCGGCGCATCTTGTCGTGGGCGCGCGGGATGTCATCCCAGGCGAACACCTCCGACATGCACGGGTCGACCTTGCGGGTGATGACCATGTCGTTGGCCGCGCTTGCCTGCTTCAGATTGGCGAAGTGGCTGCCCTGCACGCGCTTCTGGCGCATCCACAGAAACCGGGCATCCAGCGTCAGGTTGTAGCCGGTGGTGCCGGCGCAGATCACGACCATGCCGCCGCGCTTGACCACGAAGGTCGAGACCGGGAAGGTCGCCTCGCCCGGATGCTCGAACACGATGTCGACGTCGTTGCCTTTGCCGGTGAAGGCCCAGATCTCTTTGCCGAACTCACGCACCTTCTTCATGTAAGCGGCATAGCCGTCGGCGTCATCGACGTCCGGCAGCCGACCCCAGCACGCGAACCGGGTCCGGTCGATCACGCCCTTGGCCCCGAGGCTCTCCACGAACTCCCGCTTGTCCTCGTCCGAGATCACGGCGATGCCGTTGCCGCCGGAGGCGGCGATGACCTGGATCGCCATCGAGCCGAGGCCGCCGGCGGCGCCCCAGACTAACACGTTTTGGCCTGGTTTCAGCGTGTGCGGCGCGTGCCCGAAGAGCATCCGGTAGGCGGTCGCAAGTGTTAACACGTAGCAACCGCTCTCCTCCCACGTCAGATGTCGGGGCCGCGGCATCAGCTGGCGCGACTGCACCCGGCAGAACTGGGCGAACGAGCCGTCGGGGGTCTCGTAGCCCCAGATCCGCTGGCTCGGGGAGAACATGGGATCGCCGCCGTTGCACTCCTCGTCGTCGCCGTCGTCCTGGTTGCAATGCACCACGACCTCGTCGCCGACCTGCCAGCGGCGCACCCGGCTGCCGACCGCCCAGACGATGCCGGCGGCATCGGAGCCGGCGACGTGGTAGTCCGCCTTGTGCACGTCGAACACCGAGACCGGCTTGCCGAGCGCGGCCCAGATGCCGTTGTAATTGACCCCCGCCGCCATGACCATGACCAGGACCTCGTCGCTGTCCAGGGTCGGCGTCGGCACGACCTCCCGTTGCATGGCGATGCTCGGCTCGCCGTGCCGCTCGCGGCGGATCACCCAGCCATACATGTTGTGCGGCACGTGGCCCAGCGGCGGGATCTCGCCGATCTCGTACAGATCTTTACCGGCGCCCGTGGCCTGCTCGATCGCCGGCTGCGGCGCCGCGCCGTTCAGCGGGATGATCCGCGCCCCATCGGCGGCCCCTGCTCCCGCCCCGTTCCCGTTCGCGGCGGCTGCATGCTCATCGCCCGCCGGCACCGCGAAAAAATCCGCCGGCGACAAGGCGACCCCCTCGCGTTGCGCGAGGTGCAGCAGCTGCTCCTGGCGCCTGGCCGGGATCGCCCCGCGGCGCACCCAGCCGCTGACCGCCGTCTGCCAGATGCCCAGCAACTCCGCGACCCGCTGCTGCGAGCCGAAGCGCTCGATGATCTGCTCGACCGTGGCCCTGCTCATCGCGCCGGTCCTCCTCCTCGATCCGCGGGCACCTTATGCTCAAAGATGTTGACGTGTCAACACTTCTGGCTGTAGTCTCTTAACACCTGCAATGTTAAGAATGTCTTGATCCGTTGGGCGCAGAGTCGACCGCCCCGCAAGGAGTACGCCATGGCCGCTCCGCACGCCCAGCCCGGTCCGCGGCCCGCAGCGACGCCGCGGGATCAGCCATGGCTGTTCCGGACTTACGCCGGCCATAGCTCGGCGGCGGCGAGCAACGCCCTTTACCGCACCAATCTCGCGCGCGGTCAGACCGGGCTGTCGGTGGCATTCGATCTGCCGACCCAGACCGGTTACGACAGCGACCATCCGCTCGCGGCGGGGGAAGTGGGCCGGGTCGGCGTCCCGATCTGTGCGCTCCCCGACATGCAGGCGCTGTTCGACGGCATCCCGCTGGAGCAGACCAACACGTCGATGACCATCAACGCGACCGCGCCCTGGCTGCTCGCCCTGTACTTCGTGGTCGCCGAGGAGCAGGGGGCGGACCGGGCCAGGCTCGCCGGCACCGTGCAGAACGACGTCATCAAGGAGTATCTGGCCCGCGGCACCTACATCTTCCCGCCGCGCCCGTCTCTGAAGCTGATCGAGGACGTGATCGCGTTCACCGCGCGCGCGATGCCCAGATGGAACCCGATCAACGTCTGCTCCTATCACCTCCAGGAGGCCGGCGCCACGCCGGTCCAGGAACTCGCCTACGCGCTCGCCAACGCCATCGCGGTGCTCGATCAGGTGCGCGCCGGCGGGCAGGTCTCGCCTGACGATTTCGCGCAGGTGGTCGGCCGGATCAGCTTCTTCGTCAACGCCGGCGTCCGGTTCGTCACCGAGATGTGCAAGATGCGTGCGTTCGTCGAGCTCTGGGACGAGATCACCGCGGAGCGCTACGGCGTCACCGATCCGAAGCTGCGTCGCTTTCGCTACGGCGTGCAGGTCAACTCGCTCGGTCTCACCGAGCAGCAGCCGGAGAACAACGTCTATCGGATCCTGCTCGAGACCCTCGCCGTGGTGCTCTCCAAACGGGCGCGCGCCCGGGCGGTGCAGTTGCCGGCCTGGAACGAGGCGCTCGGCCTGCCGCGGCCGTGGGACCAGCAATGGAGCCTGCGCCTGCAGCAGATCCTGGCCTATGAGACCGACCTGCTCGAATACGACGACCTGTTCGACGGCGCCCCGGTGGTCCAGGCCAAGGTCGCGGCGCTGGTCGGCGAAGCGCGCGCCGAGATCGCCAGGATCGATGCCATGGGCGGGGCGCTCGCGGCGGTCGAGAGCGGCGACATGAAGCAGCGCCTGGTGGAATCCAGTCAGGCGCGGCTCGCCGCGATCGCCGCCGGCGCTCAGCCGGTGGTCGGGGTCAACTGCTTCACCGCGACTGCCGAATCGCCGCTTAGCGGCAGCGACGGCGGGTTTCTCACCATCGACCCCACCGCCGAAGCCGCGCAGATCGAGCGCGTCGCGGCCCATCGGGCGGCCCGCGACACGGCCGCGGTGGCGCGCGCCCTCGATGCCCTGCGCCAGGCGGCGACCCTGGGACAGAACGTCATGCCGGCATCGATCGCGTGCGCCCGGGCAGGGGCGACGACGGGCGAGTGGGCCGAGACCTTGCGTCGGGTCTTCGGCGAGTACCGGGCGCCCACCGGCGTGAGCGGCGCGCGCGCGCGCCTCGACGATCAGCCGCTCGCGGCCGTTCGTGCCCGGGTCGAGCGGCTGGCCGAGCGGTTGCGGCGGCGGCCCAAGATGCTGGTCGGCAAGCCGGGGCTCGACGGTCACTCCAACGGCGCCGAGCAGATCGCGCTGTGCGCGCGCGACTGCGGCTTCGAGGTGGTCTACGACGGCATCCGGCTGACCCCGGCGCGGATCGCCGCCGCCGCGCTGGAGGAAGGCGTGCACGTGGTCGGGCTCTCGATCCTCTCGGGCTCGCACCGGGCCCAGGTCGCCGAGGTCCTGGCGCGGCTGCGCGCCGAGGGCCTGGACGAGGTGCCGGTGGTGGTCGGCGGGATCATCCCGCCCGACGACGCCGCGCACCTCCTGGCCGAGGGCGTGGCCGGCGTGTTCACGCCCAAGGACCACGA
>JBOHKK010000373.1:0-5634 GCA_050729115.1 Geminicoccaceae bacterium | reverse complement strand
GCCGTGTCCATGCCGGATCCGGGCGCTCCGGGCGCGACCGTGGCAGCGCGCTCGAGCGGATCGACGCCGGCTGGGACCGAGGCGCCCCTCGCCCCGTCGGACCATGCGCCCGAGCAGATGACCGGGCCGGCGGCGCCGCCAGCCGACCCGTCGGTCGGCGACCGGCTGGCGCGCAGCGAGCGCGACGCGCTCTCGCTGCAGCCCGCCGCGGGCGGCGAGTCGAGCGGGCCGGCAACGGTGGCGACGCCAGGTGGGCCGAGTCAGGCGGCGGAGGAAGCGCCGGCGATGCAACGGCGCCCGGGGTCGGCGGTCGACCAGGCGGACGCGGGCACGGATGATGCGGCAGATGTGGACCCCGCGCGCCGGGCAGTGGCGCTGCTCTTGGATCCCGCCGACGGTGCCGAAGGCGCGCCTCGGGTCTACGAGCGGGCGAATACCGGTGCGCGCGTGATCCTGCGCGCGCGCGCGCCGACCTGGATTCAGGTGTCGAGCCCGGCCGGCGACTACACCTTCACCCGAACGCTCGAGCCCGGCGAGGCGTTGTTGGTGCCGAACCGTTCCGACCTCGAGCTGTGGACCGGCAACGCCGGCGGCCTCGAGATCATCGTCGACGGCACGCCCGTGCCGGCGCTTGCCGGCGGCGGCGCGGTGCGGCGCAACGTCTCGCTCGATCCCGACCGCCTGATCGCAGCCGCGGACCAGGCGCGCTGAGCCGGCGTCGTCGCGAACGTCCTGGCCGGCACCTTCCGCCGCGCTGGTCGCGCGTGCGAAAATCCGTATGATGCGCACGCCATTTTGCGAGGGACGGCCATGGTCGCACTGAGCGAGATCCCGCGCCACCGGAGCCACGCCGTACCGGTCGGCCCGGTCACGCTTGGCGGCGGCGCCCCGATCGTCGTGCAGTCCATGACCAACACCGACACGGCCGACGTCGACGCGACGGTCCGCCAGGTGATGGAGCTGGCCGATGCCGGCTCGGAGATCGTCCGGATCACGGTCGACACCGACGACGCGGCCAAGGCTGTCCCGCACATCCGCGACCGTCTTCGGGTACGCGGTTACGAGGTGCCGCTGGTCGGCGACTTTCACTACCACGGGCATCTGTTCCTGACCCGCTATCCCGAGTGCGCCGAGGCGCTCGCCAAGCTGCGCATCAATCCCGGCAACGTCGGGTTCGGCAAGAAGCGCGACAGCCAGTTCGAGATGATGATCGCGGCCGCGCTCCGGCACGACCGGCCGGTGCGCATCGGGGTCAACTGGGGCAGCCTCGATCAGGATCTCTCGACCCGGATGATGGACGAGAACGCCCGCCTGGCCGAGCCGAAATCAGCCGACGACGTGCTGCGCGAGGCCCTGGTGGTCTCGGCGCTGGCGAGCGCCCGCCGGGCCGAGGGGCTCGGGCTCGGCGCGGATCGGATCGTGATCTCGGCGAAGGTCAGCCGGGTGCCGGATCTGGTCGCCGTGTATCGCGAGCTCGCAGGGCGCTCCAGCTACGCGCTCCATCTCGGGCTCACCGAGGCCGGGATCGGCGCCAAGGGCATCGTCGCGACCACCGCCGCGCTCGCGATCCTTCTTCAGGAAGGGATCGGCGACACCATCCGGGCCTCGCTCACGCCCCGGCCAGGCGAGGCGCGCACCCAGGAGGTGATCGTCTGCCAGGAGCTGCTGCAGAGCCTCGGCCTGCGTCAGTTCGCGCCGCAGGTGGCCGCGTGCCCCGGGTGCGGGCGCACCACCAGCTCGTACTTTCAGGAGCTCGCGGACAAGATCCAGGACTATCTGCGCGCACAGATGCCGATCTGGAAGCAGCATTACCCCGGTGTCGAGAGCCTGAACGTCGCGGTCATGGGCTGCATCGTGAACGGCCCGGGCGAGAGCAAGCACGCGGACATCGGGATCAGCCTGCCGGGCACCGGCGAGAGCCCGGCGGCGCCGGTGTTCATCGACGGCAAGAAGGCCATGACGCTGCGCGGCGAGCGGATCGCCGAGGAGTTCCAGACGCTGGTCGCGGACTACGTCGAGCGCCGCTTCGGGGCATCGGCGGACAAGAAGAGCGCATAGTGCAGCGACGCACTCGCTTGATTCCTTTGTCATTGCCGGGCTTGACCCGGCAATCCACTTCCGAGCCAGCGCTTGGCATGAGCTATATCGACGGCTTCGTCGCGGCGGTGGAGACCGCCAACAAGCTGGCATTCATCGACCACGCCAAGGGCGTCGACGCTGTTCCTCGAATTCGGCGCAAGGCGCGTGGTCGAGGGCTGGGGCGACGACGTGTCCGAGGGCAAGGTCACCGACTTTCGCAAGGCGGTGCAGGCCAAGGACGGCGAGGACATCGTGTTCAGCTGGATCGAATGGGCGGACAAGCCGACGCGCGACGCGGCCATGGAAAGATGATGAAGGACGAGCGCATGCAGGGGCCGATGCCCTTCGACGGCAAGCGCATGATCTATGGCGGCTTCGCGCCCCTGCTCGACGAGCGCGGCGGCGGCGCGTCGGACTATGCCGAACGACTGGATTGTCCAGGGCACCGATCCGCAGGGCGCGGACTTTTCCCTGGTCGGCGGCAAATAGAGGAGAGTAACGATGAAGAAGAACACGATCTGCCTGTGGTACGACCATGACGCGGAAGAGGCCGCGCGCTTTTACGCCCGGACCTTTCCCGACAGCACGGTCGGCGCGGTGCACCGGTCGCCGTCCGACTTTCCAAGCGGAAAGGCGGGCGACGTCCTGACGGTCGAGTTCACGGTGTGCGGCGTGCCGTGCCTTGGCCTCAACGGCGGGGACAGGTTCAAGCACAGCGAGGCGTTCTCCTTTCAGATCGCCACCGACGACCAGGCGGAGACCGACCGTTATTGGAACGCGATCGTCGGCAACGGCGGCGCGGAGAGCGCGTGCGGCTGGTGCAAGGACAAATGGGGCCTGTCGTGGCAGATCACGCCGCGCGTCCTGACCGAGGCGATGGCCAGGGGCGGCGATGTGGCGAAGCGCGCGTTCGAGGCGATGATGGAGATGCGGAAGATCGACGTCGCCAAGATCGAGGCGGCGGTGCGCGGCGAGGCCGTGCCCAATGAGCACTTTGGAGCTTGAGGACGACACCCTGCTGGTCGAGTGCAGCGAGACGGAGTTGATCGTGACCCTCAAGGACGGCCGTCGCATTGCCACACCGCTATGGTGGCTGCCGCGGCTCCTCCAAGCCACACCGGAGCAGCGCGCCAAGTGGGAGATCATGCCGTTTGGCGACGCGATCGAATGGCAAGAGATCGACGAGCACGTGAGCGTCAGGGGTTTGCTTCGCGGCAAGCCGGCCTTGGGCGCCAAGCCGCCTCGGTCCGCCCGTCAATAGCCAGGGTCGATATCGATGCAGAACGCCGTGCTCCACCCGACATCGGCCATCAGGCGGCTTCGCATTTGTTCTTGGGGCCTGCGATCAGCGCTGCGCGGCGAGCGGATCGCCGAGGAGTTCCAGGCGCTGGTCGCGGACTACGTCGAGCGCCGCTTCGGGGCGCTGCGCAAGAGCGCCTGAGCGGGCGCGCCGAAACCCATTGTCTTCCTCCCGACCACTACCGAGAGGCCTCGTCATCCGACCGACTGGCGAGGGCGACGTCGCCGTGATCGAGCGGCTCGTGCTGGAGGTCGTGCGCGAGGTCTACGGCGATCTGTTCCCCGAAGAGGCGCCGCGTCCGGACGGCAACTGGCGGTGCGGCGTGGTGGCGGAGGTCGACGGGCTGATCGCGGGCGTGGTCGTCGCGGACGACGACTGGGTCGAGAATCTCTGGGTGGCGAGCGCGTACCGGATGCGGGGGATCGGCGGCGCGCTGCTGGCGGCCGCGGAGCGGCAGATCGCGGCGCGGGGCTACGCCGAGGCGCGGCTGCGCGTGGTCGCCGACAACCTCGACGCGCGGCGCTTCTATGCGGCGCATGGCTGGGCCGAGACGGTCTCCTACCCCCATGAGAAGTGGGGTTTTTTGATGCTCGAGATGGCGAAGAGGCTTGGGGCATGAACGACAGGGCGGGAAATCGATGAGCTCGCTTCGCCCCGTGCGCGGCACCCATGACATCGTGGGCGAGGGCGCGCTCCGCCACCGCCGCGTCATCGAGACCGGGCGCGAGGTCGCGACGCGCTACGGCTACCCTGAGGTCGCGACGCCGATCTTCGAGTTCACCGAGGTGTTCGCCCGGACGCTGGGCGAGACCTCGGACATCGTGACCAAGGAGATGTACACGTTCGAGGACCGGGGCGGCGAGCGCCTGACCTTGCGCCCGGAGTACACCGCCGGCATCGCGCGCGCCTTCATCTCCGGATCGCTCGGCCAGCAGCTGCCGATCAAGCTGTTCGCGAGCGGCCCGATGTTCCGCTACGAGCGGCCGCAGAAGGGCCGGCTGCGCCAGTTCCACCAGATCGACGTCGAGATCCTGGGCGCGGCCGAGCCGCAGGCCGACGTCGAGGTGATCGCGCTCGGGGCCCGGATTCTGAGCGAGCTCGGCTTGGCCAACCAGGTGGTTCTGGAGCTCAACAGCCTCGGCGATCCGGCCAGCCGCCGCGCGTACCGGGACGATCTGGTCGGCTATCTGTCGCACTACCGCAATGATTTGTCTCGGGAAAGTCAGGCTCGACTCGAGCGAAACCCGCTCCGGATTCTGGACAGCAAGGAACCGCGCGATCGCGAGATCCTGATCGGTGCGCCGAGCCTCGCCGACTCGCTGAACGAGCCCTCGCGCGCCTTCTTCGCCGAGGTCCAGGCCGGCCTCGATGCCTTGGATATCCCGTATCGGATCAACCCGAGGCTGGTGCGCGGGCTCGACTATTACACGCACACCGCATTCGAGTTCACCACCACCGCGCTCGGCGCCCAGGGCGCGGTGGTCGCCGGCGGCCGCTATGATGGCCTGGTCGCCACCATGGGCGGGCCGGACACGCCCGGGATCGGCTGGGCGGCGGGGGTCGAGCGTCTGGCCATGCTGCTCGCCGAGACGCCGGCGGTGCCGCGCCCGATCGCGGTCGTGCCGATCGGCGATGACGCCACACTCGCCGCGCTGCAGCTGGCCGAGGAGCTGCGCGCGGCCGGCCACCGCGTCGAGTTCGGCTTTCGCGGCAAGGTCGGCCAGCGCCTCAAGCGCGCCGCGCAGCAGAACGCCCGCTACGCCCTCCTGCTGGGCGAGGACGAGCTCGCCGCCGGCACGGTGGTGCTGCGCGACCTCGACCGCAGTGAGCAGCGGGAGGTGCCCCGGACCGAGCTCGGCGCGTGCCTGCTTGCCGAAACGGTCGGCTGAGATCAGACTGGGCCGATGGCGAGCGCGAGCTTCGACACCCACGCCTTCATCAAGCGGCTCACGGCAGCCGGCATGCCGGAGGTACTGGCCGAGGAAAGCACGCGCCTCGTGGGCGAGCAGGTGGCGACCAAGCAGGACGTCGCGCTCTTGCGGGCGGATATCGAGCTGCTCCGGGCCGACGTCACAGCGATGGAGCAGCGGATCAAGGATCAGTTGACCATCCGCATTGGCGCTATGCTGGCAGGTGGGATCGCGATCGTTGCCGCTCTAGCGCATTTTTCGATCAGCTCGCACCAGCCCGCTCCCCCTCCCAACCGCCCCAAGGGTACCATCGGTGGGTGGTTGGGAGGGGGAGCGGGCCGGGGC
>JBOHKK010000372.1:0-5647 GCA_050729115.1 Geminicoccaceae bacterium | reverse complement strand
CGCCAACCCATCCGGCGCGGCGGCGAGCGTTCTCGGCTCGTCGATCGCCGGCGCGTCCGGCAGCGCGACCACGGGGGCCGGATCGCGCAGGCCGTCCGGCACTTCCGCGACCGTATCCAACACGACCCGGCTGCTGCGATTGACGTACGACCAGCCGAGATAGATCCCGGCGACGAGCGCCAGCGAGATCACCACCAACGGCGTCCTGGGCAGGCGGTTCTCCGGCATCGGCGTGCGAATCCGCAGCCGGGTTCGATCGGTGAGCTCGCCGACGCTGGACTTGATCCGGGCGACCAGATCCGCCCCGTCGAAGCCCAGGTGGTCGGCGTAGGTGCGCAAAAAGCCGAGCGCATAGGTCCGGCCCGGCAGCGCCGACAGATCGCCCTGCTCGATCCCGAACAGGTAGGCCGGCCTGATCCGGAGATACTTCGCGACGTCGTCCAGGTCCTCGCCGCGCTCCAGACGCACCTGCCGGAGCTGAGCGCCCACCTCGCGCAGCAGGGCCTCAGCGGGGTCGACCCGATCGTGATCCGAACCGAGCATGACGAACCGGCGGCCGACGTCGACGAACGCGCTGGTTTCGTCTCTCGGCCTCTCCCAAGCCACGGAGACCTTCAGATATGCAGTTGAACGCCGTGATCAAGCGCGTAGTGCCGCAGCCTGTCGCGCAGGCTGTGGTCGGACGAATCGTAGAGTTGATTGAGGTACCCCGACAGCTGGCCACAGCGCAACGAGCGCAGCATGGCCTTCACCGGACCGATGTCCGATGCGGTCACCGACAAATGGCGCACGCCGAGGCCGAGCAGGACCATCGCCTCGATCGGGCGCGCCGCCATCTCGCCGCAGATCGACAGCATCACCCCCGCCTCCCGGCACCGCTCGACCAGCTCGCGCAGGAAGCACAGCACCGGCGGCGAGAGCACGTCGTAGCGATCGACCAGCTGCGGATTGCCCCGATCGCAGGCGAACAGGAACTGGAGCAGGTCGTTGGTGCCGATCGACAGGAAGTCGACCCGCGGCAGCAGCGCCCGCAGCTGCCAGATCAGGGACGGCACCTCGAGCATGGCGCCGACGCGCAGCTCGCTCGGCAGCGGCTCACCTCGGGCCTCCGCCCGCGCCAGCTCCATGTCCAACAGCTGTCTGGCGGCGGTGAGCTCGGCGACCTCGGCGACCATCGGGAACATGAGGTCGAGCCGCCCGCCGCGCGCGCTCCGGATCAGGGCCCGGAGCTGGGTGCGCAGCACCACCGGACGGTCCAGCGCCATGCGCAGCGCCCGCCAGCCCATCGCCGGATTCTCTTCGTTGGGGAACGTCCAGTACGGCAGGTGCTTGTCGCTGCCGACGTCGAGCGTGCGGAACACCACCGGCCTGTCGCCGGCCAGCTCCCGCACCTTGGCGTACATCTCGGTCTGGGCCTCGACATCGGGAAAGCGGCCGCGGACCATGAACGCGAGCTCGGTCCGGTACAGACCGATGCCGTCGGCGTTGGTGGTCTCGAGCGCGGCCATGTCGATCAGGAACGCGGCGTTCAGATACAGGCCGACGCGCATGCCATCGAGGGTGACCGCCGGTGCGTCGCGCAGCGCCACGTACGCCCGGCGCCGTTCGTCCCGCGCGGCGAGCGAGCGCGCGAACGCCAGCTCCACGTCCTCGCCGGGCCGCACGAAGATCTGCCCGTGGTCGCCGTCCAACGCCACCCGGTCGCCGGGGTCGATCCGGCTCAGCGCGCCCGGCACCCGCCCGACCATGGGGATTCCCAGAGCCCGCGCCACGATCGCGACGTGGGCGGTCGGGGAGCCTTCCTCGAGGACCACGCCGCGCAGGCGCGCGCGATCGTAGTCGAGGAGCTCGGCGGGTCCGAGGGAGCGGGCGATCAGGACGAACTCGTTCGGCAGGGCGGCCGGGTCGTGCATCATGTTGCGCCCGGTCAGATGCACCAGGAGCCGATCCGCCAGAGCATCCAGGTCGTGCAGCCGCTCCCTGAGATAGGGATCGGTGACGTGGCCCATGCGCACACGGGTCTCCTCCTGGACGCGGCGGACCGCCGCCTCGGCGCTGAGGCCGGTGCGGATCGCCTCGCTCATCCGGCGCCGCCACCCGGCGTCCTGCGCGAACATGCGATAGGCTTCGAGGACGTCGCGGTGCTCGCCGTCCGCCACCTCGGGCCGCAGCAGGAGCTCGTCCATCGAGGCGTGCAGGCCGCCCAGGGCCTGTTCCAGCCGGGCCGCCTCGGCATCCGAGTCCTCGGCGACCAGCCGCGTGACCTCGATGCGCAACTGGTGGAGCACCGCATCGCCGAGCGCCACGCCCTCGACCATGCGCAGCCCTTCGAGGCGGTCGGGGCGCCCGATCCTGCCGATGTCCGAGGCGAACGGCGTGGCGTCGGCCAGACCGCCCGAGGCGACCATCTCCGCGAACACGGTGGCGACGATCTGGAGCGCTTCGACCTCCTCGTCGGAGTAATGGCGCTGGGTCCGGTTCTGCACCACCAGCACCCCGATCACCCGCCCGCCATGGAGGATCGGCACGCCGAGGAAGGAGTGGTAGATCTCCTCCCCGGTCTCCGGCCGGTAAGCGAAGTCCGGATGGCTCTGCGCCTCGGGCAGGTTGATGACCGCGCCCTGGGCGGCGATCAGGCCGACCAGACCTTCGCCGATCCGCAGCCGGGTGCGATGGACCGCGGTCGGGCGCAGGCCTTCGGTCGCGAACAGCTCGAGATACTCGCCGCCGCGCAGCACGTACGCCGAGCACACCTCGGCGACGATGTCGGCGGCGATCATGCGCACCATGCGGTCGAGGCGCTCCTGGGCGCCGACTGGCGCCGCCATCACCTCGACCAGGCGGCGCAGCAGCCGCCGCGCGGCGCTCAGCTCGGCGCCGAGCCGCTCCGGCACCATGGGCGGCGCCATCGGCGCGCTCCAGCCGGTGGTCGACACGCTCATGCCGCAGTCTCCGCCGCGGTCGGCTCCAGCCAGTCGTCGCGGCCCAGCGCGATCGCCGTCTGCTCGACCAGCTCCGCCAGGATCTCGGCAATCGGCTGCACGCTCCGCACCAGACCGACGCTCTGCCCGGCCATCAGCGAGCCGTGCGCGACGTCACCGTCGATCACCGCGCGGCGCAGGGCCCCGGCCCAGAAGTGCTCGATCGCCAGCGCCGCCTCCTCGTACGACAGCTCGCCCCGGCGATGGCGGGCGATCACCTCGACCTGGGTCTCGGCGAAGGCGCGGGTCGCCTGGTTGGCCAGGGCACGCACCGGGATGACCTTGAACTCCGGATCGATCTGGACCGAGGGCGTAGCGTCGCGTGCGCTCGCCCGGATGAACGCCTCCTTGAACCGCGGATGGGCGATCGACTCGGTGGCGCATACGAAGCGCGTGCCCATCTGGCAGCCGGCGGCGCCCATGCGCAGATAGGCGGCAATCGCCTCGCCGTGCCCGATCCCGCCGGCGACGAACACCGGTACGTCGCGCAGATGCGGCAGGATCTCCTGGGCGAGCACGCTGGTCGCCACCGGTCCGATGTGCCCGCCCGCTTCCATGCCTTCGATGATCAGCGCATCGGCGCCGGCGCGCACCAGGCGCTTGGCCACGGCGAGGCTGGGGGCGAAGCACAGCAGCCTGGCGCCGCCGTCCTTGACCCGCGCCAGGGCCGTGCGGTCCGGCAGTCCGCCGGCCAGGACCACGTGGCTCACCCGATGGGCGCCGCAGACGTCGATCAGCTGCTGGAGCCGCGGGTGCATGATGATCAGATTGACGCCGAACGGCCGCGCCGTCAGCTCCTGGGTCAGGGCGATCTCGGCGGCCAGCTGATCGGGCTCCATGGCGCCGCAGGCGATGACGCCGAAGCCACCGGCGTTGGACAGCGCCGCGACCAGGCGGTGCTCCGACACCCAGGTCATCGCGCCCGCCATCAGCGCGAGGTCGCTGCCGAGGAACGCGGTGCCCGCGCGCCACATGCGCTCCAGGCGCCAGCGGCCCCGGGCGATCTGGTCGTCAGGCGGCATCGAGACCATAGGCGGCGTGCAGGGCGCGCAGCGCCAGCTCGGTGTAGGCCTCGTCGATCAGCACGCTGATCTTGATCTCCGAGGTCGAGATCGCCTGGATGTTGATGCCGCGCTCGGCCAAGGTTTTGAACATGGTGTGCGCGGTGCCGGCGTGCGAGCGCATGCCGACGCCGATCACCGAGACCTTGACCACCTCGCCGTCGGTCGCGATCTCGCGATAGCCCAGCTGCGCCTGCATCGCCTCGAGCGCCTTGGTGGTCCGCGCCAGGTCGTTGCGCCCGACGGTGAACGTGAGATCGGTGGTCTCGCCGTCGGCGGACACGCTCTGCACGATCATGTCGACGTTGATGTTGGCCTCGGCCAGGGGGCCGAAGATGGTCGCGGCGACGCCCGGCCGGTCGGCGACGCCGACCAGCGTGATCTTGGCCTCGTCGCGGCTGTACGCGATCCCGCTTACGATCTGCTGTTCCACGATCTCGTTCTCATCCACGACCAGCGTGCCCGAGCCGTCGGCGAAGCTGGAGAGTACCTGAATTCGGACGCCGTGTTGCATCGCGAGCGCGACCGAGCGCGTCTCCAGGACCTTGGCCCCGAGCGACGCCATCTCGAGCATCTCCTCGTAGGTGATGCGCTCGAGCTTGTGCGCCTTGGCGACGATCCGCGGATCGCTGGTGTACACGCCGTCGACGTCGGTGAAGATGTCGCAGCGCTCGGCCCCGAGCGCCGCGGCGAGCGCGACCGCCGTGGTGTCGGAGCCGCCCCGGCCGAGCGTGGTCAGCCGGTGATCGGGCGCGATCCCCTGGAAGCCGGCCAGCACCGCGACCTCGCCCCGGCCGAGGCAGGCGCCGAGCCTTGCCGCATCGATCGAGGCGACCCGCGCCCGGCCGTGGGTCGCGTCGGTCAGCACCGGGGCCTGCCAGCCGAGGAACGAGCGCGCCGGCACGCCCAGGCCGTGCAGCGCGAGCGCGAGCAGACCCACGGTGACCTGCTCCCCCGACGCGACCACCACGTCGTACTCGGCCCGGTCGTGATGCGGCCCGGCGATCTGATCGACCCAGTCGGCCAGCTGGTCGGTGGTCCCGGCCATCGCCGATACCACCACGGCAATGTGGTCGCCGCCGTCGCGGGCACGCCTGATGCGCGCGGCGACGGCGCGGATCCGCTCCAGGTCGGCCACCGACGTGCCGCCGAACTTCTGCACAATCAGCGCCAATCCGCCGTCTCCTGAGACAGCCTGCCGCGGCGCCGCAGGTCGCGTCGCGGCCGGCCCTGGCCTTTCTCAGGGTGGCGTGTACATAGTCGGACGAGCAGGGGCAAGCAAGTTCGCGCCGCGCGCGGGCGAGTCGGAGTGGCCATGGCAAGCGGCGCCGATGCCAGGGAACTCGAGCGCTTTGCGCACCTCGCGGCGCACTGGTGGGACGAGGCCGGCCCGCTCGCGCCGCTGCACAAGCTCAACCCGACCCGCCTCGGTTACGTGCGCGATCGCATCTGCTTGCACCTCGGGCGCGATCCCCTCGGGGAGCAGCCGCTTGAGGGGCTTGCCGCGGTCGACGTCGGCTGCGGCGGCGGCCTGCTCTCTGAGCCGCTCGCGCGCCTGGGCGCCGCGGTGACCGGGATCGATCTCGCGGCCGCGAGCATCGAGGC
>JBOHKK010000371.1:0-5658 GCA_050729115.1 Geminicoccaceae bacterium | reverse complement strand
AGTCGGCCGTGGGCGGCCCCTGAATCCGATAGCCGACGCCCTGGGCGTGGAGGTCCGCGTGCACCGTGTGCACGATCGCGCGGCTCGGCACCAGCAGCTCGGCGCCGGCATCCAGCAGCGGCCAGCCGAAGTTGTAGTGGTAGAGCAGCATGTGCGGGGTCGGGCGGAAGCCGCGGTTCTCGACCTGATCGGAAACGGTGATGGCCGTGCCGCCGAGCGCCGCCTCGATCCGCCGCGTCAGCACCAGATTCTCGCCGAATACCGCCGTCTGCGCGACCTCGCCCTCGGCCCAGAGCGTGCAGGCGTCGCCTTGCCAGCGCTCGCCGTAGCCGACCAGACGCGCGGGAATCTGCGAGATCCGGCCGTGCAGCGGATAGTCGGTCTCGGTGAACCCCGGATAGATGTACCGCGCGGCGCTGGCGGTTGCGGGCGCCAGCGCCTGATCGAGACCGCAGGTGGCGAGCAGGCCGGTGAACGCGCGCAAGAAGCCGAAGCCGCGGTTCTCCTCGGGCGAGGCGAGACCGGGATGGCGCGGCCCGGTGGGCGAGCGCCAGCCGATCGGGATGCCGCGATACTCGGCCGAAAGCAGATCGAACCCGCGATCGACCGCGACGCAAAAGCCGAGCCCGGCGCCGGTACGGAACTCGAGGATGCGCACGCCGCGCTCCGGCCCGTCGGCGTACTCGAGCAGCTCGATCCCGGCGACCTGGTGCAGCGCTCCGGTCCGCTCGCCGATCTGCCGGCGCGACCAGCTGCCTCCGAACAGCTCGACCATGGCGCCTCCTCTCGCCTCCTGGGCGGGCCCACCCCGCTTGGTCTATAAACCGTAGCCCAAGACGGGAAACCGTAGCCCAAGACGGGAAACCGTAGCCCAAGACGGGAAACCGTAGCCCAAGACGGGAAACCGTAGCCCAAGACGGGCCGGCGGCGAAGGCTGATGCGGCATCGGCGCCGGGCGGAGGTGACGTGGGCTTCTATGAGCGCCGGATTCTGCCCCGGCTGATCGACTTCGGCATGCGCCAAAAGCAGCTGGGGCGGCTGCGCGAGCATCTGGTGGGCCGCGCCCGCGGGCGGGTGCTCGAGATCGGCATCGGCTCGGGGCGCAACCTGCCGTTCTACCCGCGCGACCTCGACATCCTGCTCGGCCTCGACCCCTCGCCCGAGCTGCTGCAGATGGCGCGTGCGCACAGCACCTGGGTGCACTTCCCGGTCGAGCTGAGCGAAGGCTGCGCCGAGGACATCCCGCTCGACGACCGCGCGGTCGACCATGTGGTCATGACCTGGACGCTGTGCAGCGTCGCCGACCCGATCCGGGCGCTCCTCGAGCTCCGGCGCGTGCTGCGGCCGGGCGGCAGCCTGCTGTTCATCGAGCACGGGCGCGCCCCGCAGCCGCGGGTGCAGCGCTGGCAGGATCGCCTGACCCCGCTCTGGCGCCGCCTCGCGGGCGGGTGCCATCTCAACCGCCCGATCGATCGGCTGATCGAGGAATCCGGCTTCCGCCTCGCCGAGCTCGAGACCGGCTACCTGGTGAAGGGGCCGCGGGTTGCGACCTATCACTACCGCGGCCGGGCGCTGGCATGAGGCAGCCGCGGCCCGGCGCCCGCAGGCGGCGTCGTGGGCGCAGGCAAACACGCAAAATTGGTTTGCCGCGCGCCGTCATCGTCCTACCATCGGCTGATCATAACAACGACGCCGCCGATGCCCGGCAAGCGCATCATGTGGAGGCAAGCAGCATGAAACCGTTGGATGAGACCTATGAACCCGTCGTGATCGAGGACGGCGACGACATCGGGTCAAATCGCTCGACCAACCAGCCGCTACTGGAGCTGGCGAAGACCCGGATGAGCCGCCGGACGGCACTCAAGGGCTTCGTCACCACGGCGGTGGCGGGTGCGCTCGGCGGCACGCTGACCAGCAGGTTCGCGCTCGCCGCCGAGGGCGGCCCCTCGACCCTCGGCTTCCAGTCGCTCGAGCAGGTGATCACCGAGAACCATGCGGTCGCGCCCGGCTACAGCGCCAACGTGCTGATCCGCTGGGGCGACAAGGTCCTGGCCGAGGCGCCCGAGTTCGACCCGATGGGCCAGACCGCCGCGGCCCAGGCCAAGCAGTTCGGCTACAACTGCGACTACCTGGCGTACTTCCCGCTGCCCCGAGGCTCCGACAGCTCCGAGCACGGCCTGCTGCACGTCAATCATGAGTACACCTCGCCGGAGCTGATGTTCCCCGGTTGGGCCAAGCTCGACACGGCCGAGGCGGCGCGCCAAGCGGCCGCCTGGGCGGCACGGCAGGCTGCGCTGGAAGCCGGCATGGACGAGGCGGCCGTCGAGCAGGCGGCCACGGCTGCGGCCGACGAGGCCGATCTCACGAGCGCGGTCGCCAAGGCGAGCCTCGCGGCGCAAACACCCGAGCAGACTCGGGTCGAGATGATGGCCCACAACGGCTCGGTGATCGAGGTCCGCAAGGAGAACGGCACCTGGTCGGTCGTCCCGGACAGCCAGTACGCACGCCGGATCACGCTGGACACCGAGATGCGGGTGTCCGGTCCGGCCGCCGGCCACGAGCGGCTCAAGACCAATGCCGACCCGACCGGCACCAAGGTCTTCGGGACGATCAACAACTGCGCCGGCGGCAAGACGCCCTGGGGCACGGTGCTGATGGCCGAGGAGAACTTTCACGGCAACTTCGGCGGCGAGCTCGCGGCCGATTCCGCCGAGAGCCGCAACCACGAGCGCTACGGCGTCCCGGGCGGCTGGTACCCCTGGTGGCGCAGCCAGGACCGGTTCGACGTCGGCAAGGAGCCGAACGAGCCGAACCGCTACGGCTGGATGGTCGAGTACGATCCCTACGATCCCAACTCGGTGCCGGTGAAGCGTACCGCGCTCGGCCGCGCCAAGCACGAGGGTGCTACCAGCTTCGTCAACCAGGACGGCCGGGTGGTGCTGTACTCCGGCGACGACGAGCGCTTCGAGTACCTCTATCGCTTCGTCACGAGCGGCACCTTCGACCCGAACGATCCCGAGGCCAGTCGCGACCTGCTCGACGACGGCACGCTGTCGGTCGCCAGGTTCGACGAGAACAAGGTGACCTGGTTGCCGCTGGTCCACGGGCAAGGTCCGCTGACCGCCGAGAACGGCTTCAACAGCCAGGCGGAGGTGGTGATCGAGGCAAGGCGGGCCGCCGACCTGTTGGGTGCGACGCCGATGGACCGGCCCGAGGACGTCGAGCCGAACCCGGTCAACGGGCGCGTCTACGTCATGCTGACCAACAACACCCGGCGCAAGGCCGAGCAGGTCGACGCCGTCAACCCGCGGGCCGAGAACGCCCACGGCCAGGTGGCCGAGCTGATCCCGCCGGGCGGCGCCGGCAAGGACGCCGATCATACCGCAGATCAGTTCGACTGGGACTTCCTGCTGATCGCCGGCGATCCGAAGAAGGCAGACTCCGGGGCGCAGTACCATCCCGATACCGAGGCCTGGCTGTCCTCACCCGACAACGTCGCGTTCGACAATCAGGGCCGCATCTGGATCTCGACCGACCAGGGCGGCGCCCAGGCCAGGAACAACATTCCGGACGGCATGTTCGCCTGCGACTTCGAAGGCGACGGCCGGGCGTACCTCAAGTTCTTCTTCGCCTGCCCGGACGGCGCCGAGATGTGCGGGCCGGAGTTCACGCCCGATGGCCGGACCCTGTTCGTCGCCGTGCAGCACCCGGCCGAGAAGGACGCCTTTGCCTCCACCTTCGAGAACCCGGCGACTCGCTGGCCGGACTTCGCGGACGGCGTGCCGCCGCGGCCGTCGGTGCTGGCGATCACCAAGGACGACGGCGGCCCGATCGGCGGCTGAACCGGCCAGATCGACGCATCATTCGGGGCGGCTCCGGCCGCCCCTTCGTTTTCGAGGATCGTGACGAGCCCGGGAGCCGCGACAGCGCGGGCCGACCAGGCGGCGCACGTCCTTCTCGTCGACTCAAGCCCGTGGGCGAGGTCTGACTTGCTGTCGTCGCGCCGCATGACGCAAAAGCGCAGCCTGTTGGGCGGGTGCCAGCGGCAAGAGAGTCGCGCGCATGCTCCGGCCGAGTGCCGAAGGCGCCGGCCGATTCTCGCCGTCGACGATCGGCGCCACCACCGCCTCGCAGTCTGCGGCGTCCGCCAAGGCCTTCGCTTCGGTTGCGCCGTCGGTCAAAGTATCCGGAACGTCTCGTAAATCGTTTCTTCACCCAGCGCGGTCCGCAAATTCCAGGTTCGAAATAGCGGATTGATGCAATGTCACAAATCCGACTTGTCCTGATCGCAGGGATACTGACCTTCCCTAAAGTGCCTGCACGATGGCCGAGACCTGGTTTATCATTACATCGTGAACTACAACATAGATCCCGCCATTAACAAATGCATTGAAATTGTTATCTGGAATTAGCTGCACCGGCGTTGGGGGCGATCGCGACTGCACAGAGCCGAGCGGGCAGTGAGTCGGTCAGGACACTAGTGCAGCGACGCAAACGGAACGTACCTTTGTTGTCATGCCCGGACTTGATCCGGGCATCCACCCCCAACGCCGGCGCGGGCGCCAGAGTGGATTGCCGGGTCAAGCCCGGCAATGACGAGGGAATCAAGCGAATGCGTCAGTGCACTAGGCGGTATCAACTCGGGTGAGCGGTCGCCATCGGCGAGGCTCAAGAGAACAATTGCGCTTTCGTCGTAACCCCTGCCCTCGCCGGCTCTCGACGCGACTTGAGGCAAGAGCCGGAGCGGCGGTAGGGTGTGGGGCTGACACCCGCCCCTTGGCGTGCGATCGAAAGCTCCTCGGCGGCCGGCGGAATCACCAAGGCACCCTTTGATCCCAGCACACAGGATGAAGCGAACCATGTCACGATCGTCCTTGCCGAACCGCATGGTCCTTGGCGCAGCCGGGCTGCTGATCTGCCTGATGCAGCCGGCCGTGGCGTTCGAGTGCCCCGAGCCGCAGGCCCGGACCGGCGCCGGGGTCATCCAGGAGTCGCAGGGGGAGGTCGATCGGCTGAGCGCCCTGCTGCGCACCGGCGACCTGGACAACCGGCTCGAGGTGCTGGCGCGCGACCTGAAGGCCAAGTACGCCAACGCGGACACGACCGAGCTCACCAACTTCATGGTGAGCGCATACTGTCCGGTGGTGGCCGAGGAAGGCTTGAGCGACGGGGAAAAGGACGCGCGGCTCACCGCGTTCGGCCAGCAGGTGTCGGACTTCTACAGCAAGGAAGGGCTGTAGAAGGTCGCACAAATGCGCCTGAGGGACCGGAGCCACGCGCCACGCGCGGACCGTACTTATACCGGGCACACAAAGTTCGAGCCTTGGTTCGCCCGGCATCATTCTCTTATTGGGGCGCACGGCCGCCCAAGCAACCCCGCGCGCCGGGGCGCACGGCTGCCCAACCAACCCCGCGCGCCGGGGCGCACGGCCGCCCAACCAACCCCGCGCGCCGGGGCGCACGGCCGCGTGCCTGGCTCCCCGTGGCCGGCTCAAAAGGGGCGACCGCGGTGGCTCGCTGGACCGGGCCGGTCCTAGGAGCCTGTCCGGGTAATGGGGCGGCGGGAGGGTGCTGGTGATGGAGACGGATGAGTGGTGGTGACGGGCATGGCGGGATGGGCGAGGTTCGGGTGAGGGCCGGGGCAGTCGGCTCAGGCGG
>JBOHKK010000370.1:0-5722 GCA_050729115.1 Geminicoccaceae bacterium | reverse complement strand
CACGCCACTCGAACAATACGTCCGAGAGGGCGGCCGCTTGCTGGTCGTGGGTACCAAAGAACCTGGCGGGCTGTTTGGCAAGCCGGTGCGCAGGTGGACGGAGACACGATCAGCGTATTTCCGGATCCGCGACCACTCCATCTTCCCGTCGCTGAGGAACACGCAGCTGCTCTTCCTGGCCGGTGACTACGTGGAGATGGCGCCGGTTGGCAAACCGCTGCTCACGTTGATTCCTCCGTCGATGTTCGGACCGCCCGAAAAGGTCCACATCGATAGAGTCGAGACGAACGCCCCCGGCGTGCTGATGGCGAGCCGTGGGCAGGGGAGGGTGGCGTACGTGCCATGGGACGTGGGGAGCCTGTACTATCGTCACAGCTCTCCCGGGCACATGGGGCTCGTCACCGATCTGATCGATCACTTGCTGCCGAACGGCCGGCAGTTGAAGACCAACGCTCACCCGCTCGTCGAAATGACGGTCATGCGCCAGCCGCGCAGCGGGCGCACGCTCGTGCACCTCGTCAACATCTCCGGTCACTCCAGCACCGCCTACTTCTCGCCAATCGAGATGCGTGATATCGACCTCGCGATCACCGGCAGATTCAAGCGCGCCCGCTCGGTCCGCCTCAACCGCGCCTTGGCGCTGACCCAGGCCGGAGGTCACATGACATTCTCGCTTCCGCGCCTCGGCGCCTACGACGTCATCGTGCTCGAGTGAGGATTTCCCGGTCTCGGGACGATGCCCTCTATCCGAGGGCCTGGGCCAGGTCTTCCTTCAGATCTGCGACGTCCTCGACACCGACGGAGATTCGCAGAAGGCTGTCGGTGATACCCAGCGCCCGCCGGCGCTCCTCCGGCACCGAGGCATGCGTCATCGACGCGGGATGCGAGATTAGGGTTTCGACGCCGCCGAGGCTTTCGGCCAGCGCCAGGAGACGAACGCGCTCGAGCAGGGCCTTGGCCTTGTCGAACGCGCCGACATCGAAGGCGAGCATGCCGCCGAACCCGTTCATCTGCCGGCGGGCGAGGTCATGCTGTGGGTGCGACGGGAGCCCTGGATAATGCACCCGCTCGACCGCCGGATGTGCGTCGAGGAACTCGGCAAGCGCCAGGCCATTGATGTTGTGCTGCGCCATGCGTAGGGCGAGCGTCTTCGTCCCGCGGAGGACCAGCCACGAATCGAACGGCCCGAGAATCGCACCGGCGGCGTTCTGAACGAACTTCAACCACTCGATGTGATCGTCGCGCAGGGCCACGACAATGCCGCCGACACCGTCGCTGTGGCCGTTGAGATACTTCGTGGTGCTGTGGAGGACGAGGTCGGCGCCGTGCTCGATCGGGCGCTGGACGTAGGGGCTGGCAAACGTGTTGTCGACGACGACGACCAGGCGGTGGGCATGGGCGAGGCGGCACAGCGCGTCGAGGTCGGTCAAGCGCAGGATGGGGTTGGTCGGCGTTTCGACGAAGAGCATTCGTGTCGACGGTGTGAGGGCGGCTTCGACGAGGTCGAGGTCGGCGGTGTCGACATACGTGGCCGTGACACCACAGCGGCCGCGCACGCGCTCGAACAAGCGATACGTGCCGCCATACGTATTGTCGGTCACGAGCACGTGGTCACCGGCTTGCAGCAGCGTGGCGACGGCGTCGATGGCGGCCATGCCGGAGGCAAACGCAAAGCCGGCCCGCCCGCCCTCGAGCGATGCGACATTGGCTTCGAGGGCCGAGCGGGTAGGGTTGCTCGTCCGCGCATACTCGTGCCCTTTGTGGCGGCCGAGCGCCTCCTGCACGTACGTGGAGGTCTGGTAGATGGGCGTGATGATGGCGCCGGTGGCCGGATCGGGCTCCTGGCCGGCGTGAATACAGCGCGTGTTGAAGCGCGCATGCGGTGTCAGTTTCACGGGTACGTATCCTCGGTGTTGGCAGTGAGGCTCGCCCCTCGTGGGTCGGGCCCACACGACATTCTGGTATCATTTGGACCGCTATGCGGCCTGTTATGTGATTCTATGCTCGTTGCACGGCCGCATAGCGGTCCCGGCGCGCGGAGCGCGCCAAACCAGCACTTACAATTCGGGTGTCCCGCCGCCGTCGCACCTCAGGCTTCGGCGGGCAAGCCGCCTCATGGCACGCCGACCCGCCCCCGTACAACTCCGCCAGGCCGACCGCGCTGAAACGCCGTTGCTGCCCGTGCTGCTGCAACCGCAGGCGCCGCAGTCGCTGACGATTCGCCTGCGCGAGATCCTCGCCGGGCACTGGCTCGGACGTCTGTTCGTACTGGCGTTCGTGGTACGGATCCTCGTGCTCCCGTTCGAGCTCCTCGGCATCGAGCATGCGCTCCTCGAGCTGCTGCGCAAGGTCGCCAATCTGCTGCTGATCGGGATTGGTCTCTACGGCGGCGTGCGGCTGTGGATGATCGTGCAGCGGCAGCTGCTGTGGCGGGTGAGGCGGCGCCTCGTGCTCTCCTACGTGTTGATGGGGTTCGTGCCGGTCCTGTTGGTCGGACTGTTCTTCCTCTTCGCCGGCTGGCTGTTCCTGATGAACGTCGGATCGTATCTCGTGGTCCGGAGTCTCGACGAGCGCGTCATGGACGCCGATGAGGTCGCGCGCAGCGCAGCCGCCGAGATTGCCGACAATCCCACGCGCGATCCGGCCGAGGTGCTGGCGCGGCACGTGGCGACGTCGGCGGGCCGGTACCCAGATGTCTCCATGGCCGTCGTGCGCCTGGCGTCCAAAGACACCGTGCACGCGGGCGCCTGGGAGCACGCGCCATGGCCCACGACCATCCCGCCGCACGTGGTCGACGCTGGACGGTATGTGGACAAGCTGCCGATCAGCAATCCCGACCTGCCGGACGAGCCACGGCAACTGGTTGCGCGCGGCGCGGCCTGCGCGCCGCGGGGCGCGCCGGCCTTCTGCGCCGTTGCCGACATCCCCATGGGCGAGGGCGCCGTCGAGCAGCTGCGGCGGGAGGTGGGCATTCGACTCGAAGAGCTCGACGAGCGCCCGCGCGGGACGCGCAGCGCGCTGGCGCGGGATGCCGCCGGTCGCATTCCGTGGAGCACGCACTTCAGCTATCGCGATTGGGCGACCGGCAAGAGCCTGCCGCAGGAGGTGCTCTTCCGCGCCCGGCCGCTCGAGATCTACGAGCGCATGGCGGAGGCGCGCTGGGTGGGCAGCCAGTGGACGTTCGGCCAATTGCTGTTCCTGTTGCTGCTCGTCGTGGCCAGCATGTTCCTGGTGATCTATGCGGTGGCGTTCATCATGGGCTTCTCGCTCGCGCGCTCCATCACCGGCGCGATCCATCAGCTGTTCGCCGCCACCGAGCGCATTCGCGAAAACGACTTCACGCACCGCGTCGAGGTCAAGACGCGTGATCAACTGGGCGAGCTGGCGGTCTCGTTCAACGCCATGACCTCGAGCATCCAGCACTTGCTGCGCGAACAGGCGGAGAAGCAGCGGCTGCAGGAAGAGCTGCGCATTGCCCGCGATATCCAGGCGTCATTGCTGCCGCGCGGGCCGCTCCAACTGCCGGGCGTGGCGATGGCGGCGCTCTGCGTGCCCGCACGAGAGATCGGCGGCGACTACTACGACTTCTTCCTCCTGGCGGAGGATCGTGTCGGTCTGCTCGTTGCCGATGTCTCGGGCAAGGGGACGTCGGCGGCGCTCTACATGGCGGAGCTCAAGGGGCTCATGCTGGCGCTGAGCAAGGTGTATCGGTCACCCAAGCCGTTGCTGATCGAGGTCAACCGGATCCTGTCGGAGAGCCTCGACAGCCGCAGCTTCATCACGATGACGTATGCGATCATGGACCTCTCGCAGCGCACGCTCACCTACGCGCGGGCCGGTCACACGCCGCTCCTCCATTTGCTCGCGACCGAGCCATGCGCACGGATCCTCACGCCGAACGGCCTCGTGCTGGGGCTGCGACTGGAGGGTATTGCTGCGAAGTTCGAGCAGCTCCTCGAAGAGGTCATCGTCCCATTGGCGCCGGGCGATCTGTGCGTGCTCTTCACGGACGGGATCACGGAAGCCATGAATGGCGGCGCGGATCTGTTTGGTGAGGGGCGGCTTTGCCAGCACCTGGAGCAGCAAAGACATCTGCCGCTCGAGGAGCTGCGCGAGTACATTCATCGAGAAGTGAACACATGGGTCGGGGAGGCGGATCAGCACGACGACATGACCATGATTTTGTTGAAAGTGGGTTGAAGAAGGGATCTAGGGATCTAGGGATCTAGGGATCTAGGGATCTAGAACGCCAACCGGTTTGAAAGTAACACCATTACGCAGCCTTTCGCCCTTCGATCTCCGCGCGATGGAGTGTCTCCAGGTTTTGGATGGCGCTCGCGCGGCGGAGGTCGAAGGTGTTCTTGCGGAGGCCGAGGTAGCGCGCGTCGTTGCCTTGCCGTTGCGAGATGTGCGCGAGTTTGTGCTCGATCATCGTGCGCTCTCGCAGGGCCCCTCGTCCCGCAGACGTCTGGATCTGCTTGCGCAGTCTGTGTTGCAGCGGCTCGTTCTCGGCGATCGCGATGGAGCGGCCCTGGCCGAACTCCGCCGTGGTGCACTGCGGGCGCAGCGCGCAGCGATCGCACACGTCGGGATCAAACTCGACGACCTTGCCGAACGTCACGCGTTGCACGTGTCCGTTCGGACAGGCGATCGTTCGGTCGCGAAGATTGAGCGTGAAGGCCGACTTCGGGAAGAGACGCCCGTTGTGCGACTTCCAGGGTTGACACACGATCTTGCCGCGCCGGCTGATCACTTCGTCGACGAGGGCACTGTTGATGTACCCGCGATCGATCAACAACTGGTCGATGGCGAGTCCCTGCCGGTCCAGGTCGATCGTCAAGGCGGGAACGGCGTCGTCCTCGGGGCGGTTCGCGGGTGTGATGGCGCACGCCAGGATCAGGCCGCGATCGACGTCCGCCGCGATGTGGCGCTTAAACCCATTGAACCGCTTGCTCTTGCTCTTGCGGCCGTGACGCATGTCCGCGTCTTCGATCGAGATGCGTCGATCTTCGGCCACGCCCGCGCGAATGCGCGGTCCGCCGCCCAGGGGATCCGGCTCGAGATCCTGCGCGCGAATTTGCACCAGGGTTTCGATCTGCGCCTTCAACGGGGGCTTGGCGGCTTCCTCGGGCAGGTGATGCGTGATCCACGCCTGCAGAGCGTCGAGTTGACGGGCGAACGTCTTGATCGCCTCGGCCTTGTCGTCCGCGTCGTTCCAGTCAATGTCGAGCGCCTGTTTGATACTCGACGCCGCGAGCAGCGGAATGCCTGCCCGCGTACACACCTGCGCCTCGGTCCACCCGACCAGGCGCGCCGCACACTGGACCACATTGCGGGCCGCATGGGCCAGCAAGTTGAACGTGTCCTCGACCCGGCCCGCGCCCTCGAGCGGGCTCGAATCGATCGCCACGCGCAGGGTCTGGGGCAGTTTCCGATAGTCAAACGCCTTGGTGCGCTTCGCCAGCTCGAGGGTGCGTTCGAGCAGGCGGCGATCGAGGTCGAACGCGATCAGCCGTTCGCGAAACTCGTGCAACGCCCCTTGCGAAAACGGCGGCGCCTCGGCGCCCAGACACCCCAACACCATCTGCACCCGCAGGTCGACGACGGTCAACTCGATCATCTCGGCGTCGGACATGCCCAGATAGCCCTGTACGAGCACCGCCATGGCCATCAGCGCGGGCGGCCGCGCCTCTTTCCCGGCGCCCGTGGTGCGGTACATGGT
>JBOHKK010000369.1:0-5757 GCA_050729115.1 Geminicoccaceae bacterium | reverse complement strand
GGGTTGGCTGGTCGCGCGCCCCAGCGCGCGGGGTTGGCTGGTCGCGCGCCCCAGCGCGCGGGGTTGGCTGGTCGCGCGCCCCAGCGCGCGGGGTTGGTTGGTCGACCGCCCCAGCGCGCGGGGTTGGCTGGTCGCGCGCCCCAGCGCGCGGGGTTGGCTGGTCGCGCGCCCCAGCGCGCGGGGTTGGTTGGTCGACCGCTCCAGCATGCGGAGTTGGCTGGTCGCGCGCCCCAGCGCGCGGGGTTGGCTGGTCGGCCGCGCGCCCCAAAGAGAAGGATGATGCCGGGCGAGAAAGGTTCGAGCTCTGTGAGCCCGGTATCAATCCGCGCCGACTGATGGAGGCGACGGGCCACTCGCCGCATCGGCGCAGGCAAGCGCCTCGTTCAGGACCCCGAGCCCGACGATCCCGATGCTCGCCGCGCGCGCGTACGCCTCGAAATCCGGCCGGATCGCCTGCTCCTGCGCGATCGCGCGATCGATCAGGGCCTTGAAGGCGTCGATCTCCATCGCCTGCTCGTCGTCGACCGGGCAGAACAGGCTGATCCCGGCGCTGCGCATCGCTTCGTTGAAGGTGGTGAGCGCATCGAGCACGCCCGAGACGTACACGTACGCGTAGCCCGGGTCGACCTCCGCCTGCCCGGTCTCGATCAGGAGGTAGTTGCCGACGGACATGTCCGCGCGACCGATGGCAGGCAGCCCGCAGCAGGCGAAGGTGAGCAGAAGGGCAAGCGCGCGCGTGCTCATGGCGCGGTTGTTCCCGAAGGCGACCGGGGGCGCAGCTCGTCCAGCCGCCGATCGAACGCGCGCTGCTCGGCCGGCAGAGCGGCGAGGGCAGCGCGCACCTCGACGCTCCGGCCGCTGTCCAGCACGTCGGCGATGAAGCGATCCGGCGCCAGGCGCATCGCGTGCGCGAACTCCGCGCCGACCTGCGCTCTGGTGGCGGTGTCCAGCCACGGCCAGTTGGTCAGGCCGAGTGCGGCCCGGGGCAACGCCAGCTCCGGCTGATAGGGACCCGTGCGCAGCGCGAGGTGCAGCGCCTGCGCCGCACGCTCGTGGTCACCCGTCGCCGTGCGGATGAAGGCGAGGTAGGTCCAGGCATGGGGATTGAGCGGGGCGTCGGCCAGGCCCGCCCGAAGCTGGCGTTCGGCCTGATCGAGCAGGATGGCACGGCGCTGGCTCGACGCCTGGGCGAGCGACAGCCAGGCGACGCCCAGATCGGTCAGGGTCGACGGCGCGGGCAACCACGCGGCCGCAGCACGCCGGCTGGCGACGATGCGCTCGTACGCCTGCGGGCTCGGCAGCTGGCCCGAATTGAGCAGCGCCATGCCGGGATCGCCCGGCAGCAGGTGAAACGCCGCGACCAGGCGCGGCACGGCGCCAAGCAGCAAAACGCTGCCCAGCAGGGCTGCGAACAGCGCGGCGATGAGCGATTTCGGGGCGCGCGGCGCCCGGGCGCGCCGGGGCGGCTGATCGCCGGTTCCGCGATCCCGATCCTCGGCTGCTGCCGCCGTGCCCATCGCCGGCGGCGACGACGGGTCGCTCATGACGGACTGGCGAGCACCCGCACGCGCACGATGCCTTCGGCGAAGGTCTTGCGCTCGAGCGCGAGCGTGCCGGGACCGGCCACGAGGACGTGTTCCGGATCGCTGAGATCGGCGATCGTGTACTTGAAGTACGTCACGCCGGTGAAGCCTTCGTCGGGCTGGAAGAAGACCTTCACCTCGCCGGCGACGTCGCGCATGAACACCCGCCCGTCTTTCGGACACCAGACCCGGACCAGATCGAGAAGGTCGCCGTCGCGGTCGCGATCGTTGCCGAGCAGGTCCGCGACGTCGAACACGGTCTCGGCATCGGCGTCGGCTGCCAGCTTGTCCCGCCTGGTCGCCGGCTGCCGGTTGCCGAACCAGACGTTCACCCGGACCTCGGCGCTGGCCTTGGCGTCCTTGTCGAAGACCTGGTAGGTGAAGGTGGTCTTCTTGCGCCTCTCCTCCGCCTGAACGTAGATGAACTGGCCCTTCTGCACGATCCGCTTGATGTTGTCGTCCCCGGCGAACGCCCTGAGATCGAGCTTGTTGGTCTTCTCGAGCTTGCACGGGTGATCGCACTGCCACCCCAGATCGTTTTCCAGCAGATCCTTGACCTTGATCTTGACGCGCCCGGCGCGCGCCATGCGGACGCTGTCCTCGACGCCGAGCCCAGGCGACTTCGCGCCAAAATCCGACGACACCTTGCCCTGCCGATAGCGGCTCGGCCGGAAGTCGTCGAGAGCGTCGGGCTGCGATCGCGCGGACGCGCCGGACCCTCCAACGCGAAGGCTCGACAGCCAGTCGGACCCGCCCGGCCGCATGCTCCATGACTGGGGCCGGTCGGAGATCCTCGACGGCATGCTCCATGACCGGGGCCGGTACCGCGGATCCGGGGTCTCGCCATCTTCGGACGGCTCGGACCCGCCCGGCCGCATGCTCCATGATTCGAGCTGGTAGCGAGGATCTGGCGTTTCCTCGTCCCCAGACGGGTCGGACCCGCCCAGCCAAAGGCTCAAAAGCTCGAGAAGGGTGGGAGATGCCGGCGGTTCGGAATCACCCTCGGCAGCAGCAGGTGCGGCCATGCCCGCGAGGAGCAGGCAGGCCAGGCCGCAGCCGGCGAGCATCTGTCGCAATCCTATCATCTGTCGCCCAACATTCTACTTGTAGGAGAATTAAGGGATGCTCGCGAGTCTTTCAAGGGGGCACTGCTGCCTTGACCGACTCGAAGCGGGATGGTTCCGTCACCGGCGACGCTCATGGGGGAAATCTCGCCGATCACCGCTCCGGCTCCAGCTGAAGACGACCTGACGAACGTGCTGACCTCACGGTTTCCAAAAGGTTGAGGACCGCCGATGCGCTACTCGCTCGCGAGTCTGGTGCAGGGCGCGCTCAGCGGCCATCGCAACTGGCCGCGCGCCTGGCGCGACCCCGAACCCAAGCCGTCGTACGAGGTCGTGATCATCGGCGGCGGCGGTCATGGCCTCGCCACCGCCTACTACCTCGCCAAGCAGCACGGCATCACCGACGTCGCGGTCCTGGAGAAGGGCTGGCTCGGCGGCGGCAACACCGGGCGCAACACCACGATCGTGCGCTCGAACTATCTGCTCAATGCAAACGCCAGATTCTACGAGCATGCGCTGAAGCTGTGGGAGGGGCTGAGCCAGGAGCTCAACTTCAACGTCATGTTCAGCCAGCGTGGCGTGCTGAACCTGTACCACTCGGATGGCCAGCGTGATGCCGCCGCGCGGCGCGGCAACGCCATGCGCCTAAACGGCATCGACGCCCTCCTGCTGGGTCGGGAGCAGGTGCGGCGGCTGGTGCCGATCCTCGACTTCGACAACGCCCGCTTTCCGATCCAGGGCGGCCTCTTGCAGCGGCGCGGCGGCACCGCGCGCCACGACGCCGTCGCCTGGGGCTTCGCCCGCGCCGCGGACCGGCGCGGGGTCGACATCATCCAGAACTGCGAGGTGACGGGCATCCGCCGGGATGGCTCCCGCGTGGTCGGGGTCGAGACCACGCGCGGGCCGATCGCCGCCCGCAAGATCGGCATCGCGGTCGCCGGCAACACCTCGCGCCTCGCAGAGATGGCGGGTCTCGATCTGCCGATCGAGAGCCATGTCCTTCAGGCCTTCGTGTCCGAGGGGCTGAAGCCTCTGGTCGACCGCGTGATCACCTTCGGCGCCGGCCACTTCTACATCAGCCAGTCCGACAAGGGCGGCCTGGTGTTCGGCGGCGACCTCGACGGCTACAACTCCTACGCCCAGCGCGGCAACCTGCCGATGATCGAGCACGTCATGAGCGCGGGCATGGCGATGATGCCCTGTCTGGGGCGGCTGCGCGTCCTGCGCCACTGGGCGGGGATCGTGGACATGACCATGGATGGCAGCCCGATCATCGCGAGGACGCCGCTCGGCGGGCTCTATCTCAATGGCGGCTGGTGCTACGGCGGCTTCAAGGCGACGCCCGGCTCCGGCTGGTGCTTCGCCCACACCATCGCCAGGGACGCGCCACACGCGCTGAACGCGCCGTTCACGATCGAGCGCTTTCGCACCGGACATCTACTCGACGAGAAGGGCGCGGGGCCCGTGCCCTGGCACCAATAAGGAGCGATCGTGCATCAGATCCGCTGCCCGTGGTGCGGCCTGCGCGACGACGCCGAGTTCCAGTACGGCGGCGATGCGACCGTGGCGCGCCCGGAGGACGACGCTCCGGAGCAGGCGTTCTACGACTTCGTCTACACCCGCAAGAACCCGTGCGGCTGGCACCTCGAGTGGTGGCACCACGTCGCCGGCTGCCGGCAATGGCTCAAGGTGCTGCGCCACACGCTCACCCACGAGATCGCCGCGACCGGGACCGCGCGCGAGCGCCTGGAGGTGCCAGATCGATGACCGGCCAGCGCTGGCGCCTGGCAGAGGGCGGTCTGATCGACCGCACCCGCGTGCTTCGCTTCCGCTTCGACGGGCGCGCCTACCAGGGCCATCCCGGCGACACGCTGGCCTCGGCGCTGCTTGCGAACGGCGTGCGGCTGCTGGGCCGCAGCTTCAAGTACCACCGGCCGCGCGGCATCGTCGCCGCCGGCGCCGACGAGCCCAACGCCCTGGTCGAGCTGGGCAGCGGCAGGCACCTCGCGCCGAACACGCCCGCCACCCAGATCGAGCTCTACGACGGCCTGATCGCCTCGAGCCAGAACCGCTGGCCGAGCCTGCGCTTCGATCTCATGGCCGGCAACTCGCTGCTGGCGCCGGTCCTTCCCGCCGGCTTCTACTACAAGACCTTCAAGTGGCCGGCCGCGTTCTGGGAGCCGGTCTACGAGCGCGTGATCCGCAGATCCGCGGGGCTGGGGCGGGCCGCGCGCGATCCGGATCCCGACGTTTACGAGCATGGCCACGCCCACGCCGACGTGCTCGTGGTCGGCGCCGGTCCGGCGGGGCTCGCCGCCGCGCTCGCGGCAGGCCAGAGCGGCGCCCGGGTGATCCTGGCCGACGACCGGCCGCATCTGGGCGGCACCCTTGCGTTCGAGCGCGCGACCCCTGGCACCGCCCCGGCGGACGCCTGGATCGCGGATGTGGAGCGGCAGCTCGCGGCGCTGCCCGAGGTCCGCATCTTCCGCCGGACTTCGGTGTTCGGCTACTACGATCACAACGTCCTGGGCGCGCTCGAGCACGTCGCCGACCACCTCCAGCCGGGGCCGCAGCACGCGCCGCGGCAGCGGCTGTGGACGATCCGCGCGCGCCAGGTGGTGCTGGCCACCGGGGCGCTGGAGCGGCCGCTGGTGTTCGCCGACAACGACCGGCCCGGCGTCATGCTGGCCGCCGCCGTGCGCGCGTATGTGAGCGGTTACGGCGTGGCTCCCGGCCGGCGCATCGTGGTCGCCACGAACAACGACGACGCCTACCGCACCGCCCTCGACGCCCACGCCGCGGGGATCGAGGTCGCGGCGATCGTGGATTGCCGCGTCGAACCCGGTCATCTCGCCGATCGGGCGCGCGCTGCCGCAATCGAGGTCCGGTCCCGCAGCGTCGTTCGCCGCGCCCGCGGTCGCCTCGAGGTGCGAGGCGTCGAGATCGCCACCGTCGACGGCGCCGCGCTCGGCCAGCTGGCGTGCGATCTGGTCGCGATGTCCGGCGGCTGGAACCCGACGCTCCACCTGTCCAGCCAGTCCGGCGCGCGGCCAGTGTGGTCGGAGGCGCTCGCCACGTTCCTCCCTGGCCCACCGCGCCAGGCCGAGCGC